>JAYYLR010000092.1:0-10945 GCA_036143955.1 Pseudomonadota bacterium | reverse complement strand
GACGGCGCCGGCGGTCTGTTTTCTGTGGCACTTTCCCTGGGGTCGCCCCCGCCGGGCGTTACCCGGCATCCCGATCCTGTGGAGCCCGGACTTTCCTCTCCCCGGCCCGTGAAGGGCGCGGGCAGCGGCCATCCGGCCATCTGACAGCGCGCGCAGACTAGGCCCGGACCATGCGGCGGGTCAAGAGAGGGCGGGGCAGGGCTCCGTCATCACCGGCCCGCCGCCGCCGCCTCACATAAACGTGACTGTACAGGCGGCACGGTCTGCTTCCATAAAGCCGGCAGGCTTGCCATGGGCAGGGTGGTGGTCGGCCTCACCCGCTGTTCAGCGCTTCCTCGGCCTCGGCCGCCTCGAGCCAGCGAAGCTCCTTCGCCTCGGTCTCTTCGCGCGCCGCGGCCAGCCTGTCGGCGGCGCTGTTGAAGCCGTCCGGGTCGCTGGCGAACAGCGCCGGGTCGGCAAGCTTCGCCTCGAGAGCGGCGATCTCGCCCGCCAGCGCCTCGATCTCGCCGGGAAGCGTGTCGAGCGCGTGCCGGTCCTTGAAGCTGAGCTTCGCCTTGCGGTTGCCGGTCGGCCTGCGCGCCGTTGCGGACCCGGATTTGTTGCCTGACCTGGCGCCGGACCTGGCGCGGCTCCTGCCGCCGTCCTCCTTCGCGGCGCGGCGGGCCTCAGCGGCGCGGCGGCGCTCCAGATAGTCGGTGTAGCCGCCGGCATGCGCGCTGACCCTGGCCGCGCCCTCGAAGGCGAGAAGCGAGGTCACCGTGCGGTCGAGGAAATCGCGGTCGTGGCTGACGATCAGGATGGTGCCGTCATAATCGGCGATCACCTCCTGGAGAAGGTCGAGCGTCTCCATGTCGAGATCGTTCGTCGGTTCGTCGAGGACCAGGAAATTGTGCGTCTCGGCGAACAGCTTCGCCAGAAGAAGCCTGTTCTGCTCGCCGCCCGACAGCGTCGCCACCTTCTGCGTCATCTTGTGGTCGTCGAACAGGAAGTCGCGGAGATAGGCGGTGACGTGCTTCTGCTGGCCGGCGACCTCGATCATGTCGCTGCTGCCGCCGGTGAGCACGGTCCAGGGCGAGGAATTGCGGTCCAGCGCGCTCCGCTGCTGGTCGAAATAGGCCGGGTTGAGGCCGAAGCCTTGGCGGACCCGCCCGCCGTCCGGGTCGGCATGGCCGAGAAGGACGCGGACAAGGGTCGATTTGCCGATGCCGTTCGGCCCGACGATGCCGATGCGGTCGCTTCGCCGGACCAGCATGTTGAAATGGTTCAGGAGCTGGCGCCGCGCGGCGGCGTCATCCTCGCCGGACCCCGTCATTTCGGTCGGTGGCAGCGGCACCGAGATCGACAGGTCGATGGCCTCCAGCACCAGCTGGCCGCCGCCCTCGGCCGGGCCGGTCTCCATCTTCATCGCGCGCTGCGTGATGCCGCCGGTGCGGGCGCGCTCGAGGCGAAGCGCCTCAAGCTCGCGAAGCCGGCCCTGGTTGCGCTTGCGGCGGGCCGAGATTCCCTCGCGCGACCATTTCGTCTCGGCGGCGATGCGGCGGTCCATCTTGTGGAGCACCACCGCCTCCTCGGCGAGGATGCCCTCGGACCAGTCGTCGAACTGCGCGAAATCGCCCTCGCGGCGGCGCAGCTTTCCGTTGTGAAGCCAAACGATGCCGGTGCCAAGGTTGCGAAGGAAGGCGCGATCGTGGCTGACCACCAGAAGCGCGCCGCGGTGCCGGCGCAGCATCTCCTCCATCCATTCGATGGTCGGCATGTCCATATGGTTGGTCGGCTCGTCGAGGAGCAGGACGTCGGGCTCGGTGTAGAGCGCGCGGGCCAGCGACACGCGGCGCGCCTCGCCGCCGGACAGCCCGTCCGACAGCCGGTCCGGGTCGAGCCCGAGCCGCTGCAGGAACTCCTCGGCCTTGTGGACCGGCACCGGCCGGCCGAGCCAGTCGGCGTCATGGCCGGCGATGACGACACTTCGCAGCGTCATGCCGGGCGGGATCACCGGCGCCTGCGGAAGATAGGCGACGCTGGCGCCGGGGGCCATCCAGTAGCTTCCCTCATCCATGTCGGCGCTTCCGGCCATCAGCTTCATCAGGCTTGACTTGCCGGCGCCGTTGCGCCCGACGAGGGCCAGCCTGTCGCCGGCATGAAGCGTCAGGTCGGCGCCGCGAAGAAGCCAGCGGTCGCCGAGATTGATCCCGGCCGAGGCGATGGTCAGGAGCGGTGTCGGCATCTCAGCCCGCCCCCGTCGCCATGCCGCGGGCCCGCGCCATCGCGTCATAGGCGGCGTTGATGCGGGCCAGGCGGTCGTTCGCGGCGGCGACGAACTCCTCGGGCATGCCGTCGGCGGTCAGCCTGTCGGGGTGGTGGTCGCGCACCAGCGCCTTCCAGTGGCGGCGCAGTTCGTCATCCGGAATGTCGGGGTCGACGCCGAGAATGTCCCACGGTTTCGGGCCTTCGGCGGCGTGAAGCGCCAGCAGGCGCCGGAAGTCGTCCTCGGAGAAGCCGAAGATGTCGGTGACGCGGGCCAGATACTCGATCTCCGGCTCGGAGATGGTGGCGTCTGACCCGGCGATGTGGAACAGCAGGTCGAGAAGCTGTTCGAGAACCGGCGCGCGGGGGCTGAACATGCCGGCGACCTGGCGGGCGTAGGATTCGAACCCGTCAGGCGTCTGCCGCGCCAGGTCCCAGAAGCGGCCGACCTGCGCCACCTCGCCCGGCGGGATATGGACGCGGGCCCGGAAGGCGGCGATCTCGTTGCGGGTGACGACGCCGTCGACCTTCGCCATCTTTGCCGACAGGGCGATCACGGCGACGGTGAAGGCGACGCCGCGCCCGCTGTCCGAACCGCCGGCTTCGGCCCGCGCCGGCGCGATGATGCCACGCTCGACGGCGATGCCGGCGGCAGCGCCGATAAGCGCGCCGATCGGCCCGCCGAGGGCGGCGCCGGCAGCGCCGCCGATGATCATGCCCCAGATGCTCATGCGCCTATCTAGCTGGCGGCAACGCCTCAAGGCAAGCCGCGCTGCGATGATTTGGCGCTGGTACCGCGCGCAGTTGCGTTCTAGGGTCGGCGCATGGATGGCGTGACAGACGATCAAATCTCGGTGAGCCTCGACCTGACCGGGCTGAAATGCCCGCTTCCGGTGCTGAAGGCGCGCCGCCAGATCGGGCAGATGACCTCCGGCATCCTCGAGGTGAAGGCCGACGACCCGGCGGCACCCCTGGATTTCGAGCATTTCTGCGATACCGCCGGCGTGACGCTGCTGCGAAGCGACGCCGAGGACGGCATATTCACCTTTCACATCCGGGTCGACGGCTAGGCATCTCTGGTCGCCATCCGGTCAGCGAAGGCCGGTCAGCGAAGACAGTTCAGGTGGAAGGCGTAGGCCTGCGGGCCGTCCGGCGGCCCGTCATAGAGGCCGAGCGCCGCGCATTTGATGAAGAAACCCGGGGCCGGAAGCCCGCCGCGCGCCCGCGAAATCACCCGCGCCGACAGCATCGGGCCGCCATCGCGCACCTCGGCCTCGAGCCGCGCTTCGAGCCATGCCGTCAGCCTGTTAATGCGGTGTTTTCCGGAAATGCCGGCGGCGTCGGCAAGCTCGGCATAGGTGATCAGCCGCGCGGCGGCGGCGGCCGAGGCAAGCGCCATCTCGGCCCGTTGCTGCCAGACGTGATCCTCGGTCATCCGGTCCTGTCCCGTTCCTGCCCCTGCATGTGATCACCCCCGGAGCCGATTGCCCCCGGAGCTGATGGCCCAGGGAGCTGATTGCCCGGGCCGGCGATTGCGCCTATTGTCGCCGCCATGATGTATCTCAGATCGCTGATCTTCAACATCCTGTTTTACGGCGTGACGGCGGTGCTGGCCATTCTGGCGCTGCCGACGATGCTGCTGCCGGCGGCGGCGATCCAGGCCGTGGCGCGGTTCTGGGGCCTGCTGACGCTGCTGCTGCTGCGAATTGTCGGGGCGACGCACCGGGTGAGCGGCGAGATTCACCACGGGCGCCAGGTCATCTATGCCGCCAAGCACCAGTCGGCATGGGAGACCATCGTGCTGTCGCTGCTGTTGCGAACGCCCGTCGTGGTGCTGAAGCGCGAACTGCTGAAGCTGCCGCTTCTCGGCTGGTATTTCGGCCGGGCGGGATGCATCGCCGTCGACAGGTCGGCCGGCATGCGGGCGCTGCGCCAGCTTCGCGACGATGCGGTGGCGGCGCGTGATGCCGGCCGGTCGCTGCTGATCTTTCCGCAGGGGACCCGCGTCGCGCCGGGCGCACGGCATAAATACGAGGTCGGGGTCTTCGCGCTTTACGAGGCGACAGGCCTTCCGGTGGTGCCGATCGCGCTGAACTCCGGCCATGTATGGGGGCGCAACAGCTGGACGAAGCGGGCCGGCAGGATCGAGGTCGAGTTCCTTCCCGCCATCGCCCCCGGCATGGCGCGCCGCGATTTCATGGCAAGCCTCGAAACGGCCATCGAGACTAGAATGGCGGTTCTCGACGCCCCATATCTCGATGAGACGGCAATGACGGCGGACGGAGACTGACATGGACGGATCGCAGGGACGCCCGGACGGGCAGAAAAACGTGCTTGGCGGGCGGCTTCAGGGCTGTTCCGAGGACCCGATGACAGGCTTCTTCCGCGACGGCTGCTGCAATACCGGTCCGCAGGACCAGGGTCTGCACACCGTCTGCGCGGTGATGACCGACGAATTCCTCGCCTTCAGCAAGTCTGTCGGCAACGATTTGTCGACCCCGATGCCGCAATTCGGCTTTCCGGGGCTGAAGGACGGCGACAACTGGTGCCTGTGCGCCGGCCGCTGGGAGCAGGCCCGGGAAGCTGGCTGCGCGCCGAAGGTGCGGCTCCTGGCGACGAACAGCGTCACACTGGCGGTCTGCCGGATCGAGGACCTGAAAGCGCACGCCATCGACCTTCAATGAACGGCTGTGATACGGTTCACTGACCAAAGGGGGCAGACATGCTGACGCTCGACAAGAAGGTGACACTCCACTGCACCGACACCGGCAATGACGCCACCGGAACGGTTGTCCGAATCCAGGGAAGCCGGGTCGACGTGATGCTCGACGGCGGCGGCAATCTTCTCGTCTCGCTGTCGATGCAGAAGCCCGGGCTCTATGTCGGCTCGCAGTCCGGCCTCGAATTCGTGATGAAGCTGTCCTGACCATGCCTGCCATTCGGCCAGATACGGAACACGAGGACAGAGCGGCGCACACCAAGGAACATGACGCGCCGGCGGTCTCGGCAGACAGGTCGGTCTGGCTGATCTGGGGCGGGGTGATGCTGGTGGCCATCGCCATCCTCCCCATCGCGGCGCGAAGCCAGGACGTCGTCCGTGCCATCGCCACCATGTGCGGCTTCACCGTCGGCTGAACGGGGCAGCGCCGCCGCCGTCCTATTGTCCCGGTTTCGGCGGCAGCGCGGCGCAGAACATGATCGCCATGTCGACATAGCGCTGCAGGTCGGAATCCTCTGTGACGCCTTCAGGCGCGATCATCGCCCAGCCCTTCATCACGCGGCCGGTCAAATCCATCGGCCTGACATGCGGCTCGCCGCTGATCGCCTTCCACCCGTCGGTGCCGATGCGGATGACAAGCATGTCGTTCCAGATGCCGGCGCACATATGCCCGTTCATCAGGAACCCATAGCCGCCGAACATGCGGGTGACTTCCATCTCCAGCATGCCGGCCATGATGTCGTCGAGGCGCGCCGCCAGTCCGGGGTCGTACATCCCGTCGCTCGTCCGCTCGGTAACGTCAGGCTGCACAATGCCATGGCGACGGACGGGCGGCAATTCACAAGGCGATGAGCGGCGACTGACGCGGACAGGTCCGGCTCTGGTTCACGGCGTCGCATGCAGGCACGCCGCCTTGCTTCGGCAGAGTGTTGCGGCCTACCATGGGCCGACGAACAGCAGAGGGCGGGCAATGATCATTCTCGACGGTGGGCTTGGCCGCCATCTCGCAAGCATGGGTGCGCCGTTCCGGCAGCCGGAATGGTCGGCGCTGGCACTGATGGAAGCGCCGCAGATGGTGCGCGACGCGCATGATGACTTCATCAGTGCGGGCGCCGATGTCATCGCCACCAACACCTATTCCGTCGTGCCCTACCATATCGGCGAGGACCGCTATGAGGCGCAGTCCGAGGAACTGCTGACGCTGGCCGCGAAGCTGGCCCGCGACGCGGCCGATGCGGTGCCGCATCAGGTCCATGTGGCGGCAAGCATCCCGCCGATGTTCGGAAGCTACAAGCCGGAGGAATTCGAGGTGCGCGGGGCGCGCCGGATGATGCAGCATTTCCGCCGGTTCCTGGCGCCGGTCGCGGATATCTTCATGGGCGAGACGCTCGGCTCGGTCAGCGAGGTGACAACCTTTCTCGACGTGTTCGAGGATTGCGCCGCCGATCTGTGGGTTTCGGTGACGCTGGAGGACCGAGACCCGGTCGCGGGCGCGCCGCGCCTCCGGTCGGGCGAGCCGCTGTCGGAGCTGCTGCTGTCGATCGAGGGGATGCGGTTCGATGCCCTGCTGTTCAACTGCAGCCAGCCGGAAGTGATGAATGATGCGGTCGCGCTGTCGCGCTCGGAGCTGGAAGCCTTCGCGCGGCAGCACGGCGCGGCGCGGCCGATGATCGGGGTCTATGCCAATGCCTTCCCGCTGATCGACGACGAGTATGAGGGTTCGAACAGCTCGGTTCATCAGCTTCGCGAGGACATTACGCCGGAGGCGTATCTTCGCTACGCCGAGAGCTGGGCCCAGAGCGGTGCCGACATCATCGGCGGATGCTGCGGCATCACGCCTGAGCATATCAGGGTACTTGCCGAGGCACTGAAATCGCCGCCGCCGGTGGCGCTTCCGGATTATGCGTGACCATGGCTGAGTCCGGCCGACATGTCCGATAGGTATTTGTCACATCCCTCTGTAAGGCATGTCGTCGCACGGCTTGCCGAGGCCGCGCACCAGCATGACGTGATCGCGCTTGCGGACACGGCGCGAAGCGCGCAGGAAGCGGCAGCTGCGCTGGGTGTCGAGGTCGGCGCCATCGTCAAGACGCTGATGTTTGTTCATGGCGAGGATGACGTCCCGGTGATCGCGCTGGTCGCCGGCGACAGGCAGTGCGATGCCGCCGCCCTTGCCATCAGTGTCGGCAGCACGGCGCCCTGCCGCCGCCCGGATGCGGCGCGGGTCAAGGCGGCGACCGGATACGCCATCGGCGGCGTGTCGCCGATCGGCCTGCCGGACGGACTGCCCGTGTTCATCGACAGCTCGCTGTTCCGCTTTGCCGCCGTCTGGTCCGCCGCCGGGCATCCGCACTGCGTTTTTCAGGCGACGCCGCAGCAGCTTCAGGCGCTGTGCGGCGGGACAGTCAGCGAGGCCATCGCGGCCGGTGGCTGACGCCGCTTGAACCTCCGGCGCCAGCGCCTATCTCCATAGCATCGAACATCCATCGGAAACCCGGGGGACAGCCGGCCCGACAAGGCGGGCCTGACAGACGAGGGCAGCATGAAACAGGCAAAAGACTATCTGGCCGAGGCCAATGCCGCGGTTCCGCGGATCAGCGCCGAGGACGGGATCAAGATCCATGACGGCGGCGGCGCCGTCTTTCTGGATGTGCGCGACAGCGCGGCGATCGCCGAGACCGGCACCATCGCAGGCGCCCTGCGGATTCCGCGAGGCTTCATCGAATTCGCCGCCGACGAGTCGACCAATTTCCACAACCCGGCCCTGCAGAAGGACAGCGAGATCGTGATCGTCTGCGCGGCCGGCGGCATGGCGGCACTGACCGGCAAGACGCTTAGCGACATGGGCTATACGAATGTGAAGAATGTCGGCGGCATCAGCGACTGGATCGCGGCCGGCGGAAAGACGGACTCATGAGCCCGCGCGCGCATGCCGAGACGCAGGCGAATATGCGTCGTGCCATGACAGGTTGGCTTCTTGCCGGCATCGCCGTGATCGCGCTGGCTCTGGCCATCGCATCGGGCCCGGCCCGCGCCGCGGGAAGCGATCCCGGCGGGTCCAGCAGTTCGGGCGGGTCTGGCGAGTCCAGCTCAAGCTACAATACGGCGACAATGTCGAAGGCGATGCGCAAGGCGACCGTCCTCATCAAGAAAGAGGATTTCAATGCTGCGCTTGCGTTGCTCGAAACCGAAACGGCCGCCGATCCGGACAACGCCGACGCCTGGAACCTGACCGGTTTCGCCTCGCGCAAGCTTGGCGACTATACGCGTTCGGAGGCGGCTTACGACCGCGCGCTGGCAATCAATCCGAAGCATAAGGGGGCGCTGGAATACAAGGGCGAGCTCTATCTGACGCTTGGCAACCTTGAAGGCGCGGAGCAGATGCTGGCCCGCCTCAGCAAGAGCTGCTACTTCAACTGTTCGGAGAAGAAGCAGCTTGCAGCCGCCATCGAAGCCTACAAGAAGGCGAACTGACAGGCCGCCCCGCCAGGATAAAAAAAGGGAGGCCGGCGGCCTCCCTTTTCGCTTGATGGTTCAGATAAGCGCAAAAAGCGATTGTCAGGCGTAACTGACGAGGCTGCTCTTCAATCCGCCCGTCACCATTGCGTTATCAATACCGATCGAACTAGACATCAGATCACCTCCTTTGCGTTGTTGAAAACAATAAACCAAAGCGTAGCCATCGCCGCTGGCGAAGTCACGCCCGCAATCGGCGCGCGCGTCGATTTGTCCTTTGGGATCAGGTTTGATGCCCCGGGGAGGGGCCCGTCTCAGCCGCCGAGCAGGCCCTTGGCGAAGGTCACCGCGGTGTCGAGCTTGTCGCCGACGGTGGCGCCGATCCCGGCCGCAACGCCGCCAGCCTTCTCGCCAATTTCTCCGGCCTTTTCGCCAAGCGATCCGGCAATCTCACCGGCATTGCCGCCAAGGTCGCTGCCGACCTCTCCGGCACTGGCGGCAGCGCCCGAAATGAAGGTCGTGGCATTGTCGTAGAGCCCGTCGAATGCGCTGAGCACCCGCTCCATGACATTGCCGTCTGCACTGGCCTGGTCGATGATCTGCTTGTTGTCGTCCATAAAGCACGTTTCCCCACACAGCCGTCCCGCCCCGGACTTGGAAAGCGGCCGGCACTCCCTACATAACCCGGGTACCACCAGACACAGGGAGCGGCGCGCATGCGCAGAGGTCTTATAAGCCGGATTAACGTTGCTGTCGCCTGTCTTTGTGCGATTTTCGTGATGGAGATGACAATGCTGCAGACGGCCGCAAGGGCGGAGCCGACGGCACATGATTTCGTGTTCGAGAACATCGAGGGCGGCGAGCTGCGGCTTGCCGACTATGCCGGCAAGGCGATCCTTCTGACCAATACGGCGTCGATGTGCGGTTTCACGCCGCAATACGAGGCGCTGCAGAGTGTCTGGGAGGAGTATGAAGCGCGCGGGCTGGTCGTGATCGGCGTGCCGAGCCGTGACTTCGGCGGCCAGGAATATGGCAGCAACAGCAAGATCAAGCAGTTCTGCGAAATCAATTACGGAATCGATTTCCCGATGACCGAGGCGGTAAAGGTGAAGGGCGAGGACGCGCATCCCTATTATCGCTGGGCACGGGATCAGGGCCGGATGATGACGCCGCGCTGGAACTTCTACAAGCATCTGATCGATGCCGACGGGCGTATTGTCGACTGGTTCGCCTCGACAACAGCGCCGGATTCGCGCAAGGTCAGGGCGGCCATCGAGGCCATTCTGCCGCGCTGACCGCGCGGGCGGCATCCTATTTCGGGCCATGGTCCGGCGGGCGCCGGTGTCCATTACGCGGCAGGGGACGCAGCAACGGATCAAGCATGGAAGGTAGTGCCGATATGGAAGAACATTCCCAGCGCCGCGTCCTGTCCGATGAGCTTCATGCCCGCGCCTTTCACGAATTCGAGGGGGCCGGGCGGTTCATCCGCTACGTGTTCCTGACCGACGGCAACTCCGGCGCCGTCATCGACTATATCAACGCCTTTCTCGAGGCCGCCGGGCGCGACCCGCTGCCGGCCGGGTCGAAATTCCTGCGGCTGGAGATGGACGGCTACGCGCTGCGGGTTGAGCAGCATACCGAGTTCATGTCCGTCAGTTTCGTGGAGAAGGGGCAGAAACGTGCCACCGGCCTTCTCGAAGACGCGTTCGACCCTTCGCTGGAGCATCTTCCGCTGGCCTGGGCGGCCGGCATTCCGGCGCCGGTCTTCCACGCCATCTGGCTGGAGATCGGCGGCAAGTCGCCGCGCGGCCTGACACCGGAAAAGATGATGAAGATGATGCAGAGCCGCGCCATCGCCTCGAACCATTTCAGCGGCGGCGACGCGCAGATCCATTTCGCCTTCGACATCGACAGCGCCGGGTTTTCGCGGATCGCGCTGTTCAACGACCGGATCTCGGCCAACCGCATGGGCCGCGTCGTGCAGCGTGTGGTCGAGCTCGAGACCTACCGTCTTCTGGCACTGATCGGCTTCGCCTCGGTGCGCGAGAACAGCGCCACGCTCGGCCGGATCGAAAGCACGGTTGCCGGGCTGACGACCGACCTGGCGGCGCAGATCAAGCAGCCTGACGGCCAGGTTCAGCAGCTTCTGACGGTGCTGTCGACGCAGGCCGCCGATCTCGAGGAAATCTATTCGAAGACCTCCTACAGGCTTGCCGCGACGAAGGCCTATGAGGCGATCCTGATGGACCGCATCGCCAGCCTGCAGCTCTCGCGGCTGGAGGGCTTCCAGGGCGTTCCCGGATTCCTCGGCAGGCGGATGACACCGGCGCTCGACAGCTGCCGCGCCTTTTCCGAACGGCTTTCGCGGCTGTCCGAACGGATCACCCGTGCCGGCGACCTGATGCGCACCCAGACCGAGATGATCATCCAGCGGCAGAACCGCGACCTGCTGCAGTCGATGAACGAGCGCGCGCAGCACCAGCTGCGGCTGCAGCAGACGGTCGAAAGGCTGTCGGTCGCCGCCGT
>JAYYLR010000091.1:0-2903 GCA_036143955.1 Pseudomonadota bacterium | reverse complement strand
ACGCCGACATGGCCTGCCTGGCAGCTGTCGCCGCCGACCACAGGCTTCACGCATTCGGACCATTTCCAGCCGGGCTGGAGGATCAGCTTGGTGACATTCACATTGCCGAGCTTGACCACCGATGCGTGGGTCTTGTCCGGTGTCTTCACTTCGTCTGCGTCTTCAAAGGATTTCCTGAACATGTTCGTCATAATCGTCTCCCTCTCAACGTGCACTTCAAAGCAGTGATTCGAGTGTTGCAGATTGCCGTGGGGCTGTCGACCCGGTGCCGGGTGCCAAGGATTGCCGGTTGCATTGCCGTTCGGCGGGCCGGATGATGAAGGTGGCGCATCGAGGGCGCCGACAGGAGGATGGTCCATCGATGCTGACGCTCTACTATTCGCGGAAATCATGCGCCTACGCGCCGCATATCCTGCTTCATGACGCGGGCGCCGATTTCGAGACGCGGCATGTCGATTTCGAAAGCGGCGAACAGACCGGGCCCGACTTCCTGTCGATCAACGCCAAGGGGCGTGTCCCGGCTCTGGTGACTCCGGACGGGATCCTGACCGAGAACCCGGCCATCCTTCTCTATATCGCGCAGACGCATCCCGGCAGTTGCCTGGCGCCGACCGATCCCTTCGCACTTGCCGAGGCGCAGGCCTTCAACATGTATCTTGCCTCGACGGTCCATGTTGCCCACGCGCACAAGCACCGCGGTTACAGATGGGCCGACGACGAGGACGCGCGGGCGGCGATGACGGCCAAGGTCGCCGCCAACATGGCCGAGCATGCACGGATGATCGAGGATCATTATTTCAGCGGGCCCTGGGTCCTCGGCGACAGCTACTCGATGTGCGATCCCTACCTGGCCCTGATCACGAGATGGCTCGGGCCGGACGGCGTGTCGCTCGAGGACTTCCCGAAGCTGAAGGCGCATGACGAGATGATGAAGTCGCGCCCTTCGGTGCAGAAGGTGCTGCCGCTCTACGATTGAGCGGGCAGGCGGCCGGTCATACAAGTCCGGAAAGCGCGTCCCAGACAAGCTTCAGCGCGAGCAGCCCGAGCATGACCTGAAACGCCCTGGCGAAGCCTGCTGACGAGATGCCGCCAAGAAGGCGCCGCCCCGCGACATTGCCAAGAATGGCCGCAACCGAGGCACAGGCGATCATCGGCAGGTAGTCTGCGAAGGAAAAGCCGACGAGCGCGAAGCCCGCGACCTTGAAGACATTGCCGGCAAAACCGAAGAAGCCGAGCGTGCCGACCATCCGTTCCTTGTCGAGCCGTTCGAAGCGAAGGATGGCGCCGAGGATCGGCGAGAGCACGCCGACAAGAACGTTCGCGCCGCCGATCAGGAAACCGACCGGAACATAGGCCCAGGACGGGAACCCGCGTCCGGCCGCCGCGTCCGGCACGCGCACCAGAAGCGACAGCAGCACGAAGCCGGCGATGACAAGCTGAAGCGCGGCCTGGCTCATCATGCCGTGGAGCTGCAGCCCGACATAGACGCCCGCCGGCATCGGGATCACGAAACGGATGATGGCGGGCCAGTGCATATGTCGCCGGAACAGCACCACCCGCGCGGTGTTCGACACAAGCTGAATGCATCCGTGGACCGGCACGACGCCCGCCGCCGGAACGAACCAGAGCATGACAAGAAGAAGCCCCGTTCCGCCGCCGGCACCGACAAGCGCCGTCAGCATCGAGGAGATGAACGCCACCGAAGTGACCGTGAGCACCATGATGAGGGGGTCCGCGTCCATGAGGGCATCCTAATTCTCGGAGCAAGGTAGATTATCTGCTACATTAAGGGAACATGAAGACCGCAGGGCCAAGCCGCGAAAGGCGCATACACACCATCACGATAAGGGAGAATGAAGAATGTCTGACGCTGTTATCAGTTTCACCACGATCGAATATCCCGACGAGGCTTCGATGGACAGGGCGCGCGAGGTGTTCAGGGACGAGATGGGCCCGCTTGCCGACAGGCTCAGGCCGCTCGGCATGACGAAATTCCATTCCAGCCGCATGTTTCTTCCCGAGGGCAAGTTCATGATCGGCAACTGGCTGGAATATCGCGACATGGCCGCCTATGAGGCCTGCGACAGGGTATGGCAGGAAGCCGGTGCCGAGTTTGCCGAGAAATACGGCCATCTCTTCGAAGGAGTCGTGGTGACGCCGCATCGCGGCGAGGTCATGGACGATTATTCATAACAGCGACAGAACCGAGCCGGACAGACGGAGATCACGAAATGCTTTTTGACAAATGGGTTGCCGCCTTCGAAACGGCGGACGCCGAACTCCTCGCCTCGATCCATCACGATGATTTTCAGGCGGTCTTCCACTCGTCTGGAAAGGTGATGACGAAGGCCGACATGCTGACGCCGGACGCCATTGCGTGGATCAGGACGATGACGGCCGAGAAGCAGCGCTGTCTCTACGAGAATGACGACATTCTCGTGGTGCACAGTTTCGTTACCTACGCGTCCGGCGACGAGGACGCGCTGTTGGCTGTCTATCTTAAGAAAGACGGTTTGATCTGGCGCGCCGAAAGCGGTGCCACGCCGATGAAGGGCTAGGCTCCGGCCGGTGTCGATCATGTCCGCCATGCGTTTCATGTGCCTGACGGCAAGCATGCTGCTTGCGCTTGTCATCTCGCCTGCGGTGGCAGAGTGGCGGTCCAGCCCCGGCAACGCGGCAGCGCACCGGCATTTCTCCGGAGACGGGATCACGGCTGGGACAGTCGGCGAGCTTGCGCCGCTTTGGCGGTTCGACAGCGGCCAGAAACGGGATTTCGATACCGTGCAGTCAACGCCGGTCTTCACCGGAAGCGCGGTCGTCACGGTGACCATAGCCGGCGATGTGGTGGCGCTCGATCCGGCGAGCGGCGAGGTGATCTGGCGGACATCGCTCGCCAAGCCGGC
>JAYYLR010000090.1:0-38037 GCA_036143955.1 Pseudomonadota bacterium | reverse complement strand
GCTGCAGGCGGTCCGCAAAAGCCGCAAGGCTACCCGTATCCATGTCACTGAATTGCCGCAGCGGGTCGAGAACGGGTCCGGTGCCGGGAACAAATCTGACATTTCTGTCCATGGCCCAAGGGACCATGAGGATGTCAGAGAATATGATGGCCGCATCGAAATCGAATTTTCGTATCGGCTGCAGAGTGACCTCGACCGCCTTTTCGGGATTAAGGCAGAAGGAAATGAAATCGGGTTCCGAACTGCGGACCTCCCGATATTCGGCAAGGTAACGTCCAGCCTGACGCATGAGCCATACGGGCGGCGTTTCACCGTGGGTTCCGGCGAGGGTCGTCATGAAGGGGTTCGGCATCGGGAAGTCTCTCTCTATATAATAGAGATATATATAAAGAATTGGTGGATTTGGTAGGCCCTGTGAAACATCGTTGTCGCAGTTCTGTCCACAGGTTATCCACCAAACACATCACGAATGCAGAGAATACTCCAATTGATTTTCAGGAGAAATTGCGGATATCCCCATATTCCGGAGGTGGTCATGATGCTGTTTTCCCCATATGATTTGCCGGAGGATGACAGCCCTGCAATCCACAGCCGCCATGGAATGCTCTCGATCCGTCCCCAGAATGCCGCCAGTTCGGCACAGCTTTCCCACAGGGCACCTGCAGCGAAATTTCGTGACAGCTTCCGTCCACCGTCCTATTTTTCCGGGCATGACGGACAGCTTGCTCCACCTTCATCTGGTATCCGATTCGACGGGTGAAACCGTGCATCAGGTGACCCGCGCCTGTGTCGCGCAGTTTTCCGATGTCCGGACGACCGAACATGTTTGGACCCTTGTTCGCAGCCTGCATCATGTCGATGCCGTTTTCGCCGGCATCGACCGCAATCCCGGCATTCTCCTGATGAGTGTCGTTGATGAGGACCTTCGGGCCGAGTTCGAGCGCCGCTGCACCGAACGCGGGATTCCCCATGTTTCGGTTCTCGATCCGGTGGTCGACATGCTGGCGAAAATTCTCGGCAAGCCGATGCGGAACCGGCCTGGCGGCCAGCGGCAGCTCGACAGCGCCTATTTCGACCGCATGGCCGCGGTCGATTTCGCGGTAAGGCATGATGACGGGCTGAACATGAACGAGCTTCATGATGCCCAGATCCTCCTCGTCGGGGTCTCGCGAACCTCAAAAACACCGACCTCGATGTATCTAGCGCACCGCGGCTACAAGGTGGCCAATTACGCGCTGGTGCCGGACGTCCCCTTCCCCGAACATTATATCGACGGGCTCAATCTGTTCATCGTCGGCCTGACCAACGACCCGAAGCGGCTGAGCGTGGTTCGCAAGACACGGCAGATCGCGCAGTCGGACGAAAGCAACCAATCCTATACCGATGTCGAGAGGATCACGCAGGAAGTCCGCGATGCCAGGCGGCTGTTTACCAGGCGCCGCTGGCCGGTGATCGACGTTACGCGACGATCCGTCGAGGAGACGGCCGCGGCAGTGATCCAGCTTTACACCACCTGGCAGGAGCAGGCGCCATGACGGCGGCGTCCGGTGCCGCAACGCTGCCTTCCGGTCCGCTGATCCTGGCGTCAGCCAGCCAGACACGCCAGAGGCTGCTTGAGCAGGCGGGTTTCGCTTTCGAGACGTGCGTTGCCTCGATCGACGAGGTGTCGATCAGACACTCCTGTGCGGCCGAGGGAATTGCCGCCGGCGACGTGGCCGTGATCCTTGCTGAAATGAAGGGCCGTGCTGCAGCCGCAAAGGTGGCGGCTTCGCCGGGAACACTGCTTCTGGCGGCCGACCAGATTCTGGAAATTGATGGCGAAATGCTCGGCAAGCCGGCGGACCGCGCCGGCGCCTTGGCGCAGCTTGCACGGCTTCAGGGACGCCCTCACCGGTTGCTGACGGCCGCCGTGATGTTTCGCGACGGCGAACGGATCTGGCACCATCTTGCCGAGGCCGGGCTGACAATGCGGTCTCTCGATCAGGGTGAAATCGATTCCTATCTCGATCTTCTCGGCGAGGCGGCGCTTTGGAGTCCCGGCAGCTATCAGATCGAGGGTCTCGGAATGCATCTCTTCAGCCGTATTGAAGGCTGCCATTACGGCATCCTCGGCCTGCCGCTGCTGGAGATCACGGCGTTTCTCCGCGATCACGGGCTGACGCTGTCGACGGGGGCGAGATGATGATCGTCGTCGGACTCACGGGCGGCATTGCCTCCGGGAAATCGACCACCGTGTCGATGATTCGCGACCGCGGTATCCCGGTACATGATGCCGACGCTGCTGTTCATGAGCTTTTGGCACCGGGCGGCGGTGCCGTCGGTGCCGTCGCGGCGGCATTCGGCGATGACATGCTGGCGCCCGACGGTTCGATAGACCGACAGCGTCTCGGTGCCGCCGTCTTTTCCGATCCAGCGCTGCGGCAGGCGCTGGAATCGATCATCCACCCGCTTGTCGCCGCCGACCGGGACGCGTTTCTGGAAACACATCGACAATCCGGAACGCCGGTGGCTGTTCTCGACATACCTCTTCTGTTCGAGACCGCTGGCGAAGCCCTCTGTGATTTTGTCATCCTGTGCAGCGCCGCACCGGAAGAACAGCGCCGCCGTGCGCTGGTTCGCGCCGGGATGACGGATGCGAAACTCGATGCCATCATCGCAAGCCAGATGCCGCTGTCCGACAAGCGTCGACTCGCCGATGCGGTGATCGACACGGACCATGGGCTTGCGGCAGCGCGAGACGCACTCGCCACAATCCTCGACGGGCCGGTGTGTGATCTTGTGAATGCGACAGGGAGTGACTCCGGCAATGCGTGAAATCGTCCTCGATACCGAAACCACCGGCATCAACCCGGCAGACGGCCACCGGATCATCGAGATCGGCGCGCTCGAACTTGTCAATCAGACGCCGACCGGAGAGCGGTACCATGTCTATATCAACCCGCAGCGCGACATCGATGCCGGTGCTGTCGAGGTGCATGGGCTGACGGCCGAGTTCCTGGCGGACAAGCCGGCCTTCGAGGAGATTGCCGACGGCTTCCTCGAATTCGTCGGAACATCGCAGCTGATTATCCACAACGCGCCTTTCGACATGGGCTTCATCAATTCCGAGCTTGATCGTCTTGGGCGGCCGACCATTCCGATGGACCGCGCCACAGATACGCTGACCATGGCGCGTCGCAAATTCCCCGGCGCGCAGGCCAATCTCAACGCGCTCTGCCGCCGTTTCGAAATCGACAACAGTCATCGCGACCTGCATGGCGCGCTTGTCGATGCCGATCTTCTGGCATCGGTCTATATCGAGCTTTTGGGAGGTCGCCAGCCTGATCTGTCACTGGAGCCTTCGGGTCTTGCTCCGAAGGAGAGCGGGCCGGTCCGGGCTGAGGGTGCCGAGGCGTTCACAATCCGTGTCGATCCGACGAAATTCAACCGGCCGCATGAGGCAAGCGAGGCTGAACTGGCGGCGCATGCCGAGCTTGTCGACAGGCTGACCGATCCAGTCTGGCGGCGCTGACGCGCCGGATTACGTAGTCTCAGGCCTCGCCTTCAGCGCCGTTCGCCGCCAGTGCTTCCTGCTGGCGTTCGAGGTTGGACTGGTAGACGGCAACGAAATCGATCGGCTGGATGCTCAACGGCATGAAGCCCCCGTCGCGGGTCATGTCCGAGATGATGGCGCGGGCAAACGGGAACATCAGCCGCGGCGCCTCGATCATGATCAGTGGATTCAGATCGTCCCGGCTGGCACCTGGCGCCGAGACAATGGCGGCATAGGTCAGATCGGCGAGAAACAGGGCCTTGTCCTCGGTCTTCGCGTTCGCCGACAGCGACAGGATCACCTCATATTGTTCGCTGTTGAGGCCCCGCGCGCCGACATTGACACCGATCTGCACGTCGGGCTGCTGCGGAGGGTCGATCAGGATGTCGGGCGCGTTCGGATTCTCGAACGATAGATCCTTGATATATTGCGCGTGAACGATGATCTGCCGGCCGGCCGGCTGGTCTTCTGCGGCGGCGCCGTTCGTGTCCGCATTGTTGCTTTCCGACATGAGATGATCCTTTCCCTCGATCAGCTGGCTGGCAGCATGGCAACCCTGCCACCAAGCCGCCGCGATAGCACGGTTGCGAAGCCGCGCCTAGTCTTTCTTGTGCGGGATGTCGCGAAGCGGACGCTCAACGGCGTCGCCCTCGATCACCCCGTCATCATCGGTGTCGGTCCGCCGCGCCCCGCCAGGCCAGGAGGCGCCGTGATCAGGCTCTGCAGGGCCGGATTGGAAACCGAAGGATGAGGCCCCGCCAAACGGCATGCCGCCCCGCATGGCGAAACTGCCGCGTGCCGCAATCCGTTTCAGAATGATGGCCCCGGCAAGTGTGCGGATCACAGGCAAAAACAGTATCAGGCCGCAGGCATCGGTAAGATAACCCGGGATCAGCATGAGAATCGCGCCGACGAGGCTGGAAACGCCTGCCGCGAGCGACGCCACCGGCGCCTCGGCGCGCGCCATCTGCGCCTGAAGTTCGCCGGCAATGCGCTGCCCCTGCGAGCGCAAAAGGCTGATTCCGATCATTCCGGTGACAAAAATGCCGATCAGCGTCAGTAGCACGCCGACAGTGTCGCCAAGCGCCACCAAAGCCTCGATTTCGGCCCATATCCAGAGAAAAATCGCTATGAGATAGACAAACGGCACGTCGTTTTGGCCCCATTCCAGAAAAATTTGCCGGAAAAATTCGCCGCCAGCCGGTTGCTGGATTCTTACGGCAACATATGTATGCTTGTAGGCCGCATTGTAAGACGCTTTGCGGAGAAGACCAAATCATCCCGCTGGGGGATCTCGTGCCGTTTATCGATATCATCATTTTCGCTGTGATTGCCGTCCTTCTGGTATTACGTCTGCGCTCCGTTCTCGGGCAGCGTACCGGCTATGACGAGCAGCCGCAGCGCGACTCGCGTTTCGACGCCAACTCGGCTGACGTCATCTCGATCGATTCCGGACGCCGTGCCGACATCGCCGAGGGCCATGGCATGGCGGCGCTGAAAAAAGCCGACCGCCAGTTTTCGGAAAAACAGTTTCTGACCGGCGCCGCCTCGGCCTTCGAGATGATCCTGTCAGCCTATGCCGATGGCGACATCGCGAAGCTGAAGCGCCTTCTCGGCTATGATCTGCTGCAGAGTTTCACGCAGTCGATCCAGCAGCGTGCCTCGGATGGCGAGAGCCTGACCATCACCCTCGATGAACTTCGTGACGCGAAGATCGTTGACGCCAAGGTGTTTGACAATGTTGCCTCGGTGACCGTCGAGTTCCAGAGCACCCAGACCAGGATGCTGACCGACAGCGACGACAACAGCATCGAGGACGAGGATACGGGGACCCGCGATCTGATCGACATCTGGACTTTCGAGCGCGACCTCACGCTGGACGATCCGAACTGGAAGCTTGCCGAGACGGAAACACCCGACGAGGCATGAGGAGACGCGTGCGAGAGCGACGTGGCAGATGGGCAATCAAGGCGACAGTTCCACGGATGACGATGCGCTTGTCTGGAAACGGCTTGCAGACAGCGTGACCGCCTATGAACCGGCACCGTCGCCGGTTCGCGCCAAACCTTCTGCCTCCCCTCGTCGCGGCAAACGGCCCGCCAAGCCGGCGGCGCGGCCTGTCACTCAGACAAAAACCGCAGTTGCGCAGACGCCGATCGACCTTCGGTCCGGCGAACATGCCGGGCTGGACCGCTCGACACGCCGGCGCCTTGCACAGGGCCAGCAGCCCATTGAGGCGCGGCTCGACCTTCACGGGCTGACCGCAGCGCAGGCCGAGCGGAAACTTGCGGGGTTCATTGCCGGTGCCGAGGGCCAGGGATGCCGCTGCGTCCTTGTCATCACCGGAAAAGGCGCCAACGGCAATGGCGTGCTGCGTCGCCTCGTGCCGCTATGGCTGAAAACGCCCCCGCTTTCGTCCCGCGTTCTCGCCATTTCCGCGGCACGGCAGGCGGATGGCGGTGACGGCGCGCTCTATGTCATGCTGCGGCGCCGAAGACAGCCGACATGACACCGTTCGGCATGCGCATGCGCGACCTCCGCGCGGCCCGTGGCCTGACGCAGCAACAGCAGGCCGAACAGCTCGGTGTGTCGACAGCCTATATATCGGCTCTTGAAAGGGGTGCCCGCGGCCGGCCGTCAGCCCCCTTTGTCGACCAGATCTGTGCCTGGCTCGGGCTGATCTGGGACGACGCTGAAGAGCTGAAGACGCTTGCCGCGCGATCGCACCCGAAACCGACGGTTGACGCCAGCCGGTCGCATCCCGCTGCTGTCGAGCTGGCAAACCTCGTCGCGCAGCAGATCGGCACACTCGACGAAGCGGCCTGTCGCCGGCTGATTGGCGCGCTTGAGGACGAGCTCCGCCGGCAACGCCCGGAATAGCCGGCTTTTGCCGATGCCCGACTTGTGATAGGACTTCGCTTGCTAACCGTCGTGACGCGCGGTTCTCGAAAACATGCAAGGTCGCATTCCTCATGAGTCTGAAAAAGCTTTCAACGCACACCCCGCGTATTTCCGTGGAGAGCCCATCACGCCTTTCCAGCGTCGATGTCGACGAGCTGTGCGACGCCGCCGAAGGCGCGATCCGTTCCGGCGGCGGCTTTGGCTGGCTGACACCGCCACCCCGCTCGGTGATGGAGGATTACTGGCGCGGCGTGCAGATGATTCCGGAACGCCACCTCGTCGTCGCGCGCCTCGACAAGGTGATTGCCGGTTCGTGCCAGATTGTCAGGCCACCGAGGAATAACGAGGCGCAGGCATTCGTCTGCCAGCTGACGACCTTCTTCGTCGCCCCCTGGGCGCGCGGCCACGGCCTGGCACAGATGATCGTCGCCGAAGCCGAGGCGCTGGCCAAGACGAACGGCTTTTCGATGATCAATCTCGACGTGCGCTCGACCCAGGACCGCGCCATCCAGTCCTTCGAGGCGCGCGGTTTCGTCCGTTATGCGGTGAACGACCATTACGCACGTGTCGGCAATGATTATGTCTCCGGATATTATTACCAGAAGGAACTGAGCTGATGGCGTATGACGACCAGAACATCTTCGCCAGGATCCTGCGTGGCGAGATACCCTGCACGAAGGTCGCCGAGGACGAACATACGCTCGCCTTCAACGACATCAACCCGGCGCGGGCGGTGCATGTTCTGGTGATCCCGAAAGGGGCCTATGTCGACTGGCTTGATTTCGCCGCCAGGGCCACGCCCGAGGAGCAGGCCGCCTTCACGCGCATGATCTCCCATGTCGCCGGGCTGACCGGCATCGCCGAAAGCGGGTTCCGTGTCGTCTCGAATATTGGCCGAGACGGTCATCAGGAGGTGCCGCACCTGCATATGCATGTTCTGGGCGGCGAGCCGGTGGGGCCCATGGTGGTTCGCGGGTGAGCCGCGGCCAGCCGGCATGAGATTCAGAAAAATCTAATAATCTTGCGGGCTTGCCGGCAGCCGACCATCATGGATGATCCCAAAGATCGGGTCAGGACGCCATGCATGCCAGCATCAGAACCGTCGCCTTTCGCGGCATCGAAACCGTTCCCGTCGAGGTTCAGGTTCATGTGGCGAACGGTCTGCCATCGATGGCGATTGTGGGCCTTGCCGACAAGGCGGTCGGTGAATCGCGGGAACGTGTGCGGGCCGCGCTGGCGTCGATCGGGCCGGCCTTGCCGCCGAAGCGGATAGCCATCAATCTGGCACCGGCCGATCTGGTCAAGGAAGGCGCGCATTTCGACCTTCCGATCGCGCTTGGCCTTCTTGTCGCCATCGGCAGCATTCCGCATGATTCGGTTGCCGGTCACCTCGTGCTTGGCGAGCTGTCGCTTCACGGCGCCATCGAACCGGTCTCCGGGGTCCTGCCGGCGGCGATGGCGGCTGTCGCCGGCGATCTGAACCTGATCTGCCTGCAGCGCTGCGGGGCCGAAGCCGCCTGGGCCAGCGACCTGTCGATCGTCGCGGCGCCTGACATGATGGCGCTGCTGAACCATCTTCGGGGCCGACAGATTTTGCCGGCGCCAAAGGCCGAGTGTCTGCCACCACGCCGGGACCTTCCCGACATGGCCGATCTTCGCGGGCAGGAAACGGCACGCCGGGTGCTGGAGATCGCCGCGGCAGGGGCGCACAGTCTGCTGATGGTCGGGCCGCCAGGCGCGGGGAAATCGATGCTGGCGGCAAGGCTTCCCGGACTGCTGCCACCGCTGATGCCGCGCGAGGCGCTTGACGTGACGATGCTGCATTCGGTTGCCGGAACGCTTCCCGCCGGCGGTCTGGTTCAGAGCCGGCCGTTCCGCGACCCGCACCATTCAGCTTCGATGGTGGCGCTTGTCGGCGGAGGTGCGCGGGCGCGCCCCGGCGAGATTTCGCTGGCGCATGGCGGTGTTCTGTTTCTTGACGAGCTGGCGGAATTTGCGAAGCCGGCCCTCGATGCGCTCCGGCAGCCGCTGGAAACCGGCCAGGTGATCGTCGCCCGCGCCAACCATCATGTCACCTATCCGGCGCGTTTCCAGCTGATCGCGGCGATGAATCCCTGCCGCTGCGGGTATCTTGGCGATCCGCAGCGCGCATGCGGGCGGGCGCCGGAATGTGGGCGGCGCTATTGCGCGCGCATTTCAGGACCTATGCTGGACAGGTTCGACATTGTTGTCGAAGTTCCGGAGGTGAGTGGCCGGATGCTTCTGAACCGGGCGCCGGGCGAATCCAGCACGGTCGTTGCCGCCCGTGTTGTCGAAGCACGGAGCTTTGCCGCCGAGCGCATGCCGCTCGCCGACGCAGGGTCAGATTCACCGCTTCACGATGTCAGTGCCGAGGCCACGACGCTTCTCGAACAGGCCCTTGACAGGCATTCGCTGTCGGCGCGCGGGTTTCACCGGATTCTCCGGGTGGCGCGAACGATCGCCGATCTGGCGGCGATGCGGTGCGTCGACAGGCATCACATCGCCGAGGCGCTGGCCTATCGGGCGATGCCGTTGCTGGCATGAGAGGGGTGCCGGCGTTCGATGGCGTCCCAGGTCAAACCCGCGATATTGACGCCGGAAAGTCGCTCGATTTCCCGAATTCCGGTCGGTGAAGTGACATTGATCTCGGTCAGATAGCCACCAATCACATCGATGCCGACAAACAGCAGCCCGCGGCGCCGGAGCTCCGGCCCGATCACCGCGCAGATCTCCCGGTCGCGGCCGCTAAGCTCGGTTACTGTCGCGGTGCCACCGACATGAAGATTCGAGCGCGCCTCGCCCTCGCCCGGAACACGGTTGACGGCACCGACCCCCTCGCCATCGACGAGGATCACCCGCTTGTCGCCCTGCCGTACCTCGGGAAGATAGCGCTGTACCATCACCGGTTCGCGCGACGTGGCGAAGAACATCTCGAGAAGCGAATTCAGGTTCTGGTCCTGAGGCTGCAGGCGGAACACGCCGGCGCCGCCATTGCCGTAGAGCGGTTTGACGATGATGTCCTTGTGGCGGTCGCGGAACGCCCGGATGGCGTCAGGGTCGCGTGAGATCAGGGTCGGCGGCATCAGGTCGGCGAACATCGTCACCAGAAGCTTTTCCGGTGCGTTGCGCACCTCGGCCGGATTGTTCACCACCATCGTTGCCGGCGGCAGCATCTCGAGAAGATGCGTGGCGGTGATATAGGCCATGTCGAAGGGCGGGTCCTGGCGCATCAGCAGCACGTCGAATTCCTCGAGACTGCGCCGCTCGCGCGGGCCGGCGCTGTAATGGTTGCCCGGCTCGTCACGAAGCGTCAGCGTCTGGCCAACGGCTTCGATCCGGCCCTCGTCAAGCGACAGCGTATCCGGCGTGTAATACCAAATCCCATGGCCACGGCGCTGCGCCTCGAGCGCAAGGGCGAAGGAGGTGTCACCGCTGATGTCGATGGACCCGATCGGGTCCATCTGCAGGGCTACGGACAGCGTCACAGGGCGCCCCTAGTCGCGAAGATCTTCACGCAGCGTGATGTAATTGACCACCTGCTGGGCAAAGCGAAGGTCGCGGGCATGACCGACAACGCGGTTCATTTCCTTGGCATCGGCGGCAACGCCCGACAGATAGACGGTGCCGTTGACAACGTCGATGCTGAAATTCAGTGACGATATATCGGAATCGGCGATCAGCCTGCCGCGAAGCTGGGCGCTGGCCGCCAGATCCTTCGCCACGTCCTTGATCGAGGACTTGTCGGTAACCTGAAGCTCGTTCACCACCTCACGGACGCCGCGGACCTCCCAGGCCAGTTTTGTCGCCAGAACCTTTTCTTCCGGTGTCTTCACCTTGCCCGTCATCAGGACGGCGAAGTTGTTGACCGACACGTCGACATCGACGACGAGGCTGGAATCATTCTGCACGAACTTGTCGTTTAGCTTTGTGGCGATCAGATTGTCCGAAACCGATGTCGACAGGCCCTTGTCGGTCGAAGAGGCAGCAACGGCGGCAGTGCCGGCCCCGATGACGGCCGGCGCGCAGCCTGCGAAAAGCAGGCCTGCCAGAGCAAGAAGCGCAATCGGCACGGCCAGTCCGGCGCGCGAGCGCCCGGTGGCCCTGGAAATCTGATGTACCGGAGCTGTAGACATTTATGGGAGGTTCCCTGGCTGGTGAGAGAGTCTGTCCGGCCAATGTGCCGCCTGCCGATTCGACGGTCAAGGGTCGGGTTTCATCCGGCGCCTAGTCATCGCATCTCCAGGCGTCTTTCAGATGACGCAGCGGCACGGACCCTGCCCGCCCCGGCAGCGACAGCTGGATCAGGTCAAAGCGCCACTGCAGCGCCTGACCGGGCCGTCGCCGCGCCGCGAATTCCTGTGCCGCGCGGCAAATCCGGTCACGCTGCCGCGCCGTCGGCACGCCGCTGTTGGCAGAATCTCGGCGGTACTTCACCGCGCAGAACAGCAGAAGACCGCGCCGCTGCGCCACGAGATCGATCTCGCCGGCATGTCCGCGCCAACGCCTTGCAAGAATGCGATGTCCGGTCAAAGTCAGATAAAGTGTCGCCAGCCATTCAGCGTTTCGGCCGGCGCGCTCATCCTGACGCCGGTCACGCCGTCTTGGCTGCATTCTGGCGCCTACGCGTCCTGGCGGCGGTTTGGCCCGTCGCCAGTCAGTTCGAGAGCAAGACGATAGACCCTGTTGCGGGGGAGGCCGGTCATCTCGACAACCGATTTGACAGCATCACGAAGCCGCTGGTCCTCCAGCTCGGCGCGCAGCATGGCGGCAAGCTGCGCATCGTCCATGGCTTCGTCGTCACGTGACCTGCCGGCGACAAGAAGCACGATTTCGCCCTTCAGCGCCGGCCCTGACGCCAGCCTTGCCGCAAGCTCGTCAAGCGTTCCACGAAGGATTTCCTCATGCAGCTTCGTGAGCTCGCGCGCGATGATGGCGTCGCGTGGTCCTAGAATATCCGCCATGTCGGTCAGGCTGCGGGCAATGCGCGCCGGCGTCTCGAACCAGATGGTTGTTGCCGTCAGCTCGGCGAGCTCGGTGATCTGCGAGCGACGCGCGCCCTCTGCCGCGGGAAGAAATCCGGCGAACATGAACCGGTCGGACGGCAGACCGGACACGGTCAGCGCGGCAAGGACGGCGCTGGCCCCGGGAACGGCGACCACCGTGATCCCGGCGTCCCGGCAGGCGGCGACAAGCTTGTAGCCGGGGTCGGAGACGAGCGGCGTTCCGGCATCACTGACCAGCGCCACCTGCCGCCCGGCCTCGAGCTGTTCAAGAAGCCATGGCCGCATCTCGGCCCCATTATGGTCATGATAGGGCACCATCCTTGCGGTGGAGGCGGTGCCGGTCAGCCGCAGCAGCTTGCGGGTTGTTCGTGTATCCTCGCAGGCGATGACATCGGCACCAGCCAGCGTGGCGGCGGCACGCGGCGTGAAATCGCCGAGATTGCCGATCGGTGTTGCCACAATGGTGAGGGTGCCGGAAGCGGACATGAGAGGGCCGTCAGGGTGTCGTCACATGGCAATTCATATAGCCGATTAATGACTTGCACGCAAAAACAGGCCATGATGACCAAGGTCCGCAGGAGGGGTTGATGAAGGTGTATGGACGACTGATCGCGGCGTTGCTGGTGGCGGGGGGGCTTGCCGGCTGTGGTGTGGCAGTCGACCAGCGGACCCTGGCGCCCGTTGTCGCCGCGCCGTCGCCAGCCGCTGCGCCAGCGCCGGAACCGGACCCTGAAACAGAACCCGTAACCGCCGTGCCGCAGACGGCATCACTGTCCGAGTCCGTGACAGATGAAGGTGGACCGGAAACCGATATTGGCGGCGAGACCGAAATTGCCAGCCTGTCGCCATCGGCTGCAAAAAGCATAGACGAGCTTGTTGCCGCCTTGCCTGAAACCGCGCCGGCCGCGCCGGCCGTTGTCGTGCCGCCGCCGCCTGAGACGCAGGGCAGCGAAGAGGTTCCGCCGCCGGTGTCATCGGACCCGGACAGCGAACCTGCGGCTGCCGATGACGGCAGCGCGGTGGATGTTGTCGGCGACATCATCTGGAATCTTGAATCCGCAATGAAGAGCCGCCCGCCCGCACCGCCACCGCCGGAAATTCCTGTCGGGCCCGACCCGTCGCTTGCCAGCGAGGCTCTTGAAGCCGCCTTTGCGCTGCTGGCGCGCCGCGATCTCGGCCTTCCCGATGATGCATTCGTGATGCCGCGCAAGCGTGTGGGCATGACGCGGATTGCACTGCTGATCCCGGTCACAGGTGAAAATGCGGCGCTTGGCGCCGAGTTGCAGCGGGGCGCCGAGCTGGCGCTGTTCTCTGTTCGCAATCCGGCGCTTGAGCTGCTTGTGTTCGACACCCATGAAGCCGGTGCGGAATTGGCGGCGAAACGCGCTGCTGCGGCCGAGGCGGATCTTGTTGTGGGGCCGCTGTTCTCGGACGCCGTCGTGGCAGCGCGCGCCATTCTGGCGCCGGCCGACATACCGATTCTGGCGCTGTCGAACAACGTCCGCATCGCGAATTCGGGAAGCTGGCTTCTCGGTTACGTGCCGGAACAGCAGATCGACCTTCTTCTCGCGCACGCACTGACAACCGGGCGCGGCAAGGTTGGAATCATCGCCGAGGAGGGGGCGTTCGGACAGCGGCTTGCCGGGCATGCGGCGAAACGGCTTGCCCAGTTCGGCCTGCAGCCCGAAGTGTCGATGACGCTTGGTGCGGCCGTCCTTGCCGACGAAGACAGCCTGAAGGCGTCCGTCAGGAATTTCACCGGCTATGTCGCGCCGGCTGATGACGAGGAAACGCCGGCTTTCGCCGACCTGCCGCCGGCCAGGTTCGACGCGCTCCTGTTTGCCGGAAGCGCGGATTTCGCCCTTCGCACCGCGCCCGTGCTCGCCTATTACGATGCCGATCCGGAGCGTGTTCTCTATCTTGGCACGACGCAGTGGAACCAGCAGCGGATCCTGAATGAACCCTCGCTACAGGGCGGTGTCTACACCTTCCGGCCAACAAGCCGGGATGACAGTTTCAACAGCCTCTGGTCGTCGGCCTGGCGTTCACGCCCCGGGGCGCTGGCGCGCCTCAGCTTCGATGCGATGGCCATGGCGGCGGTTCTTGCCGGCCAGCAACGCGGCCTCTGGCAGGCCTCGCTGGAATCAGGGTCCGGTTTCAGCGGTTTCAGCGGCGCCTACCGCCTGCTTCCTGGCGGCGGTAACCAGCGTGCTTTTGAGCTTCGCCGGATCGAGGGCGGTGTTTCCCGCGTCCTGCAGCCGGCACCCGACAAGATCTAGTTTCGCGATCAGCCATCCACGGCAAGAAGCTCGGACAGGATGCGGTCGAGAAGAAGCCGGCCTGGCGGCGTGACCCGGACGCGGTCACCGTCCTGTGCCAGCATTCCGGCGGCGACAAGCCCCGCCAGCGCGTCGGGATCGATGAACGTCCCGGCATCGCCATGACGCGCCGCAACCGCAGACAGCGACACCCCTTCGTCAAGCCGCAGTCCCATCATCAGCATCTCGGCAACGGCGTCGCCGGCATCATCCTCGGTAACGGTCTCGATACCGTGGCCGTTTGCATCGACACTGTCGAGCCAGCCGGCCGGGCTGCGCCGTGTCGCCAGCCCAAGGCGTCCACCGCCAACGCTGAGCCGCCCGTGTGCGCCGGGGCCAATCCCGATCCAGTCATGGGCCCGCCAGTAGACAAGATTGTGCCGGCAGGCGCTGCCCTCGGCAGCATGGTTCGAGATTTCATAGGCAGGAAGCCCGGCCTGCGCTGTGAGCGACGCTGTCAGTTCATACATCTCGGCCGCAAGTTCATCCTGCGGCACCAGCCGCTCGCCACGTCCGGCACGGGTGTGGAAAACCGTCCCGGGCTCGATGGTCAGCTGATAGAGCGACAGATGGTCAAGCCCGAGACCGAGCGCTTCCCGAAGCTCGTGCTCCCAGGCGGCAAGCGTCTGGTGCTGCCTGGCATAGATCAGGTCGATGGACACGCGCTCGAAGCGGCGTCGTGCTGCCGCAACCGCATCGAGCGCCTCGGCCGCCGAATGTTCACGCCCGAGAAAGGCCAGCGCCGCATCGTCGAGCGACTGCACGCCGAGCGACACACGGTTCACGCCCGCCGACCGGAACCCCTCGAAGACGGCAGCCTCGGCTGAAGTCGGATTGGCTTCGGCGGTGATCTCGATGCCGGGGGTGAAGCCGAACAGCCTGTCAGCCGTGTCCAGAATGTCGGCAACCAGGGCCGGCGACATCAGGCTCGGCGTGCCGCCGCCGAAAAAGACCGATACGAGGTTGCGCCCCCGAGCATAGTGGTCCGCCATATGCTGCATCTCGCGCCGGTAGGCGGCGGCGAACCGGGCTTCGTCGATGTGTGTTGCGACATGCGAGTTGAAATCGCAATAGGGGCATTTGGCCCGGCAGAATGGCCAGTGCACATAAAGCGCCAAGGGAGAGGCGGCGGTGCCGGTCATGGAAAACAGACAGCCACCAGCTTGGCGAAGGCGTCGGCGCGGTGGCCGATATCAAGCTTTTCCTGCGGCTCCATCTCGCCGAAGGTGAGGTCGTAGCCGTTGGCGACAAAGATCGGGTCGTAGCCGAAACCGCGATCGCCACGCGGCGGCCAGACGAGGCTGCCGTCTACCTGTCCCTCGAACCCCTCTTCGTGACCGTCCGGCCAGCACAGCACAAGCGCGCATATGAAGTGGGCGCTGCGGTCGCTGCCGCCGCTGGCGGCAAGCGAGCTCTCGACCTTCTGCATGGCCATGATGAAATCCCTGTCGGGGCCGGCCCACCGCGCCGAATAGATTCCCGGCGCCCCGTTCAGCGCCGGTACGACAAGCCCGGAATCGTCAGCAAGCGCCGGCCGGCCTGTCGCCGCGGCCGTGGCCCGCGCTTTCAGCGCAGCATTGCCAAGGAAGCTGTCCTCGGTCTCCTCGGGTTCAGGAAGATTGTAGGTTTTTGCCGAGGTGACCCTGAACGGGTGATCCGCGAACAGCGCCGCAATCTCGCGAAGCTTGCCGTCATTATGCGAGGCAAGAACGAGTTCGTCATCGGTGAAGCGGCGTGGCATGGCGTGGGCTTCCCGGTTTCGACAGGCTCAGAGCGCGGCCCGCACGGCGGCTGCCTGGAGTGTGAACAGCTGCCGGCAACCCGCCTCGGCAAGATCGAGCATCTGGGTCAGCTCCTCGCGGCTGAAAGGCCGCTCTTCGCCGGTGCCCTGAATTTCAACAAGCCCGCCTTCGCCGCTGAGGACGAAATTGGCATCGACCTCGGCGCTGCTGTCCTCTTCATAATCGAGGTCGGCAACAGGAAGTCCCCGCCAGACGCCACAGGAAATGGCGGCGACATGGTCGGCCATCGGCTGCCGGGTCACGGAACCGGCAAGAAGCATCTTTTCACAGGCAATCCGGAGCGCCACCCAGGCACCCGTGATCGCCGCTGTGCGGGTGCCGCCATCGGCCTGGATCACGTCGCAGTCGAGCTTGATCTGATGCTCGCCAAGGGCTTCGAGATCGGTCACGGACCGCAATGCCCGCCCGATCAGGCGCTGGATTTCCAGTGTCCGGCCGCCCTGCTTGCCGCGCGCGGCCTCGCGGTCGGTGCGGCTGTGGGTGGAACGCGGCAGCATGCCGTATTCGGCGGTGACCCAGCCCCGCCCGCTGTTGCGAAGAAAATGCGGCACGCGGTCCTCAACCGACGCCGTGCACAGCACATGCGTGTTGCCGAATTTCGCCAGGCAGGATCCCTCGGCATGCAGTGACACCCCGGGTTCGAGGGTGATGGGGCGGAGGTCTGCCGCCGCGCGGCCGGAGATACGTGTCATGAGGCTCTCTTGCTTTTGTCTGGCTATTTGTCTGGCATGCCGGTTCTGGCGCACTGTCTGTTCCGCGCTGACGCCGCCTTATGCCGCAGAGGCGCCGGCGCTGACGCTGGTGCATTGACCCGCCATTCGGCGTTACCCTAAGCTCTAATCATGAACGACGCCACCCTTCTCGGCCTGAAACCCCGCGCCATCCAGATTTTCAATGCGCTCGTCGCCGCCTATCTCGAATCCGGTCAGCCGATCGGTTCGAAGACACTGGCACAGCGGCTGCGACAGGACCTGTCGCCGGCATCGATTCGCAGCAATATGAGCGATCTTGAACAGGCCGGTCTGCTGTTTGCGCCACACACGTCGGCCGGCCGGATCCCGACCGAATCCGGGCTTCGGATGTTTGTCGACGGGCTGATGGAATACAATCCCGACCTGACCGACGAAGACCGGATCTCCATCGACGGCGAATGCGCGATGCGCGGCATCTCGGTCGACGAGCTTCTCGAGAAGACAAGCAGGACGCTGTCCGGATTGTCGCGCTGCGCCAGTCTTGTCCTGTCGCCGGCAAGCAATGCCGAGCTGCAGCATTTCGAGTTTGTGCCGCTTGGCGAGAACCGGGCCCTCGCCGTTCTCGTGCGGATGGACGGGCGGGTCGAGAACCGCCTCATTGACCTGCCGCCCGGGGTGCCGCAATCGGCGATGGTGCGGGCCAGCAACTACATGAATACCCGCCTTTCGGGGCGCGACCTTCTGGCGGCCACAGGCATGATCCGCGCCGAGATCGCCGCGCATCGTGCCGAACTCGATGAAATGTCGCGCCAGCTCGTCGAAGCCGGCATGGGGCTGTGGGCCGAAGGAAACGCCGCCGAGGAGGCGGTGCTTGTGATGCGCGGGCAGGCCAATCTTCTCGATGATGTTCAGGCCGGCGAGGAGCTCGATACGATCCGGCAGCTTTTCTCCGAGCTCGAGGCCCGTGAGAACGCGCTCCGCCTTCTCGAGGCGACCAGCGACGGCGACGGGGTGAAGATCTTCATCGGCGCCGAGAACAGGATGTTCATGAATACCGGCTGTTCGCTGGTGATCGCGCCCTACAGAAATGCCGAGAAGAATGTCATCGGCGCGATCGGGGTGCTTGGCCCGCGTCACATGAACTATGCCAGGATTATCCCGATGGTCGATTATACGAGCCGGGCCATCGCCGCTGTCCTCACCTGATCCCCTGCGCGGCGAGAAACTCGCCAAGCCGCGCCAGCGCCGGCGCCGTTGCAAGATTGCGAAGTTCGACATAACCCCCGACCTGCGCCAGCAGGACAAGACCAAGTGCCAGTACAGCGCCGCCGACAAACCACATCACCATATCAAGCCTGCCGGCATGCCGATGCGGCCGGTGTCGAAAGCCGGCACCGCAGTGCGGGCACACAAGCCGGACCGGCACAAGAGGAAGCGACTGTCCTGCAAGACGGAGCGCCGCCGCGCAGGCCAGACAGCGGATGAGATGATGGTTCCTTCGCGCTGACAGGGACCGGTCAAGCTGCCGCCCTGGCGGGCTGGAGGGCGCTGTCCCGCCGGTCGGGCGCTGTGGTGGAACGGTGAACACCCGCCGACAGGCATGGCAGCGGACAGGCATGTCGAAATACCGGCCGAACCCCTCGGGAACGGAAATAACAAGATGGCAATAGACGCATCTGAGATGCATGTCCGGACAGGTCCTGCATGGCGACGGCATGAGGCGCCGACATCTCATTACTGCCGTGACAGGAACTAAAAAACCGTTAGCCCAGCAAAAAAAACCGGTCGGCGGCGGCGGCCGGCGCCTAGTTGTCTTTCTCCCCGTTTGTCGAGGTCTTCTTCTTCGCCGTTTTCGTGGCGGCCGCCTTCTTTGCCCGTGTTGCGGGCTTTGGCGCCGGCATGTCTTTCAGGGCCTCGGCAACGGCGGTCTTCACAATCGCCTTCAGATCAGTCTCGACAACGGCCTGCAGCTCGGCCCGAACGGCCGCCACCAGCTCGGCCTTCACCTCTTCCAGCCCGCCAACCGACGCAGGGTCGCCGGACTGCACGACGGCGGCCGCGATGTCTTCCATCGCCGATTCGATATCGGGATCGTCGACCGCCACGTCAGGGGTGGCCTCCGCAAATTCTCCAGTCGATGCAGGGGCGATTGCGGTTCTGTCCTCCCAGGCTTCCTGCACAAGCTTGCGAATGTCATCAACCTCAAGATCGGACGCACCATTTCCGGCAGCGGGCGCCGGCGGCTCGCTTGGAAGGAGGATTTCGTCCGCCGACGGATCAAAACGGGCGTGTTTGCTCAGGTCGTGTTCACCGGCATCGTGACTGGCCTCACCGTGTTCCGGAGGCGCCATTCCGGGCCCGGGGTCCGGCGGGACCGGCGCATCCTTGACCGCCGGCATTTCAAGGTCGGCCAGTCGGCGCAGCTCGTCGAAACGCGCGGCAATGGTCGGTCTTTCGTTCATTTCAACCTGCTCGTCGATGGACAGGGGCGCCGGCGGTTCGGAGTCGATGACGGCCAGCATCGGCGGGCCGTCGATGACCGACCGTTCCGACACTTCATAGAGCGCGGTGATGGATTGTCTTACTGTTGCCATGCCTCTGATCGCCATGTTCCTGTGTCCCGGTGCAATGACCCTCAACCTGTCCCTTTCACATTCCCGGGGCGCCGACTCTGGCATATTCGCCCTGTGCCGACAACAAGCCTGCGGGCGTCAGTCCCGACCGGCGCTCCGCCGTGATACCTGTCCTGCAGGAGCAACTTCCGTGCCGTTGTTGAAGATTCCCGTCATTCGGGGCTTGGCTGGCATGGCAACCGGCCCTAAATAACGGTACGCAAAGGACGAAATCGGCGGCCCCGGCCGCTGAGACATGAAGGACTGAAGATGGCAGACAAGAAACAGGACAAGGCCGAAGACGCGGCGGCGGCAGTGGACCCGGAGGTGCAGGATGCCGACCCGACAACCGGCGACCGGGTTGCCGAGGGCGAATCGGCCGGCGAATCGACTGGCGAAACGTCATCCGACCATGCCGCCGACACCGCTGACGCTGGGTCCGGCGACGCCGATCTCTTCGAAACGCTTGTCGCGGAACGCGATGCGCTGAAGGATCAGCTTCTTCGCGCCCTCGCCGATGTCGAGAACATGCGGCGGCGTACCGAGCGCGAGCTGGAGACGGCCCGCAAATATGGCCATACCGGCTTCGCGCGCGATCTTGTGGGGGCCATCGACAATCTGGCCCTCGCGCTCGATGCGTCGCCGGGTGAAGACGATGTGTCCGCCGAGTCGGTTGCGGCACTCGTTACCGGTCTCGAGATGAGCTGGACCGAGATCCAGTCGACCATGGAGCGGCACGGCGTGAAGCGAATCAGCCCGCTTGGCGAGAAGTTCGATTACAACTTCCATCAGGCAATGTTCGAGATGCCGCATGCCGACCACCCGCCCGGCACAGTGGTCGAGGTGGTGCAGCACGGCTATGTGCTTCATGACAGGCTGCTGCGCCCGGCGATGGTCGGTGTCTCGAAGGCGGCGGAGGAGTCGCCGCAGACCGACCCGGATCCTGAATAAGGCGTGTTGAGAACCACTTGCAACCGTGAAAGCGCGTCTTATATGGACGGTGTGTTTGAACAAGAAGAGCATGAACCGAAAGCGCGGTGCCAAGGGCGCTTTGGTCCGAAATGCCGAATTCTCACCAGGGTGTCGATAGTGAATGAATCTGGTGACTGAGAAAGGAGCTCGTTATGGGGAAAGTTATAGGCATTGACCTTGGAACGACAAATTCATGCGTCGCCGTCATGGACGGCAAGGACGCACGGGTCATCGAGAATACCGAAGGCGCCCGGACCACGCCGTCGATGATCGCCTTGGCCGATGACGGCGAGCGGCTCGTCGGCCAGGCGGCGAAACGGCAGGCTGTGACCAACCCTGAAAAGACGCTGTTTGCCATCAAGCGTCTGATTGGTCGTCGTCACGATGACGCGGCGACGAAAAAATTCACCGAACTGGTTCCCTACGAAATCACCAACGCCAAGAACGGCGATGCGTGGGTCAAGGTTGACGGCGAGGAATTTTCGCCGAGCCAGATTTCGAGCTTCACCCTGCGCAAGCTGAAAGAAGACGCGGAAGCCTATCTTGGCGAGACGGTCACCCAGGCGGTCATCACGGTCCCGGCCTATTTCAACGACTCGCAGCGCCAGGCAACGAAAGATGCCGGCAAGATCGCCGGTCTTGAGGTTCTTCGGATCATCAACGAGCCGACTGCCGCGGCACTGGCCTACGGTCTGGACAAGCGTGAGTCCGGACTGATTGTTGTCTATGACCTTGGCGGCGGGACGTTCGACGTGTCGATCCTCGAGGTTGGCGACGGCGTCTTCGAGGTGAAGTCGACAAATGGTGACACTTTCCTCGGCGGTGAGGATTTCGATCATCAGATCATCGAGCATCTTGCTGACGAGTTCAAAGCAAGCGAAGGCATCGACCTGCGCCAGGACAAGCTTGCCCTGCAGCGCCTCAAGGAGGCTGCCGAAAAGGCGAAGATCGAACTGTCGTCATCGGTGCAGACCGACGTCAACCTCCCGTTCATCACCGCTGACGCCACCGGGCCGAAGCACCTGAACGTGAAACTGACCCGCGCCAAGCTGGAACAGCTTGTCGAGGAACTGGTGCAGCGGACCATCAAGCCTTGCGCAGCCGCGCTGAAGGATGCCGGCGTGAAGCCGTCGGACATCGACGAGGTGATCCTTGTCGGCGGCATGACTCGTATGCCGAAGATCATCGACACGGTGAAGGAATTCTTTGGCGCCGAACCGCACCGGGGCGTCAACCCGGACGAGGTGGTGGCATCCGGCGCCGCGATCCAGGCAGGTGTCCTGACCGGTGACGTGAAGGATGTCCTTCTTCTGGACGTGACGCCGCTGTCGCTGGGCATTGAGACGCTTGGCGGCGTCTTCACCCGCCTGATCGACCGCAACACGACGATCCCGACGAAGAAAAGCCAGGTTTTCTCGACCGCCGATGACAACCAGTCGGCGGTAACGATCTCGGTCTATCAGGGTGAGCGCGAGATGGCGTCCGACAACAAGCATCTCGGCCAGTTCAATCTCGAGGGTATCGCCCCGGCCCCGCGCGGCGTGCCGCAGATCGAGGTGACCTTCGACATCGACGCCAACGGCATCGTCAAGGTCAGTGCCAAGGACAAGGCGACCGGCAAGGAGCAGGAAATCCGAATCCAGGCTTCCGGCGGTCTTGATGATGGCGAGATCGAGCGGATGGTCAGCGAAGCCGAGGCGAATGCCGAGGAGGACAAGAAGCGCCGTGACGCCGTCGAGAAGCGCAATCAGGCAGAGGCGCTTGTACATGGCGCGGAAAAGGCCATTGCGGATCTCGGCGAGAAGGCCGATGCGGATGCGAAGGCCGAGGTCGAGTCCGGCATCGCGGCGCTCAGCGAAGCTCTGGACGGCGAGGACATCGAGGCCATCTCGACGAAATCCGCCGAACTGTCGCAGTCGATGATGAAGATGGGCGAAGCCGCCTATCAGGCTGATCCGCAGGCTGCCGCTGGTGGCGATGCCGGTGCCGGTAACGACGAGGACACGGTTGTGGACGCCGAGTTCGAAGAAGTCGACGGCAATACGGAAGCTGGCGACAAGAAGTAGCCCCCAAACTGTTACGGGCGGACGGTGATCCAGCCGTCCGTCTCCGTTCCGAAGCGGCAAGCCAGGCGACGGTGATATGAGCAAGCGCGATTTCTATGATGTTCTCGGCGTCTCGAAAGATGCTGATGAGGGCGAGCTCAAATCCGCCTATCGCAAACTGGCGATGAAGAACCACCCTGACCGCAATCCGGATGACGATGCCGCCGCCGAGCGGTTTCGGGAAGCGACCGAGGCTTATGAGATTTTGAAGGACCCGCAGAAACGGGCCGCCTATGACCGTATGGGGCATGCCGCCTTCGAGGGTGCTGCCGGCGGCGGTTTCGGCGGTGGCGGCTTTGGCGGTGGCGGTTTCGCCGACATCTTTGACCAGATGTTTTCGGAATTCTCGCGCGGCGCCGGTGGCGGCCAGGCGGATCGCGCCGGTAACGATCTTCGTCATGACATGAATATTTCCCTCGAGGAGGCGTTTTCCGGCGTCCAGCGCGATATCACGGTGACGGTTCCGGTTGGTTGTGATTCCTGCGAGGGCACCGGCTCGGCCGGTGGCGGGCAGCCGCAGACCTGCGGCACCTGCGGCGGCAGCGGGCGGATCCGTGCGCAGCAGGGTTTCTTCGCTGTCGAGCGCACCTGCCATGCCTGCCAGGGCATGGGCCAGGTGATCACAGATCCCTGCTCAAGCTGCGGCGGTGACGGACGGGTGCGGCAGAGCAAGGTTCTGTCCGTCTCGGTTCCGGCCGGCGTTGACAGCGGCAACCGGATTCGGCTGTCCGGAAAGGGCGAGGCCGGCTTCCGTGGCGGCCCGGCCGGCGACCTCTATATTTTCATCGCGGTCGATCCGCACCCGATCCTGATGCGGGACGGTGCCGACATCCTGACCCGCATTCCGGTACCGATGACAACGGCGGCGCTTGGCGGGTCGATCGACGTGCCAACGGTGGAAGGCCGGATGGCGCGGCTGACCATCGAGGCCGGTACGCAGTCGGGACGGCGTTTCCGCATGCGTGGCAAGGGCATGCCGGTATTGCGCCGCAGCTCGCGGGGCGACCAGATTGTCGAGGTGCAGGTCGAAACACCGACAAACCTGTCGAAGAAGCAGAAGGATCTGCTGAAGCAATTCGGCGATACCGGTGCCACGAGTCCGGAAACCGAAAGTTTCCTGAAGCGCGCGCGGCGGATCTGGGCTGACGACAGCTGATTGTCCGTGCCGGGCCTTCACGACGGTCGGATTAGACCTTGCCGAGCCGCCGCCGGCTGAATAGTCTCGCGGCAACGGGCGAGGGAGGACAGGCGCCATGACATCCCAGACAATCAGAATCGGCATTCCGGGCGCCGCGGGGCGCATGGGACGAATGCTGATCCGTGAAATCGATGCCGCGCCGGGGCTCGAACTTGCTGCCGCGACCGACCTGCCGGGCGGTGAGGCCATCGGCCAGGACAGCGGGCTTCTTGCCGGCACCGGCACGAACAATGTTGTGATCGCTGCCGATCCTGCCGCCCTCGCCGCCGCCGATGTCATCATCGATTTCACCAGCCCGGCGGCCAGCGTTGCGCATGCCGCCATCGCCGCCGGCGCCGGCCGTGCGCTTGTCGTCGGCACCACCGGGCTGACAGCGTCTGACGAGGCGGCGCTTGCCGAGGCCGCCAAGTCGATCCCGCTTGTCTACTGCGCCAACACCTCGGTTGGGGTGACGCTTCTTGCAAGGCTTGTCGAACAGGTCGCGGCGCAGCTTGTCGAGGGCTGGGACATCGAGATCCTCGAAGCCCATCACCACCATAAGGTCGACGCGCCGTCCGGCACCGCGCTGGCGCTTGGCGAGGCGGCGGCCCGCGGCCGCGGTGTGGCGCTGGACGAGGTGTCCGACATGGTCCGCAAAGGCCAGACCGGTGCCCGCAAGTCCGGTGACATCGGCTTTGCCGTGCTTCGCGGCGGCGATGTCACAGGCGAGCATTCGGTGATCTTTTTCGGCGATTCCGAACGTGTTGAGATTTCACACAAGGCGACGGACCGCGCGATCTTTGCCCGCGGCGCGCTTCGTGCCGCCCGGTTTGCGGCCGCTGCGTCCCCGGGCTTTTTCGACATGAACGACGTTCTCGGCGGCTAGCCGGCCATCGCCTCGACCCAGTGCCGACGGCACAGCGAGACATAGCGTTCATTGCCGCCAATCTCGATCTGCGCGCCCTCGCGTATGACCCCGCCACTTTCGGTCTGGCGAATCACCATCGTGGCCTTGCGTCCGCAATGGCAGATGGTGCGGATCTCGCGAAGCACGTCCGCGACGGCAAGAAGCCTGGCGCTTCCGGGGAACAGATTGCCCTGGAAATCGGTCCGCAGCCCGTAGCACATCACTGGAATGCCCATGTCGTCGGCGACCGCCGCAAGCTGCCAGACCTGGGCGTCGCTGAGAAACTGCGCCTCGTCGACCAACACGCAGGCCAGAGGGGCGGCATCGTTCTGCGTCGCGATCAGCGAGGCCATGTCGGTGTCCCCGTCGAACACGAAAGCCGCCGCCTCAAGCCCGATTCGCGAGCCGATCCGCCCTTCGCCAACCCGGTCGTCGAGCCGGGCGGTGAGAAGCATCGTGTTCATGCCGCGCTCGCGGTAATTGTGTGATGCCTGAAGCAGGATGGTCGTTTTGCCGGCGTTCATCGCGGCGTAGGAAAAATAAAGCTTGGCCATGCGATCCTCCGGAAACGGACCGTCATACTGCCGCCGGGTCGGCGTTTTGTGAATGGCAAAAACACGCCGCCGGGGGTAATGTCGAACCTGACGCCTTAAGGGAGATTGAGCGATGACAGTGACACCGAAACCCAGCCTGACGGTCATGGACCATCCGCTCGTCGACCACAAGCTTTCCATCCTTCGCGATCGCAGCACGCCGTCCCATGCTTTCCGGCAGACGCTGCATGAACTGTCCTGGCTTCTGGCCCACCCCACATTCACGGCGCTTCGCACCGAAGATGTCGAGATCGACACGCCGCTGGAGAGGATGACGGCCCGCCAGATGCGCCCGCCCTACCCCTGTGTGGTGTCGATCCTTCGCGCCGGCAACGGGCTGGTCGACGGCTTCAGCCAGGTCTGCCCGGAGGCCAGCGTCGGCCATCTCGGCCTCTATCGCGACCATGACACGATGGAGCCGGTTTCCTATTACAGCAGCCTGCCAAGCGACATCGCCGACCGGCAGGTGATCCTTGGCGACCCGATGCTTGCGACGGGCGGGAGCGCGGTGATGGCGCTCGACAAGCTTCGCGAAATCGGTGTTGCCGACATCGTCTTCGCCTGCCTTGTCGCGGCGCCAGAGGGAGTGGCGACGCTCCACGGGGCGCATCCCGACGTGCCGATTGTCACCGCGGCGCTTGATCGCGAACTGAACGACAGCTGCTACATCCTCCCCGGCCTTGGCGACGCCGGCGACAGGATCTACGGCACCGAATGATCGGCGCGGTGCGTCAGCCGAGATTTTCCGGCCCAAAGCTTTCAGGAAGCAGTTCGCCGAGCGCGAAACGGCGCATCAGCCCTTCAGGCCCGCAGACAAGCACAGGCGTGTCGGCCGTGCCGAATTCGCGGATTCGCTGACGGCAGGCACCGCAGGGCGTGCACAGCATGCCGCCGTCGCCGCCCGCCACCGCGATTTCGGCAATCCGCGTTCCTCCCGCCATCACCATGGCGGCGATGGCGCTTGCCTCGGCGCAGTTGCCGACCGGATAGGCGGCGTTCTCGACATTGGCTCCGATATGGACGGCACCTGTCTCGTCGCGGATCGCGGCGCCGACCGGAAAGCGTGAATAGGGGGCGTAGGCGCGCGCCATGGCAGCGATGGCGGCGGTGACAAGACCGGTCTCGAAATCCGCACCCATGCCGCTATTCCTTCACATAGGGTTTGCCGATGGCGGCAGGCGGCCGTGCCCGCCCGACAAGCCCGGCAACCACGACAATGGTGGCAATATAGGGTGCCATCGACAGGAATTCCGAGGGGATCGGCGTGTTCAGGATGGACAGTTTCTGCTGCAGCGAATCCGCAAATCCGAAGATCAGCGCCGCCGCCAGCGCGCCAAGCGGATGCCAGCGGCCGAAGATCATCGCCGCAAGGCCGATGAAGCCGCGGCCGAAGGTCATGTTCTCGTCAAAACGCCCGACCGAGCCAAGCGTGAACCAGGCGCCGCCGAAGCCGGCCACCATGCCGGCAACAACGACATGCGCGTAACGGGTCTTGATGACATCGATGCCGAGCGTGTCGGCAGCGCGCGGATGTTCGCCTACCGCGCGGGCCCGCAGTCCGTGGCGCGTATGGAACAGGTAGTAGGTCGACAGGGTGACAAGCACCAGCGCGCCATAGACGAACAGGTTCTGGTTGAACAGCACCGGCCCGATCAGCGGGATGTCGCCAAGGACGGGGATCTTGAAGGCGCGGAAGGGCGTTGCCTTGTTGAGCCATCGGAACTCGGCGAAGACCTGGCTCGAGACATAGGAGGTCAGGCCGAGGACGAACAGGTTGATGACGACACCGGCGATGATCTGGTCAACCCGGTAGGTGATCACCAGCGCCGCCAGCAGCAGCCCGAAGACGCCGCCTGTCAGCATCGCGCAGATGATGCCTGCCCAGCCCCCCATCAGCGAGCCGAACAGCGCGCCGGCGAAGGCCCCGGCAAGAAGCATGCCCTCGATGGCGATATTGATCACCCCGACCCGTTCGCACAGGATTCCACCAAGCGCCGCCAGCGCGATCGGGACGGCGCGAACAAGCGTCGCCTGGAGCATGCCTGTCAGCGAAATGGCCTTGCCGGCCGTCGCCCAGACAAGAAACGCCATGGCCAGCACGACAAGCCCGACGCCAAGCGCCAGTGCCGTCCAGCGGCCACCCCCCTTCAGGAAAAGGCGGGTACCCAGAAAGGCCAGAAGCACCGAGGCGGCCACATTGAACCATTGGCTCGGCACGGTGAGGTTGCCGACGGCCCAGACATCGCGCGGCCGCGAAATGCGGAAGGTCGACACCGAATCCCATGGCGTGTCGAGAAGGAAGGTGATGACAAGCGCCAATCCGATCAGCACCGCGCCTGAAACGGCGGCGCGGCGGCCTGCGAAGCGGGGCAGGCCGCGCTGTCCTGACGCCGGGCTAGCCATTTTCGGGATCCTTTCGGGCACGTTCGCGGAACAGCGGCGGGAAGATCCGCCGCACGAGAAGCGGCGCCGCGACGAAGATGATGATCAGCGCCTGGATGATGCCGATCAGATCGATCGATACGCCGGCATCGACCTGCATCTGCCGGCCGCCGGCCTCGAGCGCGCCGAACAGCAGCCCGGCAAGAAGAATGCCGACAGGGTGCGAGCGGCCAAGCAACGCCACCGCGATGGCGTCGAACCCGATGCCGGCCGTAAACCCCGGAGTCGCGCGGCCAAGGACGCCGCTGATCTGCGTCGCGCCGGCAAGCCCGGCCAGCGCGCCGGCAATCGCCATGGCAAGCACCACCGTCAGTCCGGCATGGATCCCGGCATAGCGGGCGGCGCCCGGATTCTCGCCGGAAATGCGGAAGGCGAAGCCGAGCTTCGAGCGGAACAGCAGCCAGTAGACCACGGCCACCGCCAGCAGCATGATGAACAGGCCGGCGTGAAGCCGCAGATTGCCGTCGATGAAGGCCAGAAGCCGCGGCAGCTCCGCCGTTTCGAGCACGGCCTTGGAAATCGGGTCCGACCGGCCCTCCTTCTGGATCACCGGCTGGCGAAGCACATAATCGAGAAGCCGGAAGGAGATCAGGTTCAGCATGATGGTCGAGATGACCTCATGCGCGCCAGTGGCGGCTTTCAGGATACCAGCGATCGCGGCATAGAGCGCACCGACCGACAGGCCGATCACCAGTGCCAGCGGAAGATGGATCCAGATCGGCAGCCCGGTGATGGCAAAGCTTGCCACCGCGGTCGCAAGCCCGCCGACAACCATCTGGCCCTCGGCGCCGATGTTGAACAGCCCGGCGCGGAAGGCAAGGCCGATTCCGAGCCCCGAGAGAACAAGCGGAATGGCCGCGGTCACGGTTTCCGAAAGCGCGTGCATCGAGCCGAGCGAGCCGCGTGCCATCGCGACAAAGCTCTGCAGGATCGTCGCCGGTGCCACCGAGGTGGCGATCATGATCAGCGCGCCGATCAGCATCGCCAGCAACAGCGCCGCCATCGGCAGCAGGAACAGGTCGCGCCAGGAGGACCCGCTTTCGATGGTCGGCGCAAGGAGGGATTTCATCTCCTCCGACATCGATCTGTCCGCCGTGCGGGTGGTTTCGGTCATGCGGCACCTCCCTCGGCAACGCCCGCCATCGCAAGGCCGATGGCGCCGCGGTCGGCATTCCTGTCGCTATTGTCGAATTCGGCGGCGATCCGTCCCTCGAACATCACATAGATCCGGTCCGAAAGATCGAGAATCTCGTCAAGTTCCGAGGAGATGATCAGAACCGCGTTGCCGCCGTCGCGGCAGGCGATGAGCTGCTTGTGGATATATTCGATCGACCCGACATCGACCCCCCGCGTCGGCTGCGAGGCGACGATCAGCTTCACATCGCGCTCGAGCTCGCGTGCCACGACCATCTTCTGCTGATTGCCTCCCGACAGGCTGCCGGCGGCAAGCTGCACGCTTGGGGTACGGACGTCGTAATTCACACAGGCGCGCGCGGCGCGGTTGCGAACGCGCTGCCAGTCGATCTGCACGCCGTTGGTCACGCTGCTGTCATAATAGCTGTTGAGAACGATGTTCTCGGCGACGGTGAAGGCGCCGACCATTCCCGATTTGTGGCGGTCTTCAGGAATGTGCGCGATGCCGAGACTGTGCCGCGCGCGGACGCTGGCGCGGGTGATGTCGGCGCCGCTGAATTCGATGCTACCGGATGACGCTGTCGCCAGACCGGTGATGACCTCGACAAGTTCGGTCTGCCCGTTGCCCTGAACACCGGCAATGCCGACAACCTCGCCCTCGCGCACGGTCAGGTCTATGGCCGTCAGGCTGGATTCCAGTGTCCGGTCGACAAGCGTGACGTCATTCAGACGGAGCACTGCATCACCGGTGCGCGCGGCGCTTCGCTCAACCGAGAAGCTGACCGGCCGCCCAACCATCATCTCTGCAAGGTCTGCCTCGGAAAAGCTGTCCGGCTGTCCGGTGCCGACGACACGGCCCTGCCGAAGCACGCTGACACGGTCGGCGATTTCCAGAATTTCATGAAGCTTGTGGGTGATGAAGACGATAGCCTTGCCGGCGTCGCGGAGCGAACGGACGATGGTGAAGAACTCCTCCACCTCCTGCGGCGTGAGGACGGCTGTCGGCTCGTCGAGGATCAGCACGTCGGCAGACCTGAAGAGAACCTTGAGGATTTCCACGCGCTGCTGGATTCCGACAGGAAGCGTCTCGATCAGCGCGTCGGTCGGCACCTGCATGCCGTAATCGGTGTTGATGGCCTGGACCTGCGCGCGGGCGGCATCGAGATCAAGATAATCCGCTCCCGTGGTGGGTTCGACGCCGAGGATCACGTTCTCGACGACGCTGAAGACCGGCACCAGCATGAAATGCTGGTGGACCATGCCGATGCCGGCGGCAATGCTGTCGCCCGGGCCCGTGAAGGCGGCCGGCGTGCCGTCAATGCGGATTTCGCCGGAATTGGGACTGTAGAGGCCCGACAGGATATTCATCAGCGTCGATTTGCCGGCACCGTTCTCGCCAAGAAGGCCGAGCACTTCGCCGGCGCGGATGTCCAGGTCGATGTCCTGGTTTGCCTGCACCGGGCCGAAACGCTTGCAGATGCCGCGAAGCTCGATATCCATGAAGACAGGCTCACAAAAAAATCCCGCTGCCCCGGCTGGTACGGGGGCAGCGGGAGCGTGGCTTGATCAGCCGCCGACCTTGATCGAACCGGCGATGATGCCGGCGCGGATGTCTTCGACTTCTTTCTTCAGCGCGGCCGGAACGGCGCTGTCGAAGCTGTGGTACGGCGCAATGCCGACGCCTTCATTGGCGAGGGTGCCGACGATCATGCCGCCCTTGAACGAACCGTCCATGGCCTGCTTGATCACCTGCATCACGGTCGAATCCATGCGCTTCAGGACGGATGTCAGATAGACGCCGGGGTTGTTGCTGTCCTTGACCTCCATGTCGGCGTCGACACCGATGATCTTCAGCGAGTCGGGGCCAAGCTCCGTGGCCAGCGCGGCCGAACCGAGGCCGACCGGGCCGGCAACCGGCATCACGATGTCGGCGCCCTCGTCATAGAGGTTCTGGGCAAAGGAGCGCCCGTCGTCGAGGCTTTCGAAATTGCCGGTGAACAGGCCGTCCTTGCTGGACGGGTTCCAGCCGAGAACCTGAACGTTGGTGCCCTTCTGGCTGTTGTGGTAGGCAACGCCGTAATAGAAACCGTCCATGAAGGCCGTGACCGGCGGGATGTTGATTCCGCCAAAGGTGCCGACGACACCTGTCTGCGACATGCCGGCCGCGACATAGCCGGCCATGAAGGCGGCCTGGTCGGTTGCATAGACCTGCCCGAGGACGTTCGGGATCGTCGGGTCATAGGCCATGTCGACGATCGAGTATTTCGCGTTCGGGTTGGCGCCGGCCGAGGTGGCCGTCGCGTCAGCCATCAGAAAGCCGACCGAAATGATGATGTCGCATTTCGCGTCGAGAAGCGCGTTCAGGTTCGGTTCGTAATCCGTCTCGGACTGCGATTCCAGATAGCGGCCCTCGATCCCGAAGGCTTTCATCGAATCCTGCACACCCTTCCAGGCGGTCTCGTTGAAGCCGGAATCGTCAATGCCGCCGACGTCGGTTACCTGGCAGGCGGTGAAGGCGGATGCCGCGCTTGCGCCGGCAAGCATGAATGCCGCGGCGAAACCCGTGGTCAGTGCTGTTTTTTTAATGAACATGATCTTATCTCCCATTCCTTTAAAGCTCGTGACTCGGGTCACGCTGCCCATGTGGTCGGCACCTGTTTCCGGCACCGTTGCACCCTTTCGATTCGTAGCCTGTTTTGGCGGTCCAGTCCAACCGGTTTGCACCGCCGCGCCATTATTTCAGGCCGATTTCCTTCAGCCGCTTCTGAAGATACTGGTCCGCCGTCACATCCGCTGTCAGCGGCGCGTCGGGACGCGGATGAAGGAACATCGGCATCGAATAGCGGGACACGTTCTGACCGGCATCCGGGTTCGTCACCCGGTGGGTGGTCGACGGGAAGTGATTGCCCGTGGCCAGCGCCAGCATGTCGCCATTGTTGATCGTGATCATCCCGGGATCGCAGGCGATGTCGTGCCAGGCGCCGTCGGAATCGCGCGCCTGAAGCCCCGGCTTCGAGCCGGACAGAAGAAGCGTGATCAAATTGATGTCCTCATGCGCCGCGGCACGGATCGCCCCCGGCTCGGCATCTTCGACAGGCGGGTAGTGAAGAATCCTGAGAAGGCTCTGGTCGCTACCCTCCATCATGTCGCCAAGCGGCATTTCAAGCCCGCCTGTGACCGCCTCCGGCGACTCGGCCTCGATCCAGCCGAGAAGCTCGCGCCCGAGGGACTCGAGGTCGGCATATATTTCACGGGTCAGGGCGGTGATGTCGTCGGGAAGCCGGCACCCCGGATAGACATGGTAGAATTCCTTCAGGTCCTTGACCGGCGAGTCCTTGGCGTTTTCGGAGCGGAAGGCGAAATAGCCGTCATGCGCCGGCGGCGTGACGGCAAAATCGAATTTCGCCTCGCCGGCAAAGAAATCGCCCCAGGCGTCATAGACAGCCTCGATCCGCTGCGGCGTAATCGGATGGTTGGAAAGCACCGCGAAACCCGTATCGCGAAGCGAGCCCGTCAGAACCCGTGCAGCGTCCGCTGCCCTGTAATCCACCGTTTCGACCTTCATGACCCACTCCTGCCCGTTGCTGCCAATCCCCTTTCGGGGTCAATTCATGACCGCGGCCTTCCGCGCCGCGGCGCGTTCATCGGCGGTCATGACCGTGTCGAGAAAGCGGCGGCGCACCGCCTTCGAGTCGACCTCCGTCGCGATCGCCACCTCGCGGCGCCCGTTTCCTTCCAGAACCGTGCGCCCGATCTCGTCACCTTCGCAGGTTACCGTGATTGGCGCGCCCTCAAAACCGAATAAATCGGGATCGGTAATCGCGATCACGGCCGAGGGGTCGTGCATGAAGCAGATCCGGCGCCCGAGCTTGGCTTCATGGAAATCGAAATAGAACCCGGTGGCGCTCTCGAGAAACCCGCCAATGCGCGGCGCCGCCGCGGCAATCGCGGCAAAATCCGCCGGTGTGCACTGCGTCTTCTCGGTGACGTCGAGACCGACCATGGTGACATGCCAGTCGGCGGCGAAAACCCGGTCGGCGGCATGCGGATCATTCCAGATGTTTGCCTCGGCGCAGGCGGTGACATTGCCGTGCCAGGCGGCGCTTCCCCCCATCACGACGACGCGTCCGACATTTTCGGCGATTGCCGGATCGTGATCGAGTGCCGCCGCGAGGTTGGTCAACGGCCCGACGGCACAGATGATGATCTCGCCGGGGGCGGCGGCGCAGCTCTCGCACAGGAAGGCGGCGGCGTCCCGGTCATCGGCCCGCCCACCCGACGCCGGCGCGGGCAGGTCGCCAAACCCTTCCGGTCCGTGCACGAAATCCGCCGGCGGGGCGGCATCGCGAAGACGCGGTTTTGTGGCGCCGCCGGCAACCGCTGCCGGATGGGCGGCCATGTAGGCAAGATGAAGCGCGTTGCGTGTCGCCTGCGCGGTGGTGACGTTGCCGAACACCGTCGTCATGCCGACAATCTCGAGGCGCGGATCGGCAAGGGCCATGTGGATGGCCATCGCATCGTCGATTCCCGGGTCCGTGTCGATGATGATTTTCTGCGCCATGACAGGATCCGAATCTCAGGATTGCGCAGCGAGAAACGCGTCGACGGCATCGCGTGGCGGTATCGCCGCCGCGGCGCCGGGCTGCGTGACCTGGAGGGCGGCGGCGGCGGCGGCAAGGCGGAGCGTGTGGTCTATAGCATCGCCGCGCGCCATGCCGGCAAGGAAATAGCCGAAGAAGCAGTCACCGGCACCGGTGGTGTCGACCGGGGTGACGGCAAAGGCGGGCTGGTGGATGTGGCCGGCCTCGCCGTGATAGTCCGCGCCCTCGCCACCGCGGGTGATGACAAGATGCGGCACCCCGCTTTCCTCTGGCGGTCGCCCGAGCATCTCGCCAAGAGCCGCCGCTTCGCCCTCATTGACGATGAGAAGATCCGTGTGCGGCAGCAGGCCAGCGGTGACCGAGGCGTCAAAGGGCGCGGCGCTGTAGGCAAGTTTCAGGCCGCGGGCACGCGCCGCCTCGACAAAGACTTCGGCGCCGTTTGTTTCGTTCTGCAGAAGTGCCCAGTCTCCGGGCTGCGCGGTATTCAGGACGGCTACGGCGCGGCCCATGTCGATTGTTGCATTCGCCGACGGGCAGAGCAGGATCTGGTTCTCGCCGCCGACCGATACCGTGACGACGGCGTGGCCGGTGGCATCGGCACTGTCCTGGATGTCGGCGGTATCGACCCCGGCCTGGCGCATTTCCGCGCGGATCCAGCCGTCTTCGGGGCTTGTGGCACCGATATGGACGACCGGCGCGCCGGCCCGCGCCAGCGCAATCGACTGGTTGGCGCCCTTGCCGCCAAGGGCCCGCCGGTGATCGAGGCTCGCCAGCGTTTCACCCGGCGCCGGGAAATGCGGCACCGTGTAGAACAGGTCGATATTGATGGAGCCGAGATTGAAGACCGTCATCACAAAACGTCTGGGAATTTGCACCTGACTAGACATTAGGGCAATCTCGACGCCGGTCCAGAACTTTCCAGCACAGCGCGCAAGGCAGAAAACCGATGGCCAGAACGCCCCGCCCCCGCAAGATGAAACTCGCCGATATCGAGAGCTGTTTCGAACGGATGGCGAAGGTGCTTCCCGAGCCGAAAACCGAGCTCGACTATCGTGACCCCTACACGCTTCTTGTCGCCGTTGTGCTGTCGGCGCAGGCAACGGATGCCGGGGTCAACAGGGCGACAAAGAGCCTCTATGCCGCCGCCAACACCCCGCAGGCAATGGTCGAGCTCGGGATTGACGGGATTGCCCATCACATCCGCACCGTCGGGCTGTTCAACACCAAGGCAAAGAATGTCCACCGTCTGTCCGAAATCCTGATCGAGTCGCATGGTGGCATCGTTCCCGACGACCGCGAGGCGCTGCAGGCACTTCCCGGGGTCGGGCGCAAGACCGCCAATGTCGTGCTGAACGAAGCCTTCGGACATCCGACAATCGCCGTCGACACGCATATCTTCCGTGTCGGAAACCGCACCGGCATGGCGCCGGGAAAGACCCCCGACGCGGTCGAGGCGGAACTGGTGAGGCGGGTTCCCGACAGCTGGAAGAAAGGCGCGCATCACTGGCTGATCCTGCATGGGCGCTATCTGTGCAAGGCGCGCAAACCGGAATGCTGGCGCTGCAGCATTTCCGAATTCTGCCTTTTCAAGGAAAAGACACCGGCCGCGGACTGATCCGCCGGCCAATCTGTCACGTCAGCCGGCGATGTCGCGTGCCGCCAGCGCGCGGCGACAGGCAACGGCATCCACGGCGCCGCCAATGACAGCCGCGCGCCAGGCCCAGGCGACGATCTGCGGGCCGTCATCGGTCGAAAACAGGAAGTAGTCGACGACACATTCGGCAAGCCGGTACTGCCGCGTCTCCATTCCCCCTTCGCGCCGACTGAAATCGGCGTCGCCTAGACGCCGGAGGAGCCCGGCTTCATCAAGCCCGACAAGCGTTGCCGGATCGAGCTCCGGCGGAGGAGGCGGAGGCGGAGGCGGTGGCGGCGGTGGCGGTGGCGGTGCTGCCAGTGCAATCTCAACCTCGCCGTCATTCTCTTCGGTCAGCGGGGCTTCCTCTTCCGTCACGTCCTCGGCGTTCGGGGCGGATGTATCGGCGGCAACCCCAGAGACAGCCGCATCCTCCACTTCCGGCGCCTCGGAAGCTTCCGGAGATGGGCTCATGTCCGCCGTTTCAGAGGATTCGGCGGTCGTATCCGTTATTTGGCTGTCCGCCGGTTCGTCCTCGGCCGCCAGTTCATCCGCCTGCTCTGATGCTGCCGTCTCGGCCTGTTCCGTGGACGCGTTCGCCCGGTCTGCCGTCGGTGCGGCGTCTGCCGGTTCCGCTTCCTCGACCGGAACGGCTTCGACCTCTGTTTCGGCGACTGCCGGAGCAGCCGGCGGGGCGGGGGTCTGGACGGGGGCCGGCGTGGCGGCAGGAGCGGCTTCGGTTGCGGCCGTCCGAACCGGTGCACCGGCGGTTGTCGGTGCCGGCACCTGGCAGCCGGCAAGGCCAAGAACGGCCATGGCCGGGATCAGAATGGAAAACCGCATGACAGGAACGCCGACAGGAAACGGGTTACGGGATAATGACGCCTTCGACGCACAATAGACCAGCCGGATGCGCCAGCGCAAACCACTTTGGAATGGGCCCGGTTCATGCCGCAGAATGCTTTGTACTTGCCGAGACGGGGTGTTTTCTCTACACCCGCGGTCGCAGGTTTTTTCAGGTTCCTTAGAGGCTCCCAATGTCACCGAACATCAATGTTCTGACCGTCGGCAATGCCATTGTCGACATTTTCGCCCGCTGCGACGACTCCTTCCTGGCGGCGCACAATGTCGGCAAGGGGATGATGAATCTCGTCGATGCCGACCAGTCCGCGGCGCTTTATGCCGCCATCGGTTCGCCGCGCGAGATCTCCGGCGGTTCTGCGGCGAACACGGCCGTCGGCATCGCCGCCCTTGGCGGCAGCGCCGGGTTTGCCGGCCGGGTGCATGACGATGAGCTCGGGCACGCCTTTATCGGCGACATCCGCGCTGCCGGGGTCGGTTTCGGCGCCGCCCCGCAACCCAGCGGTTCGCCGACCGCATCCTCGATCATTCTTGTTTCGGATGATGCAACACGGTCGATGAACACCTATCTCGGCGCCTGCATCGAATTCGAGCCGGACGACATAAGACAGGCGGATGTCGAAGCGGCGCAGGTGGTCTATCTCGAAGGCTATCTGTTCGATGCGCCGGCTGGCCCCGATATCTTCGCGCGGGCGGTCGACCTTGCCGCGCGCCACGACACGCGGATATCGCTGTCGCTGTCGGATCCCTGGTGTGCCGAGCGGCATCGTGAGGCGCTGTCGCGCTTCGTCGGCGATCATGTCGACATTCTGTTCGCCAATGAAGATGAAGCGGCGAGCCTGTGCGACCTGCCGGTCGATGGCGCGGCGGCGCGTCTTGTCAAACAATGTGACGAGGTGGTCATCACCCGCGGGCCGAAAGGCGCCTTCATCGGACGTGGTGATGAAGGCCACGAGATCCCGGCCCGCCCGCATGGCGCCGTGGTCGATACGACGGGCGCCGGAGACCTGTTCGCCGCCGGCTACCTGTTCGGGCGCACCAACGGCCGCGACCCGCGGCAGTCGGGTGAGATCGCCAGCCTGGCCGCCGGCGAGGTCATTTCACATATCGGGGCGCGGCCGGAAGCCGATATTGCGGCGCTCGTGGCGGCAGAAAACCTCTAGCTGCCGGTCCTAGCGAAGCGCTTCGTAGGCAGCCAGCGCGGCCGCCTGCACAAGGTCGTTCACCGAGGCGCCCATCTGCACGATCTGGAACGGTTTCTCGGCGCCGAGCATGATCGGGCCGACGACCGACCCTTCGGTCAGGTTCTGGATCAGCTCGAACGATATGTTCGCCGAATGCAGCCCCGGCATGACAAGGATGTTGGCCGGGCCCGACAGGCGGCAGAACGGATAGCGCTGTTTCATCAGTTCGTAATCCAGCGCCACGTCGGCTGACATTTCGCCGTCATATTCGAAATTGGGCTTGCGCTGGTCGAGGATCTCGATGGCGCGCCGGGCTTCGGCCGTGATGTCGGAGTCCGGATTTCCAAAGGTTGTGAAGGACAGCACCGCCACGCGCGGGGTGTGGCCCATCTGCCGCGCCTTGTCGGCGATCGCCTCGGCGATGTCGGCGATCTTCTCGCCGTCCGGGCGCTCATGCACCGAGACGTCGCCGATGAAGACCGTCCGGCCGCGCGACACGATCATCGAGGTGGCCAGGAAGGTTTTGCCCTCTCGTGGCGAGATGACCCGCGTGACATGGTCGAAGCTAGGCTTGAAGGAGCGTGTGACGCCGGTGACCATGGCGTCGGCATGGCCCTTCAGCACCATGCAGGCACCGAAGACGTTGCGATCGAGATTGACCATGCGCTGGCAGTCGCGGCGAAGCGAGCCGCGGCGCTGCAGTTTCTCGTAGAGGAAGTCGATGTAGTCCTCGTTGTGGTCCGACACCTTGGCGTTCGTGATCGGGATGTCCTCGGCACCCTCCAGCCCCAGTTTTTCGATGGTCTCGCGGATCCGGTTCTCGCGGCCGACAAGTATCGGATCGCCATAGCCGGCATTGCGGAAGGCAAGCGCCGCCCGGACCACCTTTTCCTCCTCGCCCTCGGCGAAAACGACACGTTTCCTGTTAGCGCTGATCCGGTCGAAGATCACCTGCAGGGTCGAGGCGGTCGGGTCGATCCGCGCCGAAAGCTGGCGGCGGTATTTCTCCAGATCCTTGATCGGCTTGCGGGCCACGCCGCTGTCCATCGCCGCCTTTGCGACGGCCGCAGAGACGGCCGAGATCAGGCGCGGGTCGAACGGCGCCGGTATGATGTAGTCCTCGCCATATTGCAGCATCTGCCCGCCATAGGCCTCGGCGACCGCGTCCGGAACGTCCTCGCGCGCCAGCAGGGCGATGGCCTCGGCGGCGGCGATCTTCATTTCCTCGTTGATCTTGCTGGCCCGAACGTCGAGCGCGCCGCGGAAGATATAGGGGAAGCCGAGGACGTTGTTCACCTGGTTCGGATAGTCTGACCGGCCGGTGGCGATGATGGCGTCCGGGCGGACCTTCTTCGCCTCTTCGGGCATGATTTCGGGAACCGGATTGGCCATTGCGAAGATGATCGGCCTGTCCGCCATCGTCTCGACCATCGACGGGCTCAGCGCCCCGGCTACGGACAGCCCCAGGAACACGTCCGCACCGACAAGCGCCTCTTCCAGCGAGCGCGCTTCGGTCTTTACCGCATGCGCCGATTTCCACTGGTTCA
>JAYYLR010000089.1:0-11733 GCA_036143955.1 Pseudomonadota bacterium | reverse complement strand
TTCCGCCGGACGTTCTGATCGCCCTTATAGACGGTCTGCTGGAGGATCAGGATGATGTCGTGGTCCTTGCCGATGAAGCGGCGCTCCTGAGATATGCCTACAGGGTCGCCGGCACGGTTGGGCTGTTGATGTGCCATGTTCTTGACTGCCATGCGCCTTCCGCGCGGGCGCATGCCATCGATCTTGGCATCGCGATGCAACTCACCAACATCGCGCGGGATGTGCTCGAGGACGCGAAGATGAACCGGCGCTACCTGCCCGGGACCTGGGTTGGCAATGCCGACCCCGCGACGGTTCTCGCCGCAGCTGATGATCTCGACGGTTCGGTGGCGCTGGAGGTAAGGGCCGCGATCGCAAGACTGCTGTCGCTTGCCGATCAGTTCTATGCAAGCGGCGCCGAGGGATATCGGTATCTTCCCTTGCGGGCGCATCTGTCCATCGCTGTCGCTGCGAGGGTCTATCGGCAGATCGGGGTGCAGCTCGCCGCTGCTGATTTCGCCTGGCACGAAGGTCGGCAGGTCACAAGCAGACGCACGAAACTTCGTTGCTCTGTGCTGGCGCTGGCCGGTCTGGTAGGGCGTTTCGGGCTGGCCCGCGGCCAGCATGACGGCACGCTCCATACGGCTCTGCGAGGGCTACCCTATGTGGCCTGACGCTGGAAAGCGAGAGATACGTATCCTTGGTGACGGTTGCGCTGCCCTGTCGTTGGCGGCGCGGGCAAAAGAACTTCCGAGCCACCAAATTACACTTGTGAGACCCAAAGCCGCTCCACCTGATGGCGAACATATCTGGGGGTTCTGGGGAACCGACAAGACGGATATTGCGGGCCGGATCGCCCGCGCAAGCTGGTCCAGATGGGCCATCGTCACATCTGAGGGAAGGGCCGAGATGAGCTCGCAGACCCGTCCCTATTTTGCATTGCGGCGCAGTGACTGGACGGCGCATTGCCGACAGGCAGCGACGGAGGCGGGAGTTGCCGTGCTCGACGACGGCAACATCGAGGCCGCGCCAGCGGCGCAAGTCTTCGACAGCCGACCACCACGCGTTCCGCGCGGCTGCATGCTGCAGCATTTCATCGGGTTTGAAGTTCGGGCGCCGAAGCCGGTTTTTGATCCCGAAACCGTCATCCTGATGGATTTTCGGGTGGACCAGTCGCAAGGCATGCATTTCATTTATCTGCTGCCCTTCTCCGCGACCGAAGCTCTTGTTGAATCGACGCTATTCTCGGCTCGCACGCTTGACGAGAATTTCTATACCGGCGCCATCGACAGTTATCTTCAACGCTATTTTGATCTGACGTCCTTCGAGATTCTGCGCCGTGAGCGCGGCGTCATTCCGCTCGCCACACTGCCACAGCGGGATCCGGAAATCCCAGGAATAGGCGGCAATGGTGGGGCCATTCGTCCTTCAAGCGGCTATGCTTTCATTTTCATCCAGAAACAGGTGTCCGAGGCCATTGCCTCGGCGAAGCGGACCGGGAGGCTGGTTGTGACGTCACCGCATCGGCAGATCGACCTGTGGATGGACGCTGTACTTCTGTCCGTGCTCAGGCACTGGCCGGAGCATGCACCGGACCTGTTCATGCGAATGGCGCGGGCCCTGTCCGGAGATGAATTCGCCCGGTTCCTCAGTGGTGAGGCCGGGTGGGGGTTACGCCTGAAAGTGGTCATGGCGATGCCGAAATGGCCCTTTATCCGTGCCACTCTCAGGCTTGTTACCGGCAGACGCGGCATGAGCCCCGTTGAGGCTGCGTGATGGATATGGTTGCCGGAATGCTCACAATGACGAGCCTTGACCTCGTCGCATTGGCCGCCGTGGTGCTGATTGGCCTGCCGCACGGTGCCCTTGACGGCGCGATCGCCATGCATCTTGGCTATGCGAACAAGATATTGAATTTCATCAGCTTTATTGTCCTGTATGTCGTGATGGCGGGGCTTGTCGTGGCTTTATGGATCGTCATGCCCGCCCCGTGTCTGCTTGCGTTCCTGATTATCAGCATGATCCATTTTGGTTCGGGAGACGCGCGTCATGGTACGGGCTGGATGCGTGGTGCTGAAATCATGGCCCATGGTGGACTTGTGGTCGCCGGTATCAGCCAGATGCACCGCACAGAGGTTGATGTTGTCTTCGGCTATCTTGTCGGCAGTGACACGGGTTTTGTTTGGCGCGGACTGGATGTGTTGACGGTTTTTGTTGGCCTTGCCCTCATTGTCTGCATTGGCCAGGCTCTCTGGTTTCGGAAATGGCGCTGGACCGCGGTTGAACTCGCGCTTCTGGCTGCCCTGTTTGCCGTGGCTCCGCCGCTTGTCGGCTTTGCGGTCTATTTCTGCTGTGTGCATTCGGCGCGCCATGTCGCTGGGATTGTCAGCAGCCTGAGACGTTACATGTCTGTTACGAGTTTGTGTGTTCAGACGCTGGTTTTCACGCTGGCAAGCTGGCTTGCCGGTGCAGCAGCCGTCTGGTGGCTTGCCGACATGACAAACCCGGAGCCGACGGTTCTACGGGTGATTTTCATCGGCCTTGCGGCCCTCACCGTGCCGCACATGATCCTTGTCGACGGGTTCTACCGTCGGTCTTCGAAATCCCTCAGGCGGCAGTTCATCAGCCGCTAGAAACCACGCCAGGCGAGGCGCATATGACTGAACCGAAGACGGGTGACCGAAAAGACGCGCATCTCGCGCTTGCCGCCAGCGATGTCGCATTGGGTGAAGAGGCTGCCGGGTTTGACCGTGTCAGGCTGGAACATTGTGCGTTGCCGGAATGTGATCTCGCGGCGATTGACATCACGACCGCCTGCCTGGGTCGGGCTGTTGATGCACCGCTTTTCATCGGTGCCATGACCGGAGGCACGGCGCATGCTGATGCGATCAACATCGCGCTTGCAGAGGTCGCCGAGGAGGCCCGCATCGCGCTGGCCGTCGGGTCGCAACGGGCCAGTATTGAAGCCGGCAGGTCGCAGTCGGCAATGCGCGAACGCGCGCCGTCGGTGCCACTCATCGGCAATCTCGGCGGCGTGCAGCTGGCGTTGCCAGGCGGGATTGATCTGGCAAAGCGTGCTGTTGATGATCTTCAGGCCGACGCCATCTTCATTCACCTGAACCCGCTTCAGGAAGCCGTACAGCCTGAAGGGCAAACTGATTGGCGCCATGTTCTGTCAGCCCTCGAGATGGCGGTTCGTGAGCTTGAGGTGCCGGTGATGGTCAAGGAAGTTGGCGCCGGTATTGGGCCTGAGGTGGCAAAGCGCCTGTTTGACGTCGGGATTCATGCTGTTGACGTTGCCGGCCTCGGCGGGACCAACTGGACCCGGATTGAAGCCGCGCGACGTGACGATTCTGCCATCTTTGACCCGTTTCTTGACTGGGGGCTGCCGACGGTCGACGCCATCAGGGCGGTTCGTGCCGCCTGCCCGAACGACCGTCTGATTGCTTCCGGAGGTGTCCGACACGGGCTTGATGCGGCAAAGGCCCTGTGGCTTGGCGCGGCGCTTGTCTCGATGGCCGGGCCGGTGCTTCGCGCCCTGACGACTGACGGTATTCAGGCGCCGGACCCGCGATCGGCACTTCAGGCGATGGACCGTTGCAAGGCGCAGCTGCGGCTTGCGCTGTTCCTGACCGGTGCACCCGACCTTGCGGCCTTTGCCGGGGTGCCGGGCTTTATTGGCACGCGCTGACCGGTCTCGTCAGAAGCTGTCCTTGCGGCGCCGGATCTCGGCAAACACGTCCTCATCCGGAACCGATGGCAGTCCAAGATTGTCACGGATGGCTGTATCGGCAGCGCGAAGGAACGGGTTGGTTTCCTTTTCCAGCGCCATGATTGTCGGCACGGTCGGCGCACCTGCAGCGCGAAGCTCCGCCACCGCCTCGGCACGTCGCTGAAGCGCAACATTGTCGGGATCGACACTGAGTGCGAAAGCGGCGTTTGCCGCGGTATATTCATGACCGCAGTAGATGATCGTGTCGTCGCCAAGCGCCATTAACCGGTTCAGGCTGGCCCACATCATGGCGGCATCTCCCTCGAACAGCCGCCCGCATCCCATCGCAAAGAGCGTGTCGCCGGTGAAGACAAGCTTTTCCTGCGGGAGATGGTAGTTCAGCATGTCGAGAGTGTGGCCCGGGGTGGCGATGACCTCCACCTTCAGCCTTGCGAAATCAAAGCTGCCGCCATCGGCCAACACCTGTTCGATGCCGGCAACACCCGCGGGACCGAATATTTCCGCATTGGTCTCGGCAACAAGCTCCTGAAGCCCGGCGGTGTGGTCGCCATGGTGATGGGTGATCCAAATCTGGGTCAGTTCCCAGCCATTGGTTTCGAGCGCCGACAGCGCCGCCGTCGCGTCTCCGGCGTCGATCAGCGCCGTCTCGCCGGTTTCACCGTCATGAAGAAGGACGCCGTAATTGTCCTGATTGTAGGTGAACTGATCGATGGCAAGAGACATGCCGCACCTACCACACACCGGTATTCGGCATCGAAGCCCAGGGTTCTGCGGCGGCCCTTGCGTCGCCTTCCTGAAGCAGTTCGATGGAAATATTGTCGGGTGAGCGGACGAAGGCCATGCGCCCGTCGCGGGGCGGCCTGTTGATTGTCACGCCGGCATCCATCAAACGCTGGCAGGTCTCGTAGATGTCATCGACATAATAGGCGAGATGGCCGAAATTCCGGCCTCCGTCATAATCTTCAGGATCCCAGTTGTATGTCAGCTCCAGTTCCGGGGCGCGCGTTGCGCGGGCGCTGCCTTCGTCATTTGGCGCGGCAAGGAACACAAGTGTGAAGCGGCCGGCCTCGACATCTTTCCTGTTGGTTTCGACAAGACCGAGCTTGTTGCAGTAAAAATCCAGCGAGGCCTCGAGATCGGTGACCCTGACCATGGTGTGAAGATAGCGCATGATGGCGTCCTTTGCGGTAATCGCGTCCCTTCCCAAATCATAGGGCATGGCTCCGCCGTGCGTCCAGTCGCCGCCACCCCGCTCAGGAAATGACGCCGCTCAGAATGTTCAGTGCGCTGAGAAGGAGGAAGAACCCGAAGGCCCGCCTCAAACGCTTCGGATCGAGGGCATGTGCGATGCGGCTGCCAAGCGGGACGAAAAACAGGCTTGTTGAAAAGATGATGACGGCGGCAGGCAGGTTGATGAAACCTAGGGAAAAGGGAAGCCTGCCTTCTGTGCCGAAACCGGCTATGGTGAAACCGATGGCGCCCGGGACAGCGATCAGGAAGCCAAAGGCCGCCGCTGTGCCGACGGCGCGATGCACGGGAAGCTGCAGCGCACTCAGCACGGGCACCGCGATGCTGCCGCCGCCGATGCCCATGAGTGCGGATGCGGCTCCGATGAGAGCCGAAATGATTCCGCCGGTCGCGCCGCGGCCGAGTGGCGTTATGGTCGAGCCTTCAGGCGCCGCGTCGGCGGCGGAGGTTTTGCCGCGGATCATGGTTGCCGCCACATAGATCGCTATGCCTCCGAACAGGAGCTGCAGGTAGCTCGAGTCGAGCCTGCCGGAAAGGCCTGCGGCAATGCCGGCGGCGACCAGCATGAATGGTGCCCAATGACGGAAGACATCCATGTCGACCGCAGCGCGCCGGTAATGTTCGCGTGCCGAGGACAGCGAGATGGGAATAATCGTCGCCAGAGAGGTGGCAACGACCATATGCATGACAATAGCGGACGGCACTTCAAGATAGGTGAACAGCAGGAACAGCACCGGAACGATCACTATACCGCCGCCGACACCGAGCAGGCCGGCAAGAAGGCCGGCGATGACGCCTGTTGAGAGAAGCCCGACCGCCATGAGAAGCAGGACGTCCGGTGCGTGGGTGGTTGTCAGCATCTTGCTCAGGCGTTCCGTTGCCGATCCCCGGTTCTACCCCGTCGGCCCGGCCCCGTCCAGCATGCCGACGCCGGTCGGTCCCCTTCGCATCGGTAATGGTGCCGTTCACGGGCTTGTCATTTTCGCGACAACTTAATCTGGGTCAGGATTAAGCGTCTATGTGGCGGACTTTTGTTCACAAGGGACCTTGGGATGACTGATCTGACAATTGAAAAGCCGGTACAGCTATCTCCCGAGAGGGCCTTTCAACTCATCTCGGCGCCTGAGTTCCTGCCTTCCTGGTGGGCCCCGAAAGGCATCACCCTTGGTGAACATGATCTTGATTTCACGCGTCCCGGTCCCTGGTCCTCGGTGATGATCGAACCGGAAAACGGTTGGCACCGTGTATCGGGCGAGGTGATTGGCGTAACCGCAGGTCAGGCGGTTGAACTCAGCTGGGCCTCGCATGACCGGGAGACCGGCGACCGCGGCCATGAAAGCATGGTTCGCCTTGCCGTGCGGGCGGACGGGCAGGGTGGTTCGATCCTGACGCTTCAGCGGACGGGGCTCGCTGATGCCGAGTCCGCACGGCTCCATCAAGAAGGCTGGACCTCTTCGCTGGGCAGGATCGACAAGCTTGTCGCCCCTGCCGGCCCTATCCCCTGACACCGAAAAGGAGATACGAATGCCCCATTTTATTTTCGCCTATCATGGCGGCAAAACACCCGAAACACCCGAGGAGACGGAAACGGAGATTGAACGCTGGCGGCGCTGGTTTGATCACCTAGGAGCGGCTGTTGTTGATCCCGGCAATCCGGTCGGGATGTCGAAGACCGTGTCCGCCGCCGGAGTCAGTGTGGATGGCGGCGCCAACCCGCTGTCCGGATACACCATCATCAATACCGAGACCATTGATGAGGCCATCGAACTGGCCAAAACCTGCCCGATCATCGGTGACGGTAGCATCGAGGTGGCGGAAATACACGAAGTTCCTGCCTAAGGCCGTTAGCTGCACGCAAATGCTCCCGGGATGACGGGTCCGAAAGAATGCAGGAAGTGACCACACAGGTGAATTGGCTGGCAGCGGTTGTTGGCGCGGTTACAGCCTTCGTGGCCGGATCGCTGTGGTATTCGCCATGGGTGTTCGGCCGACGATGGGCGGAAGGCCTCGGTTTCTCGCTGGAAGGCAAGCCGCCACTAGAGCCTATGCTGGCACAGATTGCGGGCCTCGGTCTCCTCAGCCTGTTTGTCGCGGTTGCCGGCAGCTCACCGATGATCGTGCTTCTTGGTCTGGCTGCCTTCGTGATTCTGGCCTACAGCGGTGAAAGCTTCGCCCGCCACCCAATAGACGTGCGCCTGATTAATGCGGGCTATCTGCTGCTGGCGGCGCTTATCATGCTGCTGACGCAGACACTCATCTAGATCAACAACGGGATCACAACCCCTTTCGTCTTGCCCGGCATGTTCCATTGCGGAACAATGTCGGCAACTGGAGGAACATATGCGGTTGATGGTTGTCGGTGTCGGGGCGCTCGGGTCCTATTTCGGCGGCGCGCTTGCAGCGTCGGGTCATGACGTGACGCTACTGATCCGCAATCGCGAGCATCGAAATGCCATTCGCGCGAACGGACTCGAGCTTCGGCTCGACAGCGGCAGCAGCGTCATACATCCAAATGTCATTGATGCGGAGTCGGCCGATCAGGCCGGGCTGGCAGATATCGTGATCGTGTTTACCAAGACGGGCGCCACGCGGGCCGCACTTGCGGATGCAATGCCGGTAATCGGCCCCAAGACAAGATTGCTCAGCCTTCAGAACGGTCTTGGTAACGACGGCGTTCTGGCCGAGTTCGTGCCGGTGGAGAGGGTGATCTACGGCACCACCATGGCGCCTGCCGACATTGTCGGGCCAGGTATCGTTGAGTCACACGGCGCGCATCTGTCACAGTTCCGTGCCGCCACGGACGATGCCACCACGATCGACATGGCAACCCGGTTTGCCGCCATGCTAAACGAGGCCGGCATCGGCGCGACGGTCAATCCGGATGTCGACCGTGTGATCTGGGCGAAGGTGTCCTTCAACTGTGCGATGAACAGCCTTTGTGCCCTTCTTGGCACAACGCCCGGCCCGGTCCTCGATTCGGCCGAACTTCGGGATCTGGCCGTCGCGACCGCCATGGAAAGCTGCGACGTGGCGGCTGCCATCGGGATCGAGGTGGACCGGGATGGTCTGCTGAAGACACTGGAACTCGTTCAGCGCGAGCATCGCCATCACAAGCCTTCGATGCTTGTCGACTTCCTTGCCGGCAGGCGGACCGAGATCGAGTCACTCAACGGTGCCGTTGCCGCCCTAGGTGGCGTGCACGGCGTGCCGACGCCGCGAATCCAGACACTTCTTGCGCTGGTGCGTGCCCACGAGTCACAGTATGGCAGAAGCTGAGGAGATCTCCGTGATGAACGATACAACGCCAATCCAACTGGAAATCACCTATCCCGACACGCCGAAGGGCATGAGTGATGCTGAATGGCATGCCCGCGTGGATCTGGCCGCCGCCTATCGGCTGACGCATTTCTATGGATGGACAAGCGTCGTCTACAACCACATCACGCTTCGCATCCCGGGGACCGATACGTTCCTGATCAACCCGTTCGGGCTGACATATGACGAGATCACCGCCTCCAACCTGACCTGTGTCGACCTCGACGGCAACAAGGTGTCCGACGACAACTGGCCAGTGAACCGAGCCGGCTACGTCATTCATGCGGCAATTCACCGGGCGAGGCCGGACGATCTTCACTGTGTGATGCACACGCATGAGCCGTTCAGCCAGTCGATTGCCGCGCTGAATGTTGAAGTTGTCCCCATGATGCAGGAGGGCTGCCAGCTGTTCGAGCGGATCGGTTACCATGATTTCAACGGTATCGTGCTGGATGAGGCCGAACAGGACGCGCTGACGACAGCGATGGGGAGCGAGAAGCACACTCTGGTGCTGAAGAATCATGGCCTGCTGACGGCGGGTTCCAACGTTGCCTGGGCGTTTGTCCGCCACCAGCTCTTCATCCGCAATGCGGAAATCATGCTGCGGACGATGTCCTCAGGCGCACAGATCAGCTACATCCCGGACGCGATCATGCGCCACACGCGCCAACAGTTTGAAGGCGGTGACGCGCAGGCAGGGGCGGCCGTTCGCCATCCTGAATGGCCAGCATTCTGGCGCATGCTTGATCGAATCGATCCAAGCTGGAAACACTGAGCCCGATTAAAGTGCGGTCAGCCGGTCCGGAAGCGCGGCGATGACGTCGCGCCCGGCATTTGCAAAGGCGAACCGAAGGAAATCTTCCTGTCCGTCACCAAAGAATGTCCCGGGGATTGTCAGGACACCGACCTCACTGGCCATGCGCATCGCTACAGCAAATGAATCCATGTCTCGGTAAGGGTGGCGCACATAGCCGAAATAGGCGCCCGTGCTAAGAAGCTCCCAACCCTCGAGTGAGGTCATGACCTGCTGAAACAATTCGGCGCGGGCGGCGATCCGTTCGCGATTGCCCTGACGCCAGTCGGCCAATGCCGTAAGCATCGGCGCCACGGCCATCTGTGGGGTGCGGGGCGCGCATATCTGGATGTTGTCGATGATCTTGGCAAGCTCCAGCACCATCGCAGGCCCCGATGTCACGGCGCCAAGCCGGTGTCCCGGCATGCAGTATGATTTGGAAAAGCTGTAGAGCTGGATCAGAGTGTCACGCCACCCGTCGCGGCCGATCAGACCATGGGGCCTGCCGGCGTCAAGCGGCATGAAGTCCCGGTAGGTTTCATCGAGGATCATCCATATTCCACGCTCCCGGCACAGCTCGAAAATCTCACCCAGCAGTTCGGCCGGATAGACGGCGCCGCAGGGATTGTTCGGCGACACGATCGCCACCGCGCGGGTTTTCGGGCCGATAGTGGCGGCGATATCATCCGGGCGAGGCAGCATGCCGTTGGAAGCGCTGCAGTCAACATAGCCAATCCCGATGCCGAGCATGCCAAGCGCCGATTCATGATTGAAGTAGCAGGGGCGCGTCATCAGGATTTCATCGCCATGGCCTGCGACAGCCAGCGCCGCTGCCACAAAGGCCTGATTGCATCCTGACGTTATGTGGATCTCGGCTGGTTCGACATCGGCGCCGTAAATGCTGCCGAGATGCGCCGCATAGGCAACGCGCAGGTCCCAGTCGCCCTCAACGCGGCCATAACGCGCCGCGTCTTGATCGGACGCGGCGGCCTGCAGCGCCTTTGTCATGTCTGGATGGGCTGGATAACCGGGCACGGCCTGGCTCATGTCGATCAGCGGCCCGCGGCTTCCGCCATAGGATGCCCTCCAGTCCTGAACGACGGAAACGGGAGGCGCTGTCAGTCTGGAAACGGCAGGATTGAACATGGCTTAGCCTAGAATTTACTGAATCGGATTAGCGGTTATAGGGGTCGCTGACCCTGACGATGTCGTCTTCGCCAAAATAGCTTCCCATCTGGACTTCGATCACAATAACGGGTTGATCCGTGTCATTGCCAAGGCAATGTTGCGCCCCGAGCGGAATGTCGATGGAATGGCCTGGTGACAGTGTGAATTTGTCTTCGCCAAGCTGCACGCTGGCGACACCGCTGACGACAACCCAGTGTTCCGAGCGATGGTGGTGGTACTGTAGCGACAGATGCTGACCGGGGTCGACGGTAAGCCGTTTGACCTTGCACTCTGTGGCGTTGAGCAGGTTCTCGAACATGCCCCAGGGGCGGTATTCGAAACTGTGCTCGGTCGCCGTGGCGTTGCCGATGTCTTTCAGCAGATCAATGACAGTCTTCACCTTTTCGGTCTGGCCCTTGCGTGCAATGAGCGTGGCATTGTCGTCATCGACAATGATCAGGTCCTCGACGCCGACAGCGGCGATTGTGCGCCCGCTGGTGTGAACGAATGTGTTTGAAGTATCGACGAGGAAGCTGTCGCTGTCGCCGGCCATGGCGGGTTTGCCTTCGCCTATCAGCGCGGAAAGGCTGTCCCAGTTTCCGACATCGCTCCAGCTGCCGGCGAAGGGCAGGAGAGCGATTCCGTCCTCACGCTCCATCACGGCATAATCGACCGAGATCGACTCGATTTCTTCGAGCCGGTCCGCCGGCAGGACGGTTTCGGCGTCGTGCTGTGTCCGGGCCGCCCAGCAGGAATCTGCGGCGGCACTCAGCGCCGGCTGAAGGCGGCGGAAACTTTCAAGGCATGTGTCGGCGCGGACCATGAAGATACCTGAATTCCAGAAGTAAGTTCCTGCCGAAATGTAAGTCTCTGCAGTGGCCTCGTCCGGCTTCTCGGTGAAGGAGGCGACATCCATAACACCGTCCTCGCGCGCGGCGACTTCGATATAGCCGTAACCTGTGGCGGCCATGGTTGGCGCGATGCCAAAGGTCACCCATCGTGCGTCGGCGCAGATTGTCGCCGCCTGTGTCACCATGTTTGCGAAGGCGTCCACATCCTCGATCCAGTGGTCGGACGGCATGACAAGAAGAATATCTTTCGGCCGGCTTGCTAGGGCTGCGAAATAGATCGCTGGTGCCGTGTTGCGGCCCGTCTCCTCAAGGACGAACTCGGCATCAATCCCCGCTTCGCTAGCAGCCTGACGGCACAGGAACCCGTGCTGCTTACCCGAAATGATGAGCGGTTGCTCAGCGTCACTGATCTGCGCAGCTCGCGACAATGTTCGGGAAAAGAGGCTGCCTATAATAGGAAAATCAATGAACTGCTTCGGCAGGGATTTCCGGCTGGAGGGCCAGAGACGCGTGCCCGATCCGCCGGACAGAATTACGGGTTTGATCCTCATCATGTCTCCTGGCCGGACGTACGCAGCATTGAAACAAACGAAAATGGCGCGTCGGCTGTAGAACCGAACGGAGCAGTCATAGCACAAATGCAGGCC
>JAYYLR010000088.1:0-7499 GCA_036143955.1 Pseudomonadota bacterium | reverse complement strand
AGGCTGCCGTCGCGATCCACCTTCCGAACGATGAGAACGGTGACCTCCGGAAGCTGGTCCGGAGCAGCCACGCGGCGCCCGCGCTGTTTGGCGATCCGCCCTTGGGACGCGAGGGTTTTGAGGCGTCTGCGAAGCGGTGCGCGGGCCTCCTGAGGAAGGCTAAAGGCACGTGCCACCTCCTTCACCGAAGGCGGCGTCTCACACCCGTCAATGAACTCTAGGATGGCGGTGTCGCTTGGCAGCCCGTTGCTGGCTTCGTGATCGGTCACGGAGCCGCTTTCTTGGCCGCACCCTTGCGTGCGGGGGCCTTTTTGGCTGTGCCCTTCTTCCTTGTGCCGGAGCTCTTCGCCGCTTTCTTCTTCGTTGTCGGCTTGGCTGCCTTTGCTGCAAGAAGTGCAACTGCCTGCTCAAGATCAACGGCCGTCATATCGGTGCCGCGGGGCAGGGTGGCGCGAAGCTTGTTATGCTCGACATAGGGACCGAAGCGGCCTGCCTTGAGATGAACCTCGCCGCCGTCCGGATGTTCACCGAGAGGGCGCCCCCGTTTCTTCGCCGACTCGGCAAGAAGATCGACAGCGCGGTTCAGCCCGATTTCCAGAAGGTCGTCCTCGTCCTTCAGGCTGGTGAAGCTTCCCTGATATTTCAGATAGGGACCGTAGCGACCAAGACCGGCCTGTATCATGTCGCCGCTCTCAGGATGCGTTCCCACATCGCGCGGCAGTGACAGCAGTTTCAGGGCCGTTTCAAGCTCGATCGAAGCTGCCGACATGCCCTTCGGGAAGGAGGAACGCTTCGGTTTTTTGGTTTCCGGGTCGCCGAGCTGAACGTAGGGACCGTAGGGTCCGTTCCTGACATAGACCGGCATCCCGCTGTCGGGATCGTCACCGATATGGCGGTCGCCGACAACGCCGGCTTCGGCCTCCGTATCCTCGCCCTTTGTCATCAGCTGGCGGGTGAATTTGCATTCCGGATAGTTCGAGCAGCCGATGAAGGCGCCGAACTTGCCAAGCCGCAGCCCAAGCCGCCCACCCGAACAGTTCGGGCAGCTGCGGACCAGTTCGCCCGAGTCGTCCCTCTTGAAGAAATGCGGGCCGAGGTCTTCGTCCAAAACATCGATGACGTTGGCAATCCGCAGCTCCGAGGTGCTGTCAATGGCCGTCTTAAAGTCGTGCCAGAACTGCGACAAAAGCTGTTTCCAGTTCAGCTTCCCGTCCGACACCGCGTCTAGCTGGTCCTCAAGTTTCGCCGTGAAATCATATTCCACATAACGGCTGAAGAAGCTATTGAGGAAAGTCACGACGAGACGGCCGCGGTCCTCGGGGATGAATTTGCCCCGGTCCTTGATGACATAGTCGCGGTCCTGCAGCACCTGGATGATCGATGCATAGGTCGACGGCCGCCCGATACCGAGTTCTTCCATCGCTTTCACGAGGCTGGCGTCGGTGAAGCGTGGCGGCGGCTGCGTGAAATGCTGTTCCGGCGTGACCTTCCTTGTGGCAAGAGGTTCGCCCTTGTCGACGGCCGGCAGGATGGCGCTGTCCTCCGCCGTGTCCGTTTCAGGCTGGTCGGAGGTTGAATCGCGGCCTTCCTGATAGACCGACCGATAGCCGTCAAAGACAACAACGCGGCCGCTGGCCCGAAGCGTGACGCTCTGCGAACGGTTGGTGATGTCGATGCTTGTCTGGTCGAGTTCGGCCGACTGCATCTGGCTTGCAACCGTGCGCTTCCAGATCAGGTCGTAGAGCCGCGCCTGGTCATAATCCAGAAAGTTCCGGATGGAATCGGGCGAGCGGGATACCTCCGTCGGGCGGATCGCTTCGTGCGCTTCCTGCGCATTCGCCGCCGCCGTGCGATAGGCGCGGGGGGTGTCGGGAAGATAGCGGTTGCCGAAGCGCTGGCCGATTTCCTGGCGAACCGAAGCGATGGCTTCCTTGCCAAGCTGCACGCCGTCGGTACGCATGTATGTGATCAGGCCGGTGGTCTCGCTGCCGATATTGATGCCTTCATAAAGGCGCTGCGCAATCTGCATTGTCCGGCTTGCCGAGAAACCGAGCTTTCGGGACGCTTCCTGCTGAAGCGTCGATGTGGTGAAAGGCGGCTTCGGGTTTTCGCGAATACGCCTTGTCTGGATGTCGGATACTTGCAGTCCCTCGGCCTCGATTGCCGCGGCTGCCGCAATGGCCTCTGTTTCCGTACCGATGTCCAGCTTGCCGAGTTTCTTGCCGTCAAGATGCGTCAGGCGGGCCTTGAAATTGCGTCCGTCCGCCTTTCCAAGCTCGGTTTCGACGGTCCAGTATTCCTGGGCGTTGAAGGCCTCGATCGCGGCTTCCCGCTCGCAGATCAGCCGCAGGGCGACTGACTGCACGCGCCCGGCTGATCGCGCGCCGGGGAGCTTGCGCCACAACACCGGAGAAATGGAGAAACCGACAAGATAATCGAGTGCCCGACGTGCCCGGTAGGCGTCAATCAGCTCGGTGTCCAGTTCCCTGGGCTGCGCCATCGCGGCGAGGATGGCGGTTTTCGTCACCTCGTTGAAAACCACGCGTTCCACGGGTTTGCCATTGATCAGGTCGCGGTCCTGCAACAACTCCAGAACATGCCAGCTGATGGCTTCGCCTTCACGGTCGGGGTCGGTCGCCAGGATGAGGCTGTCCGCCTTGCGAAGAGCCCTGGAAATTTCACCGAGCTGTTTTTCCGAGCCGCTGGACACCTGCCATTTCATCTCGAAATCTTCATCCGGCAGGACAGAGCCGTCCTTGCTCGGCAGGTCACAGACATGTCCGTATGATGCCAGAACCTTGTAGTCGTCACCGAGATAACGATTGATGGTTTTGGCTTTAGCGGGGGATTCGACGATGACGAGTTTCATGAGCGGCCCTGTTGTCTGAAACCGCAGATAGTATCAATTTTCGCATTTGTCAAAGCCCGACGCCGGCGTTGCCACTGATGTCACCTGTCGATAACCAGGCAGATCCGGTTGCCATGGTGGCGCGTGACACGCCCTGCAACTTCAAGCTCCAGCAGCGCCGCCAGCACCGTTGCTGTCGGGGCGTCGCACCAGGCAATCACGTCGTCTATGTTGCTTGTTTCGGGCCCCAATCCTTGAAGAATGGCCTCGCGGCATCGTTCGACCGATTCGGGCGGGCCGGGTGTCAGCCGGCCGGTTTTCCAATCCTGTGCCGACGGCAGGCCTGCGCCGATCGGTCGTGAGAGACATTCGGTGATGTCTGCGATATCGCGTATCAATGTCGCACCCTCGCGGATCAGGTGATTGCAACCCTGCGAACGCGGATCGAGCGGCGATCCCGGGACCGCCATCACCTCACCGCCGCGTTCTGCCGTCTCCCTTGCCGTAATGAGGGACCCGGATCGTTCGGCCGCTTCAACGACGACCGTGCCGAGCGCAATCGCGCCGATCATCCTGTTGCGGGTCGGGAAATGCCTTGGCGTCGGCTGCGTGCCTGGCGGCATCTCGGCCAGCAGGAGACCGGCTTCGGCAATCGATTCATGGAGATCGGTATTTTCGGACGGGTAGACGACGTCGATGCCGCCGGCGATGACCGCGATGGTGCCGCCGGCGAGGGCGCCGTTATGCGCGGCCGCGTCGATGCCTCGCGCCAGTCCCGAGATGACGACATATCCCTCGCTGCTGAGGTCCTCGGCGAGCGACTGGGCAAGCCGCTGAGCGTTGATAGAGGCATTGCGCGCACCAACCATGGCAACGCCAGGCCTGCTGAGAAGGTGAATCGCTCCCTTCGCCGACAGGATCGGCGGTGCATCGTCGAACTGCGCAAGGCGGGTCGGATAGTCCTGCCCGCCCTTGAACAGCAGCCTTGCGCCGGCGCTTTCGTTGGCAGCAAGTTCGGCTTCGGCAGCAGCGCGGGTGGCGGGTTTCAGGGATCTGCCGCTACGGCGCGCCAGGTCAGGTACCACGCGAAGCGCTTCGACAGCACTGCCGTAGCGTTGGAGCAGCAGGCTGAAGGTCATGGGTCCGATATTCGGGGTCCGTATCAGCCGAAGGCAGGCAATCTGTTCGTCGCGTTCCATACTGCCGGTATAAGGCAATAGTCTGAACAAACGATTAATGCTTGAAGATGATCCGAAAAGCCTATTTCTGACCGATACGGCTTTCCGTGCCCTTGAGAAGGCGACCGATATTGGCGTGGTGCCGCGTCCAGCTGAGCGCGCTCATCGCCATGACAGCGACAATGACCGGCACTGGCAGTCCAAGGATTACGGTGCCAACGCTGCATCCGAGCGTTGCGACCAGTGCCGACAGCGACGAGTAACGCGTGATCGCTGCCGTACCAAGCCAGAGCGCTACGAAGAGAAGGCCAAGACGCGGATCGAATGCGGCAAAGGTGGCAACGCAGGTGGCGACACCCTTGCCGCCCTGGAATTTCAACCAGACCGGGAAACAATGCCCCACCACCGCGACAAGGCCGGCGGCGCTGGTCAATAACGGATCGGCCGTGAGGCCCGCCACGAGCAGCACGACCGCTGCCCCCTTGCCGCCGTCGAAAATCAGCGTCAGAAGAGCCAGAGGCTTGCTTCCCGTTCGAAGGACATTGGTAGCGCCGATATTGCCGCTTCCGATGGCACGGATGTCACCCTTGCCGGCAAGTCGCGTGAAGATGAGGCCGAAGGGGATCGAGCCGGCGAGGTAGGCGCAGGCAATGACGACAAGCAGCTCGGGGCCGATCATTGCATCCTGTCCCCTTTGAATGCGGTTTCGCCAGCGACCCAGCTGGCGAGAACGCGTCCCTGTACCGGCAGTCCTTCAAAAGGTGTGATCCTAGACGTGGATACGAAATCCGCCGCGCGCACAACCCAGCCTGCCTCCGGATCGAACATTACAAGATCCGCGGTTGCGCCATCGCTCAATGATCCGCCGTCTAGGTCCAGGATCGAAGCCGGAGCCAGACTGAGGCATTCCATGGCGCGCAGCATCGGCAAACGGTCCCGGTGCACAAGAGCAAGTGTCATGGCCAAAAGGGTGTCGATTCCCGACGCGCCCGGCTGCGCCGGCCCGAATGGCTGCGCCTTGGCATCACCGTCGACAGGGACGTGGTCGGAGGCTATGGCGTCAATGGTGCCGTCCGCAAGCGCATCGATGACGGCAAGCCTGTCCTCCTCGGAGCGGAGCGGAGGCGTCAGCTTGAAGGCGGTGTCGTAGGTGCTGACCGAAAGTTCGTTCAGCATGAAGTAGGGTGGTGCCGTGTCGGCGGTGATGGGAAGGCCCTCATCCTTGGCGCGGCGAATGGATTCGATGGCGGCGCGCGTCGAGACATGGGCGATGTGATACCGCGCCCCGGTCATTCTCACCAGATGAAGGTCGCGGTCGATGATGATGGCTTCGGCTTCGGCCGGCGCCCCGATCAGGCCAAGGCGGGTCGATGTCTCGCCTTCGTTCATCTCGCCGGCGCTGGTCAGCGTGTGGTCCTCGCAATGCTGGACAAAGGGGCTGTCGAGCATACCGCAATAGGAAAGCAGTCGACGCATCACCATGCTGTCCATCACCGTTTGCGTTCCATTGGCAAACCCGACGGCTCCAGCCTCGGCCATCAGCCCGAGTTCCGCCATGGCGACGCCTTCGAGGCCACGCGTGGCGGCGCCATAGACGAACAGGCGCGAGCCGCCGATCCGTGCCGCCCGAAGGCCAAGCGAGTCAATCATGCTGGCGTCATCGATCACCGGCTTGGCATCCGGAAGCACCACGACACTGGTGATCCCGCCTGCCGCTGCGGCGCGAAGAAGCGTCGGAAGATCCTCCAGATGCTCGGTTCCCGGGTCGGCTGTCTGCACCCGCATGTCGATCAGGCCTGGCGCCAGGCAGGCACCGCCGCAGTCAATAGCCGTCGTGGCAGATTTCAGAAGAGCCTCACCAGCTTGGCCAGGGCCGGCCTTGGTGATGACACCATCGCGTATCGCAACAAATCCGATGCCGTCAAACGCCCGTGCCGGATCCAGCAGGCGTGCATTGTGGAGCAGCAGGTCCGTCATGACGCCGATCCCCGTCCCACAAGCGCCTCGAGGCAGGCCATGCGGGCGGCAACGCCAATTTCCACCTGTGTGCGGATCAGGCTCTTCTCGACATCATCGGCGGTGGCGGAATCGATCTCGACACCGCGGTTCATCGGCCCCGGATGCATGATCAACGCGTCTGGTGCGGCGCGCATCAGCTTGTTGCGGTCAAGGCCGAAGAGATTGAAATATTCCCTCTGGGACGGCGTCTCCGTTCCCTCCATCCGTTCAGTCTGGAGGCGCAGCATCATCACGATGTCGACGCCTTCGATGCCTTCCTCCAGATCTGTGAAGATGTCCACGCCCATGGCATCGATGGCGGTCGGAAGGAGCGTTGTCGGGCAGACAAGCCGGACCTCGGCGCCAAGCGTTGAAAGGAGGTGGATGTTCGAGCGTGCGACGCGGCTGTTGGCGATGTCACCGCAGATGGCGATTTTCAGGCCCTGAATGCGGCCGATGCGGCGCTTGATCGTCAGTGCATCGAGGAGTGCCTGTGTCGGGTGTTCGTGGCGTCCGTCGCCGGCGTTGATGACGGCGGCGTCGACATGCTGGCTGAGAAGCTGCGCGGCGCCTGAGCAGTTATGCCTGACGACAAGGATGTGCGGGTGCATCGCATTCAGCGTCGTCGCGGTGTCGAGGAGTGTTTCGCCTTTTTTCACCGACGAGCCGGCCACGTTGATATTCAGAACCGAGCCGCCGAGATGTTTGGCGGCAAGTTCGAACGACACGCGGGTGCGGGTAGAGTTCTCGAAGAAAAGGTTCAAAACCGTGTTGCCGCGCAACACGTCCGACAGCGGCGGCTCGGGACGACCCTGTTCCTGAATGATGTCCGCAAAGACGTCACCGCGATCGATCAGCCCCATGATCTCGAGCGGGTTCAGGCCTTCAATTCCAAGAAGATGACGGGATGTCAGCGAGGCGGCCGGCGCCGTGCTGGGTGACGATCCGCCTTTGGCGGTGTGTCTGCTGTCACGCTGTTTTGTCATGAAGGCTAGCTTATAGGCTTAGCGGCGGGGTGCCGTCCAGTGGAAATCAGGCCCCGTCCGGTTCGGTCATGCCTGTCTCGGAGGTGCCCTGAATGCGGTCAAGCGCCGCCTGCAAAATCCAGCCCGCGGCAAGTGCGTCGCGGCGCACCGCGCGGCGGGCCCTTGTCATGTCAGCCTCCAGCATTGCTGACTCCACGGCCTGGGTCGACAGCCTCTCATCCTGAAACGCAATGGGCAGATCACGAAGGCGCATCAGCGCGTGGGCGAAATCGCGCGTCGCATCGCATCTCGGCCCTTCGGTTCCGTCCATATTCACCGGCCAGCCGATGATCAGGCCCCCGACCTGTTCGGCGTCAGCAAGGGCGAACATGCTTTCGGCATCAGGGGTGAATTTCTTGCGCCAGAGGATTTTCAGCGGGCTTGCGACGCTCAGCCCGGCATCGGAAATGGCAAGCCCGATCGTCTTCTTGCCGACGTCGAGCCCAAGAA
>JAYYLR010000087.1:0-3791 GCA_036143955.1 Pseudomonadota bacterium | reverse complement strand
AATCTGGACGATGCGGCCGTCATGCACCTCGACAAGGGCGGGCGTGTCGCCAATCTCGGCGACAAGCTGGTGATGCTCGCTTGTGGTCTGTCGTGCCTCGACGAAAGACACCACAAGATCACGCAAGTCGATGACAGCTGCCGATTCAGACGCCATCTCGTTATCAACCCGGCTGGCGCGCGAGATATCGGTGATGAGCCTGTCCAGCCGTGACACGTCCCGAAGGATCACATTCATCAGCTTCTGTTGCTGCTCCGCATCGGAAATCCGGCTTATCGTCTCGGCGGCGCTTCTGAGCGATGAAAGGGGGTTTTTCAGTTCATGCGCGACATCGGCGGCAAACCCGGCGGTTGCCGCCATACGTTTCTGCAGCTCATCGGTAAGATCGATCAGGGACTCGGAAAGTTTGCCAATTTCGTCGCGCCGCTTCGGAAGGCGCTGCATGCGCGCCGAAAGGTCACGGCTGCGCCGTAGCGTGTCCGCCTCGGCGGCAAGCTGGGTGATCGGTGTGGTGATTGAACGCGCCAGATAAAAGCTCAGCGCGACGGTGATCAGCATCACAATGCCGAAAAGCTGAATGAAGACGACATTGACGTCGGCGATTTCCTTCTCGATCTTGCCACCGCCAATGCTGACCATGAGAGCGCCGCGGACAAGACGCAGGTCCTGAATGGGCACGGCCACCGACAGGACGAGGCGCCCGCGCGAGTCCTGGCGAAGCTGGCGTGCCGGCTCGCCGGCAAGTGCCATCAGCACCTCGTCATAGTCGCTTGCCATCTGGCGTGGGCGCTCGCGATAAAGCGGCAGCGCAAAGTCGCTACCGATCATACCGGCGGCGCGGCGCATCATTGCCTGAAAATAATCCGAGGACCGTTTCCACGGCCCGTGCGCCTCGCGCCGGCGAAGCCTTGCCCGACCACTGCCGTCGCCGGCCCGCGCAGTGTCCGCCAGAAGCCAGCCATCATGGCGAAAGACCCGCGCCCGCAGCTCGGTTCCATAGCCGACAAGCGGCAACAGGTGGTTCATTGTCTCCGGAGACAGCCGCCGCCGCGCAAGGCCGCCATCGATTTCGGACTGTGCCAGAGCCAGTGATCGTGCCAGCGTGAAGCCCTGTCTTTCCAGCGCCGTGAACTCCGACCTTATCAGTGTCGTACGATACTGGTCGATAGAGAACAGGCCGACAAAGAACAGCACCAGCGGAAACAGCATGATCGCCATGATCCGCGTGCTGAGGCGGCTCATCCTGAACCGAAGCCTGACAAGAGGTCGCCCTATGGCACTTCGCGACAACAGACGCCGTATCGTTGATCTCAGCTTGGCCATACCGGCGGCACCTTCACTTCAAGCCCACCGTGATGCCGGACCTATGTCCAGGCGTCCGTGCAGGCTGGCGGAAACACACGGGCCCATGCCCGTCATGCCCGGTATTTATACCCTATGCCGTAAAGCGTTTCGATATTGTCGAATTCGGAATCATGGGCACGGATCTTGCGGCGCAGGCGTTTGATATGGCTGTCGATGGTGCGGTCATCCAGAAAGATCGACTCACCATAGGCCGCATCCATGAGCTGATCACGGTTTTTGACCATTCCCGGGCGTGAGGCCAGCGCCTGAAGAATCAGGAATTCGGTGACCGTCAGTTTCACCTCTTCCCCCTTCCAGCTGCACAGGTGGCGGTCCGGATCCATCAGCAGGTCGCCCTGGCGAACGATGTTCGGTGCAGCCTGGTCCATCTCGTCCTGGCTGGCCCGGCGTAGAACAGCGCGGATACGGGCAATCAGCAGCCGCTGGGAAAACGGCTTGGTGATGTAATCGTCAGCGCCCATGCCGAGGCCGAGCGCCTCATCCAGCTCGTCGTCCTTGCTTGTCAGGAAAATGACAGGAAGGCTGGAGCCTGCGCGGATTTTCTGCAGAAGCTCCATGCCGTCCATGCGCGGCATCTTGATATCGAGGACAGCCAGCTCGACAGGGCGGCGGCCAAGACCACGAAGCGCCGTTTCACCGTCGTGATAACAGTCGACCTCGAACCCTTCGCTCTCCAGCGTCAGCGATACCGACGTCAGGATGTTCTGGTCGTCATCGACAAGCGCTATCCGGGTTCCCATGACTTTCCTCCAGCTTTCGTGACGGGGCCAGGTCAGATGCGCCTTACCCACCGCATGTCTGGTATAGACGGCAAAAAGGGCCAAGTTAGGGCGGCTTTGTGCCGCCATCGCCGCAATGCAGCCGCATTGCAGCCGCGCTGGCAACCGTACCAGAGCTCAGTGAGCCTCGGCCCAGCTGTCGGCAATCCCGGCCTCGGCGACAAGCGGCACGGCAAGGTCGAGCACCGGCGCGGCAGCCCCCTCCATGACATTGCGGATCACCGCCACGGCATCCTCGGCAATCCCGGCATCGGCCTCGAAAATCAGTTCGTCATGGACCTGCAGCAGCATCCTCGCGTCGAGGCCAGCATCGGCGAGAGCATCCGGAAGCCGGATCATCGCCCGCTTGATGATGTCGGCCGCGCTTCCCTGAATGGGCGCGTTGATGGCCTGCCGCTCGGCAAAGCCGCGCTGCGCCGGGTTGCTGGCGGTGATCCCGCCGATATGGATACGGCGGCCGAACAGCGTCTCGACATGGCCGTCCTCGCGGGCCTCGAGCTTGATCCTGTCCATATAGTCGCGAATGCCGGGAAAATTCTCGAAATAGGCCGCAATGTAATCGCGCGCCTCGGCCTGACGGATGCCAAGCTGACGGGCCAGCCCGAACCCGGAAATGCCGTAGATGATCCCGAAATTGATTGCCTTTGCGCGGCGGCGGGTCTCGCTATCCATGTCATCCAGCGGAACGCCGAACACCTCGGATGCCGTGCGTGCGTGAATGTCGACACCGTCGCGAAACGCCTCGATCATCGACACCTCGCCCGCCACATGCGCAACGAGACGGAGTTCGATCTGCGAATAGTCGGCAGAGATCAGCTTCTTGCCTTCGGCGGCGACGAAGGCCGTCCTGATCTGCCGCCCCTCGGCAGTCCGGATCGGGATGTTCTGGACGTTGGGGTCGGAAGAGGACAGCCGTCCGGTCGACGCACCAACCATCGAGAAGGATGTGTGCACGCGCCCGGTTTCGGGAAGGATGCTTTCCACCAGCGCGTCAGCATAGGTCGATTTCAGCTTCGACAGCTGCCGCCAGTCGAGCACCTTGGCGGCGATTTCGACGCCTTCGGCCGCGAGCGTCTCGAGAATGTCGGCCGAGGTCGAATAGGCGCCAGTCTTGGCCTTCTTGCCGCCTTCCAGCCCCATCTTCTCGAACAGGATCTCGCCAAGCTGCTTTGGCGAACCGACATTGAACTCCTGGCCGGCAAGTTCGACGATCTCGCGGTTCAGCATTTCCATGCGGGTTGCGAAGTCGTTCGACATCCGGGCAAGGATCGACGGATCAACCGTGATTCCCGCATTTTCCATCGATGCCAGCACCGGAATCAACGGACGCTCCAGCCGCTCATAGACCGAGCTCACACCCTCGGCGGCAAGACGCGGCCGGAACATCTGCCACAGCCGCAGGGTGATGTCGGCATCCTCGGCCGCATAATCCAGAGCCGCTTCCGGGCTGATCGATCCGAATGGAACCTGCTTGGCACCCTTGCCGCAGACATCCTCGTATTTGATCGTGTCATGATCGAGCCAGTGGCCGGCAAGATAATCCATCGAATGGCCGCCGACCTTGCCGGCATCCAGCACATAGGAAAGGCACATCGTGTCGTCGACCGGGCCAAGGCTTATGCCCCCATTGTGCCGGCGCATCAGGAC
>JAYYLR010000086.1:0-15038 GCA_036143955.1 Pseudomonadota bacterium | reverse complement strand
CCGCGGGTACCGATTTCCCGCAATCCACGAAGAAATTCGGGTGAAACAAGAAGGTCGTTGGTACCGGTAACGGCGTCCTCGCCCGGCGCCCGCCCGATGATCTGCCGAACACCGCGCAGGCTCGGCAGCGCCTGAAGATCATCAAGCCGTTTGCCAAGACCGGCTGACGCCAGGTCGCAGAACGCAACCTGCACCATGGGCCAATCTGGATTGGCGTCGCAGACCGACTGCACCCAGCGTGCCTCGGCAAGCGGGTCCGCGGCCCCGACCTGAATATGGACAGAGGCCCCAAATCCCTGACGTGCGGCATCACCGGCAAATTCGGCATGAAGGTAATTACGCTGGATCGGCGTGGGGTCGCCAAAGAACCTCTCGACGCCGCGCGCCTCGAGCCACGGGTAGCTGACAGCATTCAGGTCCCAGAGATGGTGATGCGAGTCGATCATGTCCGGGGCACCGTTTCCATGCGTTCGAGGATGTCGACTCCCTGCTGTTTCCAGAAATGCAGAAGGTCGATGAAGATCCAGTTTTCGGTCAGCTTGTCGCCGTCACGCCGATACATATCGATGACCCGCATATCGCCTGGCCTGTCGCTTGCCGGCATGCCCATGAATCCGCCGGTGGGCGTCAGCGTCAGGTTCGGCCAGCCGAAAAAGCCGCCAAAGGATCCTTCCGCGATGCGGCAGACATGGCCGTTGAAAATACGGTCCTTGAACCCGGCACGGAACGGTCCGGAATGCTGGTCGGCATAACGCTCGATGGTGTAGGTGGCGCCGATCCCGGCCGGCCCCCACCAGATCATGTCCTCGTTCCAGCTGCGGCGCAGTTCCTCGGTCAGCGATTCCGTGCGCCCGCCTTTCCAGTCCTTGATGTCGGTCACCATATATTCGATGGCCGCAAGCGTTCTCCGGCCTTCCTCTGCCGGCTGGGGATCGAGCATGACACCGTCATGCGTCGCCGGGCCGGGCTGCACGAGGTGCGCCCCTGTCTGCGGCGGGAAGGGGGTCAGGCCGGCCTGCATCATCAGATGCGGTATGTCGAAATACATCGCCGTCTCGGTGATCCTGCCGCCGTCCACCCGATGAAACTCGGCATAGCGAAGCATGGCGATCTTGCCGGTTGGCGGGATTCCGAGCCATGCCGTGTCGAACAGCCCCATGAGATGGCCCATCGAGGCGACCCAGATACCCTCGTGCCCCTCGATCCGATTGTCGCCGGCGAGAAAGATGTCGAGCCGGCGCTGCAGCGACGTCAGCGAGGCGTGGAGTGGCGCCCAGAAACGATCGGCGACCGCATCGGCGCCGTGAAGTTCGTTGAAAGGGTGAAAGCCATGCCAGAGATAGTCGTCTGAAACGAAGCCGGAGATCGTCTCCCGCAGCGAGGATGCGGGTGCGGCCTCGATTGCCTTGTAAAGCTCCAGAACGAGCGCTTTTTCCGTCTGGAAATCACCCATCGAAAGGCTCCTTGCATACGATTGCAAAAATGTCTTGCCAAATCGAGATGGCCGAGTCTAGCGTTTTGATAGTTCAGGGCGAAGGCCGGGACGTCTGCCACCCCTGCGTGGTTAGACGATCTCGGTGCGAGGTCTGTTGGACGTCCTTTGATAACGCAGATGGTTCCGTACACCTGACCTGCGGTGCCGGATTCTGCACAAGAGACACCATTGAGTTCTTAGGAGGAACATGATGAACAAGGTTTCCAAAATTGCCGTGTCAGCAGCGTTCGTGCTTGCCGGCACGACGACAGCCTATGCTGGGTGCGGCATCAGTTCAGGGTCTGCGAAGATCCTGGCAAACGACTTCCCTGCAATTCAGGCCATTGCCGCGGCGGCAACTGCCTGTGACGGTGGCGGCGCAAGTGTGACCGCAAACCTGAACAAGGACCACAAGGACCTGATCGTCGCCGGCTTCACGTCCAACCCGCCCGAGTTTACCGCATCGCACGTGACCAACAGCACGCTTGTTTCGGTGATGAATGACGGACTGGCGCAACCGCTCGATGCGCTGATCGCCAAGCATGGTGGTGGACTGCAGGACATGCAGATGATCACCGTCGATGGCAAGGTTATGGCTGTTGCCTTCATGGCCAACGCGCAGCACCTCTTCTATCGTCAGGACATTCTGGACGCTGCAGGCGCCGATGTGCCGACCACTTACGAGGGTGTTCTCGCTGTCGCAAAGAAGATCCGCGACAAGGGCCTGATGGAGTACCCGATTGCGGGCACATACAAGGCTGGCTGGAACCTCGGCGAGGAATTCGTGAACATGTATCTTGGTCATGGCGGTTCTTTCTTCAAGCCGGGCTCTGCCGAGCCGGCGATCAACAACGCCAAGGGCGTCGCGACCCTCAACATGATGAAGTCGTTGACCGAGTACATGAACCCCGACTTCCTGACCCATGATTCGAATGCCGTTCAGGCCGAGTGGGAGGCTGGCAATGTCGCGATGACCAACCTCTGGGGCTCGCGCGCCGGCGCCGTGACCGACGGTGAGGGCTCGACTGCCGAGATTGAGAGCAACACGAAATTCGCCTCCGCTCCGACCGTTTCTGGCGGTTCCACCCCGGCAACCACCCTTTGGTGGGACGGTTTCGCCATTGCCAAGAATGCATCGGCCGCCGACGCCGAGGCATCCTTCATCGCCATGATGAACGGCATTTCTCCGGAGATGGCTGCTGCAAATCCGGATGCCGCCAACTGGCTGATCTCCGGCGCAAAGGCGCGTGATGCCGGTGTTGGTGTCGTGGCTTCCGCCGCTGGCGGCGCGTCCCCCTATCCGATGCTGCCCTACATGGGCACGATGCATGGTGCGATCGGGGCCGAGCTGGCCGATTTCCTGCAGGGCAAGGAAAGCGCTGACCAGGCACTTGCCGACATCGAAGCTGCCTACGTCGCAGCTGCGAAGGAAAAAGGCTTCCTTTAGGCCTTGAAATTCTCAGGCCGGGGGCAATTCCCGCTCCCGGCCTGATTGTTTTGCTTACCAACTCCGAGTCACTGGATTGGCAGAATGCCACACCGTACCTTTGTGAGCTTCATCTGGCCTTCGGCGCTGGCGATGATCCTGTTCATCGCGATGCCGATCGTGTCAGTGACCGTCCAGTCTCTTTTTATCGCCCATGAGCAGGTCATAGAGACGGTCCAGAATTGCGGTCCGTTCGGCTGCAAGGACGTTGAGGTCGTGAATGCCGAGGCCACGGCGCAACTGCGTGCCGAAGAACCCCTGGGGCGATTCAACGGCCTCGGAACCTACACCAACCGAAATCATCTGGCGTTTGAGGAAGTCGGCGCTGCCTGGAATGGGTCTGTCGGGTTTGGCGATTTTGCCAACCGTGTTCTGAACCTGCCGTTCTACAAGGCGCTCGCCTTCACCCTGACCTATACTTTCGTCGTCACGCCGCTGGTGATCGTCCTCGGTTTCATGATCGCATTGGCGGTCAACCGGCTGCCGGGATTGTTCAAGGGGCCGACCATTTTCTTTTCCCTTCTGCCCATGATCGTGACCCCGCTGATTGGCTCGCTGGTGCTGTTCTGGATGATTGATTCGAAGGGCATCATCGGCGCAACCCTACAGCTCATTTTCGAAAATCCGGATTTGTCGCTAAAGGCTTCGGCGACGCTCACCTGGCTTACCCTGATCGTATATGGTGTCTGGCATTCGGCGCCTTTCGCGTTTGTCGTATTCTATGCCGGGCTGCAGACCGTGCCGCAGGATACGCTGGAAAGCGCGATGATCGACGGGGCCAGCCGCTGGCAGCGCGTGCGTCATGTGGTGATGCCACATCTGATGCCGCTTGCCGTTTTTGTCACCCTGATCCAGTTAATGGACAATTTCCGGGTTTTCGAGCCGATCGTCGGTTTCAATGCAGAGGCCAACGCGACATCACTGTCTTGGATCATTTACAATGATCTTCGCGGAAGCGACGGCGCGATGCTGTTCGGTTCCGCCGCGGCAACATCCATGCTGACCATCATCGGCGTATGCATCCTGCTGGCGCCGGTTGTTGTCCGCGCCTGGCGCGCCGACCGGCGCGCTGCGTAGGAGGGAGTGATGGCTCAGAGATCTCCCGCCTGGCTCACGGTTCTCAGCTTAGGATTCCTTGCTTTGTGGCTGGCCCTGGCTTCGGTGCCGTTCCTCTGGACCCTCTGGGGAAGCTTCAAGGTTGAGGCAGATTTCTTCTCAAGGCAGGACTGGCGAAATGCCCTCTACGGGGCCAGAACGCTGGCTGAAACCGGAGGGCGGTTTACCGGCGGCGGTTATGAAGGCGCATGGATCGAGGAGGAATTCTGGAAAGCGGCCATGAACACTGGGCTGATGACGTTCAGCGTCGTGGCGATTTCCCTGACACTTGGCACGCTTGGTGGATACGCGCTCTCGAGATCCGGTTTCCGCTATGCGTTCTGGATCCTGATCATCGCGCTGGTGTTTCGCGCCATGCCGCACATCACACTGGTGTCCGGTTATCTTCTGCCGTTCTTCGAGATGAATCTCTGGGGACATCTGACGACAACCATCATCGTAATGGTGGCAATCAATCAGCCGTTTACACTGTGGATGCTGCATTCCTTCTTCCTCAACATCCCTAAGGATCTGGATGAGAGTGCGATGGTCGATGGCTGCACCCGGTTCCAGGCCTTCAGATATGTGATCATACCGGTCATGTGGCCTGGGGTGATCACGACCGGGCTTTTCAGCTTCCTTCTCGCCTACAACGATTTTGCCCTCACGAGCCTTCTTCTTACCGAGGAAAACCGGACCATGGTGCCGAAAATCGGCAGCTTTCTGGGCAATGCACAGGAACAGGGCAATGTGATGTATGCCGTGGCAGCGGTGGTCTCGGCGACCGCGCCGCTGTTCATCCTCGTCATGTTTTTCCAGCGCCAGATCGTCAGCGGGCTGACGGCCGGCGCAGTCAAGGGATAGGAAAGGGTCATGGCCGAAATCAGGCTCAGAAATCTGACCAAGCGATGGGGCGATTTTGTCGCCGTCGACACGTTCGATCTCGACATCGCAGATCAGGAGTTCCTTGTTCTTCTTGGTCCCTCGGGGTGCGGGAAGACCACAACGATGCGGATGATAGCCGGCCTCGAGGAGATCACGTCCGGCGAGGTCGAGATCGATGGGCTTCGGGTGAACGATCTCGAACCCAAAGACCGCGACATCGCGATGGTGTTCCAGTCCTACGGGCTGTACCCGAACATGAACGTTTATGAAAACATCAGGTTTCCGCTGAAGGTCCGGAAGGTTGAGCCAGCGACGCATGACGCTCGTGTAAGGCGGGCGGCATCGATGGTGGAGCTGGACGAATTTCTTCATCGGCGCCCGGCGGCACTGTCAGGTGGACAGCGCCAGCGCGTGGCGCTAGCCCGTGCCATTGTCCGTGAGCCCAACGTGTTCCTAATGGACGAACCGCTGTCGAATCTCGATGCCAAGCTTCGCGTGTCGACAAGGGCGCAGATCAAGCATCTTCATCATGAACTGAAGGTTACGACGATCTATGTCACACACGACCAGATCGAGGCCATGACGCTTGCCGACCGTGTCGTTGTGATGAATAGGGGGGTTGTGCAGCAGGTTGGCAGCCCTACCGAAATCTATGACCGTCCGGCCAATGTGTTCGTTGCGGGTTTCATAGGTAATCCGGCGATGAACCTTGTCGAAGGTACCCTGGCGGGCGGTGTGTTCACCGCCGCCAATATCTCGGTCAAGGGTATCGCTGCCAAGGATGGAAAGATCACGCTCGGTTTCCGTGCCGAAGACGCCGAGATTTCTGATGGAGGCAAGCCGAGGCTGTCAGCGGCGGCTGGTGTGCTTTCGGCCCAGGTCTATGCTCTGGAACTCCTCGGTGATGCGACGATGGTCACCGTGCGTGCGGGCGATGCGATGGTCGCGGTAAAGGCGCACAAGGAATTTCGTGCCGCTATCGGAGATGACATCCATGTCGTCATCCCGCGCAGTGCATGCCATCTATTCGAGGCCGATTCGGGCCGACGCGTGGAAGGAGGCTGATCATGGCCGGCGCAAGACCCGAACAGGCAGCCCTGTCCCGCGATACCGATCTTGGCAAGACCGAGGATACGCGGCGCGTCATCGAGGGCATGGTCGACGGGCTCAACGACCACCGGATCGACGACATCGGCGCTTTCTTCGCCGACGGGTTCCGCTGGATGGGCAACACGGGATGCGGCACCAAAAACGGGCTGAAGGAGTTCCAGGATAACTGGCAGCGCCCCTTTCAGGCGGCGTTCTCGGACAAGGTCTGCATCGATGAAGCGCGTCTTTTCATGGGCGAGTGGGCGGCGGCGTTCGGCCGCCAGGAGGCTGTGCATTCCGGCCGTTTCATGGGGATCGAGCCGACCGGCAGGCGGGTGGAAATCCGCTACATGGATTTCTGGAAGGTTGAGGACGGGAAGATCACCGACAACTGGGTCATGGTCGATTTTCCGCATGTGATGGCACAGCTCGGCGTCGATGTTTTCAACGGAGAGGGGTGGGAAGCCTTTGATCGGGGCGAGCGCGAGGCGCCGCGCCCGGTCGGTAAGTGAAGTGGAGAGATAAATGGCGATTCGGTATCTGAAAACTGGCAAGCCGCAGGATGAGCGTTCGGAGGACGACGCCAAGGTACGGGCGGTGGTCGAGGCGGCGCTTGCGGACATCGAGGCGCGGGGCGACAGTGCGGTTCGCGAACTTGCCGAGAAGTTCGACAATTTCTCGCCGGAAAGCTACCGTCTGTCGCAGGACGAGATCGATGAACTGATTTCCGAAGTGTCTCCAAGGGACATGGACGACATCCGTTTCGCCCAGGACCAGGTTCGCAAGTTCGCTGAAATCCAGCGTGCCTCCATGCAGGATGTCGAGGTCGAGACAATGCCGGGGGTCATCCTCGGTCATCGCAACATTCCGGTGCAGTCGGTCGGGTGTTACGTGCCTGCCGGCAAGTTCCCCATGGTGGCATCGGCGCATATGTCGGTGCTGACAGCCTCGGTGGCGGGTGTGCCACGCATTGTTGCCACCACACCGCCGTTCGAGGGGCGACCCAACGCCGCCGTCGTTGCCGCGATGCATCTTGGCGGTGCGCATGAGATTTATGCCCTCGGCGGCATTCAGGCTGTCGGCGCGATGGCGCTGGGAACCGAAAGTATCGAAGCTGTCCATATGCTTGTCGGGCCCGGCAATGCCTTCGTAGCCGAGGCGAAGCGCCAGCTGTTTGGCCGTGTTGGGATCGACCTTTTCGCCGGCCCGACGGAAACCATGGTGATCGCCGACGAGACGGTCGATGCCGAGCTTTGCGCCACCGACCTGCTCGGTCAGGCCGAACACGGGTACAATTCGCCCGCCGTGCTGCTGACCAATTCCGAGGCGCTGGCGAAAGACACGCTTGCCGAGATCGAGCGCATCCTCGGCATCCTGCCGACGGCGGACACCGCGGCGGTCAGCTGGCGCGACTATGGCGAGGTGATCGTCTGCGATACCTATGACGAGATGCTCCATATGGCCGATGAGATCGCATCCGAGCATGTCCAGGTGATGACCGACCGTGACGACTGGTTTCTCGAGAACATGACATGCTACGGCGCGCTGTTCCTCGGCGCGCGGACAAATGTCGCAAATGGCGACAAGGTCATCGGAACCAACCACACGCTTCCGACCAGGAAGGCCGGCCGTTATACGGGCGGGCTGTGGGTCGGGAAATTCCTCAAGACGCACAGCTATCAGAAGGTTCTGACCGACGAGGCGGCAACATTGATCGGCGAATATGGTTCGCGCCTGTGCATGCTGGAAGGCTTCGTCGGTCATGCCGAGCAGTGCAACATCCGGGTCCGCCGCTATGGCGGCAAGAACGTTCCCTATGGCGAGGCTGCCGAGTGATGACAGGACCCACCGACAACCGCAACTGCCTCGCCCGCCTTCGGGCCGCCCAGTATGACTGGGACGAGGCCACGCTGCTTGCCGCGCTTGAAGAGGGCGCTGCAGCGGAGGCGGTGTTTCGGCTTGCATTTCCGTTCGGTGATATGCATGGCCCCCGAACATTCCACGACCAGGCACTGGCCAAACTGAAGGCTGCCTGGCCCGATCTCGAGCGGCGTGACTGGATCGTCATTGCAGGAGAGGATCAGCATGGTGCGGAATGGGTCGGCTGCGCTGGCCACTTCATCGGCACTTTCACGGCCCCTTTTCTCGATATTCCCCCGACAGGCCATCTCGCGCATATGCGTTTCCACGAATTTTACCGGATTGAGGAAGGTCGCATCGTCGAGATGCAGGCCCTGTGGGATATCCCGGAAGTCATGATGCAGGCAGGCGCCTGGCCGATGGTGCCGTCGCTGGGACGGGAATTCTGCATTCCCGGACCGGCCTCCGGCGACGGCCTTTTCAGGGAGGCCCGTGATCCGGAACGCAGCAGGGCCAGCCGGCAGCTGATCATCGAGATGCTGGAATATATGAAACGTCATCCGAGCCAGGGAGGACCGGAGGTGATGGAGATGCCGCGTTTCTGGCATCAACAGATGAACTGGTACGGTCCGGCGGGCATCGGTACGGGGCGCGGGATTGAAGGGTTTCGCAACTGGCACCAGATCCCGTTCCTCAAAGGCATGCCGGACCGGGGCGGCAAGGTCGACCAGATCACCTATCATTTCTTCGGCGACAACGACTATGCGGCGGTGACGGGCTGGCCCGACATGATCCAGACGATCAGCCATGACGGCTGGCTCGGCATTCCCCCGCTTGGCAGGGAAATCACCATGCGGAGCCTCGATTTCTGGCGCGTGGAGGACGGCCTGATCCGGGAAAACTGGGTCATGGTCGATCTGCTGGACATGTATGACCAGATCGGCGTCGACGTGTTTGCGCGAATGCGTGAACTGACCAAGGCACGCATTCCGGGATCGATCAGCTACAGGGAGTCGGTATGACACAGCTTCCCAGAACGCCGTCATTTTCTCTCGAAGGTCGCCATGCGCTTGTGACTGGCGGGTCTTCGGGGATCGGCCTCGGCTGCGCCGTTGCGCTGGCAGAGGTGGGCGCACGGGTGACAATCATGGCACGCCGCCGCGAGCAGCTCGACGGTGCCGTCGCGGCCATGGCAGAGGCTGGGCTGGCCGCCGAGGCGCTTGCGGGCGATATAGCCGATATCGGGTCCATGGCCGCCGCCATTGACTCACTGCGTCCGTTGGACATCTTTGTGAACAGCGCCGGTCTTGCGCGTCACAGCCCGGCGACGGAGACCCAGGCGGCCGATTTCGATGCCGTCATGGACGTCAATCTTCGCGGCGCCTATTTCGCTTCCCAGACCGTGGCGAAGGCGATGATCGCCGATGGGCGCCACGGATCCATCATCAACATCTCCAGCCAGATGGCGGTTGTCGGTGGTATCGACCGGGCCGTCTATTGCGCTTCCAAACATGCCGTTGAGGGATTCACCAAATCGATGGCTATCGAGCTTGGCCCGCACCGGATCCGGGTAAACACGATCTGCCCGACTTTCATCCGGACCCCATTGACCGAGCAGACCTTCTCGCAGCCAGCCCGGGTGAAGTGGATTGAAGAGAAAATCAAGCTGGGACGTGTCGGCGAGGTCGAGGACATCATGGGCGCGGTTCGGTTCCTCGCGTCCGATGCGTCGGCGCTGGTCACCGGCACGGCACTTTTGATTGACGGAGGATGGACAGCGGACTGATGCCAAGGGACAACGCGACATCAATGGACGTGGCAAGGCTGGCAGGCGTAAGCCAGTCGGCGGTGAGCCGCGTCTTCACTCCCGGCGCGTCGGCATCTCCGAAGACGAGCGAGAAAGTCAGGAAAGCGGCGGAAGAACTTGGCTACAGGCCCAATTCGCTTGCCCGGGCAATGGTCTCTGGGCGAAGCCGCATCATCGGCCTTGTCGTCGCCTATCTGAACAATCAGTTCTATCCGGAAGCCCTGGAAAAGCTGTCCAAGCGGTTGCAGGAGCGAAGGTATCATGTCCTCGTCTTCATGACAGCCAAGACGCAGGGTGACGTCAGTGACGTCATTGAGGAAATTCTGGATTATCAGGTGGATGGCATCATCGCCGCGTCGGTGGCGCTGTCCTCGGAACTGTCCGACCGGTGCCGGTCGGAGCAGGTGCCCCTTGTGCTTTTCAACCGGTCCCAGGATGACCCTGACCTCGCTTGTGTTACCTCGGACAACTACGCCGGAGGACGCCGTGTCGCCGAATTCCTCGTTGCTGGCGGGCATCGGCGGATCGCCTACATCGCCGGATGGGAGGGGGCATCGACGCAGCGAGACCGCGAGGCCGGATTTATCGATGGCCTTGCGGCTTCGGGCCAACAGCTCTTTGCGCGGGGGGTCGGCAATTTCGAGGCCGAGGCTGCGGCGCAGGCAGCGCGCGAGATGTTTTCAGACGGTGAAATCCCGGACGCCCTGTTCGTGGCGAACGATCATATGGCGATCGCGGTGATGGATGTGCTTCGCGCCGAACTCGGTCTTGGCATCCCCAAGGATGTGTCGATCGTGTCCTATGACGACGTGCCAGCGGCTGGCTGGCAGGCCTATGATCTGACAACCATCCAGCAGCCTGCCGACCTGATGGTCAACGCCACCGTCGATATCCTGCTTGCACAGATAGAAGGATATGAAGGCATCGAGAACCGGATTCAAATCAACGCACCGCTGGTCATCCGTGGATCGGCAAGGGTGCCGGAGGACTGGGACAATGAAAGGCTTTGACCCGAAATGGGAGGATTTCCCGGACTATATCCTGGGAATTACCGCTGAAATCTGGGAGGGGCGGGGCATTGCCACGCTCCATGATTACTATACCGCCGATATCCCTGTCCGCTCGCCCGGATCGGTGGTGGTCGGCAACAAGGGCGTGATCGCCGCGACGATGGCGACCTTGGCTGAGTTTCCCGACAGGCGCCTGCTTGGTGAGGATGTGATCTGGTCGGGCACACCCGAGGAAGGGATGCTGTCCTCGCATCGCATTCTGTCCACCGCGACCCACCTCGGGGACGGTATCTACGGGAATGCGACCGGCCAGACACTCACCTACCGGATCATCGCCGACTGCCACGCAATCAACAACCAGATCAATGACGAATGGCTGATCCGCGATCAGGGCGCCATAGTCCGCCAGCTCGGCTGGGAGCCGAAGGCCTACGCCGCCGATCTGATCGATCGGGAGGGAGGGGCAGATTCCTGCGTGAAGCCCTTTTCTCCGGAGATTGACGTGAAGGGTCCATATGGCGGTCGTGGCAACGACAACAGGGTCGGTGCTGATTATGCCGAAATGCTGACCAGGATCATGAACGCTGATCTGGCGGCCATTCCGGGCAGCTATGACGAGGCCTGCCATCTCGAACTGCCGGGCGGTATCACGGCGCATGGACATGACGCCGCCGACAGGTTCTGGATGGGACTGCGTGCGAGTTTCCCGAACGCCGCTTTCACCATCGAGCATCAGATCGGACGCGAGGATGAGGGGCACGCACCACGTGCGGCCATCCGCTGGGGCCTTCACGGCAAGCATGACGGCTGGGGTTCGTTCGGCGCGCCGACCGGCGCCGACGTTTATGTCATGGGTGTCAGCCACGCCGAATTCGGGCCGAGAGGGCTGCGACGCGAATATGTTCTCTTTGATGAAACGGCGATCTGGAAACAGATCGTCATGAAGACGGGGTAGTGCCATGCAAGCCATTGATCTAAGTCAACGCATTGTTCGCTACGGCGATCTTGTTCCCTGCCGCACCGCCTTTATCGACGCGCACACGCCCGGCAGCGACCAGAAGGAAAACTTCACTATCATCGGCGGCGGCGTGTCGGAAAGTACCGACCAGCATGTGCATATAGCCGACACCCCGGGGTTCAATATCGGCGCTGCGGGACAGCCGCCGAAATGCCGGAACTCTCTTCATACCCATCGAACCGCCGAGGTGTTCTTCGTGCTGTCGGGCCGGTGGCGTTTCTTCTGGGGTGCTGACGGCGGCGATGGCGAGGTTGTGCTGGAGGAAGGTGATCTGATCAACATTCCGACCGGCATCTTCCGCGGGTTTGAGAATATCGGGACGGACTACGGCATGATCATGGCCGTGCTCGGCGGCAATGATGCCGGTGGCGGCGTGGTCTGGGCGCCGAAGGTAATCGAGGAGGCGCGGGAGCACGGACTTGTGCTTGCCGCGAACGGGCGCCTCTACGACAGCAAGAAGGGCGTCCATCCGCCCGAAGGCGTCGGACCGATGCCGACCTTGACGAAAGACGAGATTGCGCAGTTTCCGAAGGTCTCGAGCCAGGAGTTCGTGCCGCGTTTCGTTGCCCGTTACTGGGACATGATGGCAATGGCGGACGGATGTCCGGCGTCCGTCATAGCACCTGACGGCATGCTCAAGGACCGGCCGGGTTTCAGGCTGGAGCTTCTTCGCGACGGCAGCGTCGCGGCCGAACCTTACCGGACGACCCGCCATGAAATTTTGATGGTGATGCGCGGCCACTGGAAGGTTGCGTGGGAAGCGGGCGAGGCCAGCCTGGCGCCGGGCGATACCTGCGCGATACCGCCGGACCAGCTCGTAAGCCTTGCGCCCTCGATGAGCGGCGAGGCCAGCCTGTTTCGTGTCATTAATACCGATGATGCGGCCGGCCCGACCTCCGATTTCCATCCGCTGCCGCCGGCTCTTGGTTGAGAAGGAACAGATCAATGGACCGTATATTGACCAGCCATGTCGGCTCGCTTCCACGAACACAGGACGTGGTCGACTTCATCTTTGCCCGTGAACGAGAGGAAGCCTTCGATCAGCAGGGTTTCGACGCCTGCATGACCGGCGCCTGTGCGGAAACCGTGCGCCGCCAGGTCGATGCCGGGATCGATATCGTGTCGGATGGCGAGACCTCGAAGATTTCTTACGCCACCTACGTCAAGGATCGCTACACAGGCTTCTCCGGTGACAGCCCGCGGAACGCTCCGGGCGATTTGAAGATGTTCCCGAGCTTCCTCCAGCGGCTCGCTGATGCCGGCGGCACGCCGCAATATGCCCGCCCGATGTGCACGGGCGAGGTCCGTTCCAAGGGGCAGCAGGAACTGATGGCCGACATCGCAAACCTGAAAGCCGGCATGGAAACCAATGGCGCAAAACGGGGATTCATGAATGCAGCGTCGCCCGGGGTGATTTCGCTGTTCCTGCAGAACCAGCATTACAAGACCCGCGAAGCCTATCTCGCGGCGCTTGCCGATGCGATGAAGGAGGAATATGAAACCATCGTCGGTTCCGGTCTCGATCTTCAGCTCGACTGCCCTGACCTCGCGCTGTCCCGGCACATGCTGTTTGAAGATCTGAGCGACGATGAGTTTATCGCCGTTGCAGCGATGCATGTCGAGGCGCTGAACCACGCGCTCCGCGATATCGACCCGGCGCATGTGCGGGTGCATATCTGCTGGGGCAATTATGAAGGCCCGCATGTCTGCGACATCGATATGGATAAGGTGTTCGGGACGCTCATGCGGACACGCGCGCGCTATATTCTTTTCGAGACGTCGAACCCGCGTCACGCCCATGAATGGACAGTGTTCCGCGACCGCGCTGGTGAAATTCCGGATGACAAGATTCTGGTGCCGGGGGTTGTGGATACGACGACAAATTTCGTGGAGCATCCGGAACTGGTGGCCCAGCGGATTGAGCGGTTTGTCGGCATTGTTGGCGCTGACCGGGTGATCGCCGGTTCCGACTGCGGCTTCGGAACATTCGCCGGGTTCGGGGCCGTTGATCCGGAGATCGCCTACGCCAAACTGGCCGCGCTTGTTGACGGTGCGGCGCTGGCCAGTTCGCGCCTCGGCGTGGGCTGAGGAGGTGGTGATGGATGACGCCCTTCTGACGCTGCTCCGCTCGGTCGACACGCCGACGGTCTGCAACGCCATCGAGACGGCGCAGGGCAGGCGTGGCTTCGACCGATACACACGCGGCACTGTTCTGGCCTCCGCGCCCGAGCACAGGGCGATGGTCGGATATGCGCGCACGGCGCGCATCGCGGCCCGCCAACCATCAGGTGATGCACCGGACATCGTCAGGGAGCGCCGGCTCAGTTATTACCGACACATGTCGGAGGGCCCACGTCCCGCGATCGCTGTCGTCGAGGATGTCGATGTTCCGAATGCCGTCGGCGCCTACTGGGGCGAGGTGAATACGACCGTTCACAAGGCGCTTGGCCTTGACGGCGCGCTGACGAACGGTGTGATGCGGGACCTCGGCGATCTTCCAGACGGGTTTCCGGTCATCGCCGGGTCTGTAGGTCCCAGTCATGCCTTCGTGCATGTGGTTGATTTCGCAGCCGGCGCGCGCGTTTTCGATCTCGATATCGCGGAGGGTGATCTGGTTCATGCCGACAGGCATGGTGCCGTGGTGATCCCGACGAACATTCTCGGTGATCTTGCTACGGCCATCGAGACGCTGTTCGAGGCCGAAAAATGCATCCTTGAGCCGGCGCGCAAGGGGCCGATGAGCTTTGCCGAGTTCGAGGCCGCCTGGGCGGCGTTCGAACGGGCCCGCACCTGAGGTATATCGGTCTATGCCGGATCCGATGAAGCTGATGCAGGGTGCTCCGCCACCGCCCGAGATGCAGGTCAGCGTTGCCGATTGGCGTGCCCCCGGTATGTGCCGCTGGTCATTTTCACATGTCCGGCAGCTGCTGCCAACGGCACCCATGCCACCGTCAAGCAACCCGTCCAGCCTCCCCGAAGCGCGGCAGGACCTGTCATCACTTCCGGTAACCGTGGACGGAGCCGTGCTTGCCACCTTCCTTGCCGGCAATGCGACCGATGCGTTTGTGGTGCTTCATCGGGGCAGGCTTGTCTGGGAATGGTATGGAGGATGGGGCGCCGCCGACAGACAGCACATCATCTTCTCCATTTCAAAATCACTGACGGCGCTTCTGACCGGGATGCTCGTTGGCGAGGGGGTCCTCGACCCCGAGACACCCGTCTCGCATTATCTTCCCGAAACCAAGGGCAGCGCCTATGAAACGGCGACCCTTCGGCATGTGCTGGACATGACGGTGGCATCCGGTTTCAGCGAG
>JAYYLR010000085.1:0-5218 GCA_036143955.1 Pseudomonadota bacterium | reverse complement strand
TCGATGGCGGCGCGAAACGTGATCCTGCTTGTCGGCGGGCTGGTGATGGTGGTGCTGTCGAGCCCCAAAATGTCGCTTGTCGTGCTTGTCGTGGTGCCGCTTGTCGTGGTGCCGCTGATCTTTCTCGGCCGGCGGCTGCGCCGCGCCTCGCGGCATGCCCAGGACAGGCTTGCCGACGTCGCCGTCCAGGCCGAGGAGACGGTGACCGCCATCCGCACGGTACAGGCCTTCGGCCGCCAGCAGTTGATGCGAAGCCGCTTTGACGCCGCCGTCGCGACAAGCCTCGATGCGGCGCTGGCGCGCACAAGGCTTCGCGGCTGGATGAGCGGCATCATCATCTTTCTTGTCTTCGGCGGCATCTCGGCGATCCTGTGGATCGGCGGGCAGGACCTCCTTGCCGGACGGATCAGCGCCGGCGACCTGTCTTCCTTTGTCTTCTACGCCTTCCTTGTCGCCGCCTCGACCGGTTTCCTGTCCGAGCTTGCCGGCGAACTTCAGCGCGCCGCCGGCGCGGCGGAACGGATTGCGCAGGCGCTGCAGGCAACGGCAACCCTGCCGGAGCCGGAGCGCCCGGCAACGCTGCAACGCGGCCATGCCACAGCCTGCAGTTTCGCCGGTGTCGATTTCGCCTATCCCGCCGGCATGAGCCGGCCGGCCGTGAGCGGCGTCGAGCTGGTGGTGGAACGCGGCGAACGGGTGGCGCTCGTCGGCCCGAGCGGGGCCGGAAAATCGACCCTCTTCCACCTGCTGCTGCGATTCTACGACCCGACGGCGGGTACCGTGCGGCTTGGCGGACAGGATCTTCGCGATCTCGCGCTGGCCGACATCCGCGGCTTCATCGGGCTGGTGCCGCAGGATCCGGCGCTGTTCTCGACAAGCATCCGCGACAACATCGCTTTCGGGCGGCCCGATGCCGGCGAGGCGGACATCATCGCGGCAGCGCGGCAGGCCGAGGCGCACGGCTTCATCACCGCGCTCGGGCAGGGCTATGACACGGCTGTCGGCGAGAAGGGCGTCCGCCTGTCCGGCGGGCAGCGCCAGCGGATCGCGATTGCGCGCGCGATCCTGCGTGACCCGGGGCTGCTTCTTCTCGACGAGGCGACAAGCGCGCTTGACGCGCGGTCCGAGGCGGCGGTTCAGGCGGCGCTGGAGGCGCTGATGAAGGACCGCACCTCGATCGTCATCGCGCACCGGCTGGCAACGGTGATCCGGGCCGACCGTATCTTCCTTCTCGACGGTGGCCGGATCGTCGCCACCGGAACGCATGAGCAGCTGATAAACGAGTCGCCACTCTACCGCCATCTCGCCGACCTTCAGTTCTCGACACCGCAGGCAGGCGCACAGCCGGCACCGCTGAAATAGCCGACAACGGCCCCGGGATCGGCCCCGGAACCGGCATCGGGATTCTCTGCCATGCCGGTGAAGGCGCCGCCGGCGCGCCCGTCGGCATGGAGCCAGACAAGAAGCCGAAGCCGGAGGTCGGTGCTGTAATCCCCGAAATCGAGCTGCAGCCGCGCCTCGTCGGCGGTGGCGATGGGGCCGTCGGCGGTGCGGAGAATGAACTGCATCTCGCCTGTTGCGGCCGGACCCGCGGAGGCCTGCAGGGAGATGTCGCGGATCCGGCTGATTCCGGCGGCGGCCGTGTTTGGGCCGGGCGTGTCGGTTCCGGCAAGGCTGAAGTCCAGAATGCCGGTGCCGGTCATCTCGGCAGGCGCCCCGTCCGCGCAGGCGCCGCAGCCGACCATCATGGCGACCGGCTGCGAAACGGTCTCGGCTGGCCAGGCCGGGAAGACGGCAAGCTCGACCCGGTGGACGCGCTGCCATTCCTCGGCACCGCCGAAGGATGAGAGCTTCACAAGCGGCGACGCCACCACCACCCGGGTTTCGCTTTCGCCAGCCGACTCGAAGAAGCTCATCCAGGCCTCGCCGCCATCGATGATCCTGCCTGTCACAAGACCCTGTTTCAGGATATGGGGGCGTGTCGGGTCGGGTCCGGAAGCTGGCATCGCGGCCGGCAAAGCCGCATCGGACGCCGGGGGCGCGATGACAATTGGTCCGCCACCCGGTGGAAGCGGCGAGACAGCCGGCATGACGGGACGTGACGGCGGGGCGGCTGCGGTGTCGCTGTTTTCAACAGGACCGGCGATCAGGCCGAGAAAGAACCCGTCGACAATGCCGCCGCAGGCCGATGCGCTCGAACAGCCATGCGCCGGCATGATAAGGGGCTGGCACAGCACAAGAATTGCCGCCAGGTGGTATCGCCCCATACGCACCGCCGAAAGGATCATGCATAAGGATAGAAGCGGGCACGGTTAAGCAACGCCCGGCAGCGTTTCACAAAAGGGTGAGGCGTCAAGCACCGTCGTATCACAGACCTGTCAGTTGGCCGAAATGCGCTGCGTCAGCTTCATCTCGATCCGTCTGTTGCGACGGCGCGCCTCGTCGCTGTCGGACGGGTCGAGCGGCTGGAATTCGCCATAACCCGCGGCGGCAAGCCGGTTCGGCGGCAGCCCCTGGTCGGCAAGGAAACGCACCACCGACAGGGCGCGTTCCGTCGACAGGTCCCAGTTGTCGGCAAAGCGGCCGGCCCGCACCGGTATGTCGTCGGTATGGCCTTCGACCTGAAGCACCCAGTCGATATCTTCCGGGATTTCGGCCGCGATCTGCGTCAGCGCCACGGCAAGCTGCGCCAGCTGCGTCTCGCCCTCGGCGGCAATGTCGGCCTGGCCCTGCGCGAACAGGACCTCGGACTGGAAGACGAACCTGTCGCCGACGATCCGCACGTCATCACGGCCGCGAAGGACGTCGCGGAGACGCCCGAAGAATTCGGAGCGGAAGCGCTGCAGTTCCTGGACCCGCGAGGCGAGCGCATTGTTCAGCGACTTGCCGAGGCTGGCGATGGCGATCTTGTCGCGCGCCGCCTGGGCTTCCTTCTCGGCAAGAAGCGTCGTCAGCTGCTCGATCCGGAGGCGAAGCGCGGTGATGGCGTTCGTCATCCGGATGATCTCGGCCTGCGAGGCGGCATTCGTCTGCTCAAGCTCGTCGACGCGCTGAAGCGAAGCGGCATTTCGGGCCGACAGGGCGGCGAGCTCGGTTTGCGCGGCGGCGCGTTCGGCCTCGCTGTCGGCAAGCGCCGCCTGGCTGGTTTCGAGCGCGGCGACCCGCTCCTCGAGGGTGAGTTCGAGTTCCTCGATCCGGCGCTGCGAATCTTTCAGCGCCGCCTCGGTGCTTTCAAGCGCGGCGACGCGCTGCTCGAGCGTGAGCTGTGCCGCCTGCAGTGCCGTCTGCGTTTCCTGCTGGAGGGCGGTCAGGCGTTCGATCTCGCTTTCGCGGATGCTCAGCGTGGTGCTGGTGTCGGCAAGCTGCGCCTCGAGGGCGTCGCGCTCGCGCGTGGCGTCGGCAAGGCTGTCGGAAATCCGCGCCAGTTCGGCCGACAGGTCGTCATTCGCCTTGCGTTCGAGGTTCAGCAGCTCGCCGAGATCGACGATCTGGGCGCGCATGTCGTTCATCGTCGCGTCCTGGCCGGCGACCCGGTAGGCGAGATTGACCTGGATCAGGACAAAGACAAGGAGGACGAAGATGATGACCATGAGCAGCGTGGCCAGCGCGTCGACGAAGCCCGGCCAGGTATAGCTGTCGGGGCGGCGGGCGCCGCCAAGCCGCGCCAGTGCCATTGTCAGGATCCCTTCGTCGTGCGGGTCGCCCGCCCGCCGGCAAGCTTGTTGATGGCGCCCGCCAGCGTGCGGAGCTCGGCGCTGACGGCGCTCGTGGAGCGTGACCTGTCATCGCGCAGATCGTCCGACAGCTGCTTGATGCCGGCGTTCAGCTGCGCCAGCTGCTCGCGAAGGCGGCGGTCGTCGGTGATCGCCTCGTTGAGGGCGGCAAGCGTCATGTTGATGCTTGTCAGCTGGTCGAGAACACGCTGGCGGTTGTCCTCGCCTGCGGCGATGGAATTGCCAAGATGGATCAGCGCGCGGGCGGCTTCCTCGTTCATCCCGCCGGCAAGCGCCGTCGGTCCCTGATTGCCGGCCGGGCCGCTGTCATTGAACCTGGCGAAGGCGGAAAGCCAGTCTTCCAGCTCGTTGAAGAACCGGCCCATGGCCTGGCCGAGCTGCAGGTCGAGAAAGCCGAGGATCAGCGAGCCGGCTAGGCCGAACAGCGACGAGGAGAAGGCCGTTGCCATGCCGGAGAGCGGGGCGTCGAGCCCGCCTTTCAGCTGTGTCATCATGGCGTCGAAATCGGTGCCGGCGGTGTCGAGGGAGCCGACGACGAAGCCGACCGCGCCGATCGTCTGAAGCAGCCCCCAGAAGGTGCCGAGAAGGCCGAGAAAGACCAGGAGCCCGATCATGTAGCGCGAGATCTCGCGTCCTTCGTCAAGCCGCGCCGCGACGCCGTCGAGGACCGAGCGGAGCGAAAGTGCCGACAGCTGCGCCTCCTGCCGCTGGTCGGCAAGCATGGCGTTGACGGTGGCGAGAAGGACCGGCTTCACCTGCCTGTTGTCGAGCTTGCCGGTCTTCTGGATGGCGATCAGCCAGCGCCGTTCAGGAACCAGGCGGAGGGTCTGCCGGAAAGCGTAGGCGATGCCGAGGAACAGCGCCCCGACGATGACCCCGTTCAGCGCCGGATTGCCCATGAAGGCACGCCACAGCGGTGCGTGGAGAAGGCCGGCGATGACAGCCACCACGAGAAGGAAGACAAGCATGCGGATGAGGTAGCGGCGCGGATCGGTCATCATGGCCTGAAATCCCCCTGAACGTCCAATTGCGGCCGGCCGGTCACGAAGCGGCGCGGCAGATATTCCACGCCGGCACGATGCAATGAAAGAATGGCAGGAATGAGGCGCCGGGAGCGCGCCCGCGCCGGCGCCCCGAACGATGCCGCGGATCAGGCGCGAAGAAGCTTCACCAGGTCGCCGTGGATGGCCGGGTTGGCGGCGACGACATCGCCGCTGTCCAGCGCCATGTCGCGCGACGCGAAGTCGGAGACGAAGCCGCCGGCCTCGCGGATCAGGATCACGCCGGCGGCGATGTCCCACACACTCCGCCCACGCTCCCAGAAACCGTCCAAACGGCCGGCCGCCACCCAGGCAAGGTCGAGCGCCGCGGCGCCGTTGCGGCGCATGCCGGAGCTGACGGCCATGACCGAGGCAAGCTCCTTCAGGAAGGCCGCGTGCTCGTCACTGTCGCCGCGCCCGAGGAACGGGATGCCGGTGGCGAAC
>JAYYLR010000084.1:0-7953 GCA_036143955.1 Pseudomonadota bacterium | reverse complement strand
CACAGCATTGGTTGAGCCTTCTCACGTGGCAGCAATCCAGAACCGGCATCTGGAAAGCCTTGCCGGTGGAGATGCCCGGTGGATTGGGATGCTGGGCCTGCTACTGAGATATCGGTGTTCGGTGCCGGCCGGCGATGCCGAGCCGATGCTGGCCTGGCGAATGCTTGGCTGGCGCTTCGGGTTCAGGCGTCCGCAGGCACAGCCGACCAGTGATTGAAGGACTCAAGGGCACGGGAGGCGTAGGCAAGCTTGCGGTCGCGCCCCCGAAGCTTGCGCTTGCCGCCGGTCGCGGCGCCGTCGATTGGCGGAAACAGGCCGAAATTGACATTCATCGGCTGGAAGGTATCCGCGTCCGCACCGCCGGTGATATGGGCAAGCAGTGCGCCATGCGCGGTATCGACCGGCGGGGCTGTCCATGTCGATCCGGACGCCTGCGCGGCCGCCATGATGCCCGCCATGAGCCCAATCGCAGCTGATTCGACATAGCCCTCAACTCCGGTGATCTGGCCAGCGAAGCGCAAGCCGGGATTCGCCTTCATCCGAAGCTGCTCGTCAAGAAGGCGCGGTGAATTGATGAAGGTGTTGCGATGCAGGCCGCCAAGCCGCGCGAACTGTGCGTTTTCAAGTCCCGGAATTGTCTGGAACACGCGAACCTGCTCGGCATATTTTAGCTTCGTCTGGAAACCGACCATGTTGTAAAGCGTGCCGAGGGCATTGTCCTGCCGAAGCTGGATCACGGCATGTGGGCGGCTGCCGTCATGGGCGTTTGTCAGGCCGACAGGCTTCATCGGGCCGAAACGAAGGGTTTCGGGGCCGCGTGACGCCATCACCTCGATCGGCATGCAGCCTTCGAAATAGGGTGTGGATTCCTCCCACTCGCGGAACACCATCTTGTCGCCTGTCAGAAGCGCATCAATGAAAGCCTCATACTGGGCCTTGTTCATCGGGCAGTTGATGTAATCCTTGCCGTCGCCGCCGTCTGTCGCCTTGTCATAGCGCGACTGGAACCAGGCAACATCCATGTCGATGCTGTCGAAATGCACGATCGGCGCGATTGCATCGAAGAAGGCGAGATCTTCTTCGCCGCCAAGATTGCGCACCATTTCGGCCAGCGCCGGCGAAGTGAGGGGGCCGGTGGCAATGATGACGTTGTCCCATTCATCCGGGATTTCGGTCACTTCGCCGCGTTCGACCTCAATCAGGGGATGCGCCGCAAGCCTCGCCTCGACACCCGCCGAGAATCCGTCACGATCCACGGCCAACGCGCCGCCGGCAGGCACCTTATGCTCGTCGGCCGCCGACATAATGATCGAATTCATGATCCGCATTTCGGCGTGAAGAACACCGACGGCATTTGCCTGCGCGTCGTCGGACCGAAAACTGTTCGAACAGACGAGCTCGGCGAGCCCCTCGGTCTGGTGCGCGTCGGTCATTCGGACGGGCCGCATTTCATGAAGAACGACTTTCACGCCGCGCTGCGCTATTTGGAACGCCGCCTCACTTCCGGCAAGGCCACCGCCGATGACATGAACCGTCTGCCGTGTCGATTGCATGTTCATCCGTCAGTCCTTTGTTTCCAGCATACGGGCGAGATAGGTGCCGGTATGCGACGCTGGGAAAGCGGCTACCTGTTCCGGCGTTCCTTCGGCGACGATCATGCCACCGCCGTCGCCACCTTCGGGGCCAAGGTCGATGACCCAGTCGGCGGTCTTGATGACATCCATGTTGTGCTCGATCACGATGACCGTGTTTCCCTGATCAACAAGCTCCTGAAGAACCTCGAGAAGCTTTGCAATGTCGTGGAAATGCAGGCCCGTCGTCGGTTCATCGAGGATATAGACGGTGCGGCCCGTCGCCCGGCGCGACAGTTCCTTCGACAGTTTTACCCGCTGCGCCTCGCCGCCGGACAGGGTGGTCGCCTGCTGGCCGATGCGGACATAGCCAAGGCCGACGCGGTACATCGTCTCCAGCTTTTCACGGATCGGCGGTACCGCCTTGAAGAATTCGACACCTTCTTCCACAGTCATTTCAAGCACATCCGCGATGGACTTGCCTCGGAAGGTGATTTCCAGCGTTTCGCGGTTGTAGCGCCGCCCCTTGCAGGAATCGCAGGTGACGTAGACATCGGGAAGGAAATGCATCTCGATCTTGATGAGACCGTCGCCCTGGCACGCCTCGCAGCGCCCGCCCTTGACGTTGAAGGAGAACCGGCCCGGGGCATAGCCACGAGCCTTTGCCTCGGGAAGCCCGGCGAACCATTCGCGGATCGGGGTGAAGGCCCCTGTGTAGGTGGCCGGGTTCGACCGCGGGGTCCTGCCGATTGGCGACTGGTCGATATCGACGACCTTGTCGAGAAGCTCGGCGCCGTTGATGGCCTTGTGCGGTGCCGGCATCTCGCGCGCCTTGTGAAGGCGGCGCGCCAGGCCCTTCCAAAGCGTTTCCAGAACCAAAGTCGACTTGCCGCCGCCCGAGACGCCCGTCACGCAGGTCAGAACGCCAAGCGGGAAGTCGACGGTGACATCGCGAAGATTGTTGCCGCTGGCATTCTCGACTCTTACGAAGCGTCCCTTCTTGGCCTTGCGGCGGGATTTGGGAATGCTGATTTCGAGCGCGCCCGACAGATATTTGCCTGTCAGAGATGCCTTGCTGGCAATGATCTGGTCCGGCGTGCCGGCAGCAACAACCTGACCGCCATGCACCCCGGCGCCGGGCCCCATGTCGATGACGTAGTCGGCAAGCCTGATCGAATCCTCGTCATGCTCGACAACAAGCACGGTGTTGCCAAGATCGCGGAGCCGAACGAGCGTGGTCAGAAGACGGTCATTGTCACGCTGGTGAAGCCCGATTGAAGGTTCGTCGAGAACGTAGAGAACACCCGTCAGGCCGGACCCGATCTGCGAGGCAAGACGAATCCGCTGTGACTCGCCGCCAGACAGGGTGCCTGAATTGCGCGCCATCGAAAGATAGCCGAGCCCGACATTGACGAGAAAGCCAAGCCGTTCGTTGATTTCCTTGAGAATGCGGGCAGCAATTTCTGATTCCTGGCCCTTCAGCTTGTCGCTGAGACCGGCGAACCAGTCGCGGGCGTCGCCAATCGAAAGCCGCGCGATATCCGATATGTCCTTCATATCGACCTTTACCGCCAGCGATTCCGGTTTCAGGCGTTTGCCACCGCAGGCATCGCAGGGATGGTTGGCGCGGAATTTCTCAAGCTCTTCGCGAACCCAGGACGAATCCGTCTCGCGATAGCGCCGCGCGAGGTTCGGCATCAGCCCCTCGAACGGCCGCTTCGTCTTGTAGGACCGCATGCCGTCGTCAAACTCCATGGTCACGGGAAGTGTTCCCGACCCGTGCAGGATCAGCGACTTGAACTCGTCATCGAGCTCGCCGAACGGCATGTCTAAAGAAAAGCCGAACTGCCTTGCCAGCGATTCAAGGGTCTGGATGTAGTAGCGCGAGCTGCTGTTGGCCCAGGGGGCGATGGCGCCGCCACGCAGGGTTTGCCGATGGTCCGGAACGACAAGCTGCTCGTCGAAATGGCTGCTGACACCAAGGCCGTCACAAGCCGGGCAGGCACCGAACGGGTTGTTGAAGGAAAAGAGCCTCGGCTCGATTTCGTCGATTGTGAAACCAGACTCCGGACAGGCGAAATTAGCCGAGAACACGGTCCGCTCGCCGCTGTCCGCATTGTCGGCATAGGCAAGACCATCTGTCAGCGCCAGCGCGGTTTCGAGGGAGTCGGCGAGGCGGGTCGACAGTTCGTCCGGGTCACCCTTGATGACAAGCCTGTCGACGACAAGCTCGATGTCGTGCTTGCGCTTCTTGTCGAGTTCGGGTGTGGCGTCGAGGTCATAGATCTCGCCGTCGATCCGGACCCGGCTGAATCCCTTGCGGTGGTAATCGGCAAGTTCCTTGCGATATTCGCCCTTGCGACCGCGAATCACCGGGGCAAGAAGATAGAGCCGCGTGCCGTCATCCATGCCAAGCAGGATGTCGACCATCTGGCTGACGGTCTGGCTGCGGATGGGAAGGCCGGTGGCCGGCGAGTAGGGGATACCGATTCGCGCCCACAGAAGACGCATGTAGTCATAAATCTCGGTGACGGTGCCGACGGTGGAGCGCGGGTTGCGGGACGTCGTTTTCTGCTCGATCGAAATTGCCGGCGACAGCCCTTCGATCAGATCGACGTCGGGCTTCTGCATCATTTCCAGAAACTGGCGCGCATAGGCCGAAAGCGATTCGACATAGCGGCGCTGGCCCTCGGCATAGATCGTGTCGAAGGCAAGCGAGGATTTGCCGGAACCCGACAGCCCGGTCAGGACGACCAGCCTGTCGCGCGGAAGATCTATGCTGACATCGGCAAGATTGTGCTCGCGCGCACCGCGTATGGCGATCACACGGGGCTCGGACCGCACCACGGAGTCGTCACTGTTGGGGGGATGAATATCGGCAGCCGTCGCCAATGCGCTGTCAAACAGCTCGCCGGCGGCTGGCGGAGTCTTTTTCGTTTCATTCGGCATCGCGCGACTATACCCGGCGCCTTACCACGCGACCAGCCAAAAGCCGGCTGTCGCGCTGCGGCGAAAACAACATCATTGAGGTTGTCATCTGGGCATCCTGCTGGGTAATCTAAAGGCCTATCCGATGCTTTTTATCAGTGTCCCCCGAAAAACAGGCGTGAAGGAGCTTGGCAACCATGGCAGGCAGTGTAAACAAGGTGATTCTTGTCGGTAATCTTGGCCGTGATCCGGAAATCAGGAACACCCAGGACGGCATGAAGGTGGTGAACCTGTCCGTCGCGACGTCAGAACGGTGGAAGGACCGCATGAGCGGCGAACCGCGCGAGCGCACGGAATGGCATCGGGTCGTCATTTTCAACGAAAATCTGGCGCGGGTGGCCGAACAGTATCTTCGCAAGGGATCCAGCGTTTATCTGGAAGGCCAGCTCCAGACACGCAAATGGACGGACCAGCAAGGTGTGGAAAAATATACAACCGAAGTCGTTCTCGGCCGCTTCCGGGGCGAACTGACGTTGCTTGGCGGTCGTGGCGACGGCGCCGGCGCGGGTGGTGGTTACGGCGATAGTTCGGGCGGCGGTTACGGCGGCGGCGGCGGTGCGCCGGCCCAGGGACAGTCTTCTGGCGGCGCCGCGCCGGCTTCGCCACCACCGATGCATGGCGGTGATGCAATGGATGACGATATTCCCTTCTAATACAGACAATTGTAGATCAATATGAAGCCGTTGCCTTTAAAAGGCGGTGGCTTTTTCTTTTGTCGCCGAAAAACAACAATATTTTGAGGTTTTGGACCAGGATATGCTATAAATGTTGTGTAGAACGGTGTTTTGCATCGTCACCAATTGGCGACGCCCCATCGGGGCTTGAGAGACCTCATTGACCGACACTTCATCACCGCCCACGGATCCACAAAATCCTACAATTTCCATCTCTGAGGAGATGCGGAAATCCTACCTCGATTACGCCATGAGCGTGATCGTGTCGCGGGCGCTGCCGGATGTCAGGGACGGGCTGAAACCCGTTCACCGGCGCATCCTCTACGCGATGATGGAAGGCAATTACGACTGGTCGAAGCCGCCGCGCAAATCGGCCCGCATCGTCGGTGACGTGATGGGCAACTATCACCCGCATGGCGACAGCTCGATCTATGAGGCCATGGTCCGCATGGCGCAGGATTTTTCGATGCGCCTGCCGCTTGTCGACGGGCAGGGCAATTTCGGATCGGTCGACGGCGATCCGCCAGCGGCGATGCGCTACACCGAGTCACGACTGGCGCGCGCCGCTGAAAGCCTTCTTCGGGATATCGACAAGGATACGGTCGATTTCGCCGAGAATTATGACGAGACGCAGCTTGAGCCGACGGTTCTGCCTGCCGAATATCCGAACCTTCTGGTCAACGGCGCCAACGGCATCGCGGTCGGCATGGCGACAAATGTGCCGCCGCACAACCCGGCGGAGGTCATCTCCGCCTGCGAGGCCTATATCCGGAATCCGGACATCACCGTCGAAGAGCTGATCGAGATCGTTCCGGGACCTGATTTCCCGACCGGCGCCCTGATCATGGGACGCGCCGGCATTCGCGACGCCTACCGAACGGGGCGCGGGTCCGTCATCATGCGGGCGCGGGCCGAGGTGATCACCGACAGCCGCGACCGCGAGACAATCATTGTCAACGAAATCCCGTATCAGGTGAACAAGGCACAGCTTCTGGAGCGTATCGGCGAGCTTGTCCGCGAGAAAACCATCGAAGGCATTTCCGACATCCGCGACGAATCCGACAGGACAGGGATGCGGATCGTCGTCGAAATCAAGCGGGATGCCTCGGGCGACGTGGTGCTGAACCAGCTGTGGCGCCATACGCGGCTGCAGACCAGTTTTCCGGTGAACATGCTTGCCATGAATGGCGGCCGCCCGGAACAGATGGGGCTGAAGGACGTCATCTCCGCCTTCTGCGAATTCCGGCGCGAAGTGGTGACGCGGCGGTCGATCCATCTTCTCGGCAAGGCACGCGAGCGCGCGCATCTTCTGGCAGGCCTCATGGTGGCGCTGGCTTCGATTGACGAAATCATCGAATTGATCAAGCGCGCTCCGGATACCGAAACGGCCCGAAACGAGCTGTGCGCACGGTCCTGGCCGGCCGCCGAAGTGGAGGCTTTCATCGCCCTCATCGACGATCCGGGCCATGAGGTTGTCGACGGGGAGTATCGCCTTTCGGAAGCCCAGGCCCGTGCCATTCTCGAACTCAGGCTTCAGCGCCTGACGGGTATGGAGCGCGAGAAGCTGGCAGACGAGACACGCGAGCTGGCTGAAAAGATTGCCGACTATCTTGCCATACTCGGTTCGTCCGAGCGGGTCGACGAGGTCATTCTCGAAGAGCTGGAAGCGGCAAGGGGACGTCTGGCTGACGACCGCCGAACGGAGATTTCGGACCAGCTTGTCGACCAGGACGACGAAGACCTGATCGAGCGCGAGGACATGGTCGTCACCGTCAGCCATCGCGGCTATATCAAGCGCGTGCCACTGTCCGTCTATCGTGCGCAGCGCCGAGGCGGCAAGGGTCGGTCGGGAATGAAGACCCGTGACGAGGATTTCGTGACGCGGCTCTTCGTTGCCAATACGCATACGCCGATCCTCTTCTTCACGTCCAGCGGCATGGTCTACCAGCTTAAATGCTACAGGCTTCCGGAGGCGGCGCCGCAGTCGCTCGGCAAGGCGATGGTCAATATGCTGCCCATAGAGACAGGCGAGACGATCAACACCGTGATGCCAATGCCGGAGGACGAGACCAGCTGGGACGATCTTCACGTCATGTTCGCAACGGCTTCGGGCAATATTCGGCGCAACAGGCTGAGCGACTTCACCAACATCAAGCGCAACGGCAAGATTGCCATGAAGCTTGGCGAGGGGGACGAGCTTGTCGGCGTTGCGCCCTGCAATGAAAGCGACGACCTTCTTCTCGCCACGCGCCACGGTAAGGCGATCCGGTTTGCCGTCGATGCGGTGAGGGTGTTCCGCGGCCGTGACAGTACCGGTGTGCGCGGTATGAAGCTTCTTGGCGCCGATGAAGTCGTGTCGATGTCGATTATCGCCGAGGAAGAACGTCAGTTCGTGCTGTCCGTGACCGAAAACGGGTATGGCAAGCGGACACAGGTCACCGACTACAGACGCACCGGTCGTGGCGGGCAGGGTGTGGCGAATATCGAGACAAGCGAGCGAAACGGCCGCGTCATGGCAAGTTTCACGGTCTATGAGGAAGACCAGCTGATGCTTGTCACCAACCATGGGCAGGTCATCCGCATCCGCGTTCATGGCGGCGAGGGCGACTCGATCAGGATCGCCGGACGCAAGACGCAAGGCGTCAGGCTTTTCGATGTTGCCGACAATGAAGACGAGAAAGTCGTTTCCGCCGGCCTGATCCGCGACGCCGATGACGATG
>JAYYLR010000083.1:0-3506 GCA_036143955.1 Pseudomonadota bacterium | reverse complement strand
CGCGGCCTCATGGAGTCGGGCTGCACGGCGATCGCCTATGAGACCATCACCGACGCGTCCGGCGGCCTTCCGCTTCTGGCGCCGATGAGCGAGGTTGCCGGCCGTCTTGCCGTGATCGAGGGCGCCTCGAACCTTAAGGCAAGCGCTGGTGGCCGCGGTCTGCTGATCTCGGGCGTCCCGGGCACCAGCCCGGCCGAGGTTGTCGTGATCGGCGGCGGGGTCGTCGGAACCAATGCCGCGAAGATGGCTGTCGGGCTCGGTGCCCGCGTCACGATCCTCGACCGGTCGGTGCCGCGTCTTCGCCAGCTCGACGACATTTTCGGCAGCGCCATCACGACACGCTATTCGAGCAAGGCAATCATCGAAGAGGTCTGCCGCGACGCCGACATGGTGATCGGCGCCGTTCTGATCCCGGGCGCCAGCGCGCCGAAACTCATCTCGCGCAGCTTCCTGTCCGAAATGAAGCCCGGTTCGGTTCTCGTCGACGTCGCCATCGATCAGGGCGGTTGTTTCGAGACCTCGCGCCCGACGACGCATGACGACCCGACCTACGTTGTCGACGGCGTGGTTCATTACTGCGTCGCCAACATGCCGGGTTCGGTGCCGCTGACCTCGTCCGAGGCGCTGAACAACGCCACGCTGCCGCATGTGCTGGCGCTTGCCGAGCATGGGGTGGCGGCGCTCGACCGTGACCCGCACCTTGCCAACGGGCTGAATGTCCGTGGCGGCGAGGTCACTTACAGTGCCGTTCTTGACGCGATGCAGGCCGAAGCCGCCTGACGCCGCAAAGGTTCCTCCGAGTGACGGCCGGTACGGGCATGTGCCGGCCGTTCCTTTTTATGGTGAAGGGCAGGGTTCGGGCTAAAAAAAAGGTTGACCCCCAGCACCCATTCGCAGATAACACCGATCGTTCGGACACGCCGTGTCCGGCGACCCGCATGCCGCCTCCGGACCGACCCGTCGGCAAATCGAGGCAGGCACCGGATAAGGGGCCATAGCTCAGCTGGGAGAGCGCCTGCTTTGCAAGCAGGAGGTCGTCGGTTCGATCCCGTCTGGCTCCACCAAATTTCTGTCAGCATCGATGTGAACCCTCATGTGCCGCGGTTGATGGATGCCGCCGCGCCGCGAGTGCTGTTCTCGCGCTGAACCGAAAGGGACATTGATGACCATTGACGAGCCGCAAAAGGTCGACGATCCGGACGTGCCGGATGACGGCGCGGAGGCGCCCTTCGAGGGTGACCCGTTCTTCGAGCTTGGCATTGCGCCAAGCATTGTCGACGACATTGCCGCGCAGGGGCTGACCGTTCCGACGCCGATCCAGCGCGATGCCATCCCGGTGATCCTTGAGGGGCGCGACCTGATTGGCCTTGCGCAGACCGTAACCGGCAAGACGGCCGCCTATCTTCTGCCGCTGCTCCACGGTCTTCTCCAGAAACGCAAGGCAAGCACGCCACGGAGCACCAGCATCCTTGTGCTTGTGCCGACGCGCGAACTTGCCTACCAGGTGTCGGACAGCATCAAGGCGTTTTCCGGCAGTCTGAAAGTGCGCTATCTGACCATCGTCGGCGGCGAACGGTATGACCACCAGTTCCGTTCGCTGAAAAAGGGTGTCGACGTTCTTGTCGCGACCCCGGGACGCTTCGAGGATCTGATGGCCCGCGGCAAGGTCGATCTCGGCGACATCGAGCATTTCGTCCTCGACGAGGGCGACCAGATGATCGATCTGGGTTTCCTGCCGCCCATCCGGCGCATTTTCGAGGCGCTGCCGCCGTCGAGTCAGACGGTGTTCTTCTCGGCCACGATGCCGGACGAGATGAAACGCCTTGCCGAGACCTTCCTGACCGATCCTGTGACAATCAGGGCCGAACGCGCCGGTGAAACCGTCGACACCATCAGCCAGCGTGCCGTGCTGGTGCGCAACGCCGACAAACGTGACGTTCTGTTTGGCGAGCTCGACCGGATGGCGGGCGAACAGGCCCTGATTTTCGTGCGCACACGGCTTCGCGCGGACGAGCTGGCGGCCTGGCTGACGGACAAGGGGATTGGCTCCGACGCCCTTCACGGCGACATGCGCCAGTATATCCGCCAGAAGGTGCTTCGCCGTTTCAAGAAGGGTGAACTCCGCGTCCTTGTCGCCACCGATGTGGCGGCGCGCGGGATCGATGTGTCGGGACTTGGTCTCGTGGTCAATTACGACCTCCCCGAGATGGTTGAATCCTACGTCCATCGCATTGGCCGGACCGGCCGTGCGGGCCGCGAGGGCGAGGCGCTTTCGATCTGCAGCGTCGCCGATCAGGAAAAGCTGTCGGCGATCCTTGCCCATGTCGGGCAGCGACTTGTGATTGTCGATGGCGACGGCGACGAGGTGACCGACTTCCAGCCGGAAATCGCGCCGCGCAAGGGCCGTGGCCGCGGGCGGCCGCCACAGCGCTTTCGCAACGGCAAGCCCGGCGGAAAGCCGGGCGGAAAACCGGGTGGCAAATTCGGTGACAGGCCACGGGCAAAACCCAGCGGCAAATTCGGCAGCAAGCCTGGCGGGAAACCAGGCGGCACATTCGAGACAAAACCAGGGGGAAAACACGGTGGTAAACCGGGGGGGAAACCCGCTGCAAGGCCGAAGCCACAGTCTGATGACCGGTATGCCGAGGCCGCCGGCGGCAAGCCCCGCCGCAAGCCGGACGGGAAGACCTTCTCGAAAGGAGCCGGCAAGCCGCCCGCACGGCCGCCACGGGACGGTGGCAAGCCCGACAGGCTGCGGGATGGTGGGGCACGGGATGGCGGTGCTCCGAAGGCGGCAAAGTCCGGCAAGGCCGAGCGCAAGCCTGATCGCAAGGCAGACCGTAAGGCAGAGGTCGGGCGTGACCAGACGCTCCGCCTGAAAGAGGGTGCCGGCAAGCCGAAACAGGGCAAGAAGCCGTTTCGCAAGGGCGCGCGTCCGGCCGGCGGCGGCAAAGGTGGCAAGGGCGGCGGTTTCGGGGGATCGCAGCCACTGCGTCGGCGCAGCGGCGACGCCGCGCGGCCGGCACGGGGCCGTTCCTGACAGGCGGTGTGCCGAACCCCCGCCATCTTGACCCGAATCCTTGCCGGTGCCACTTTTGGCAGCGTTGGAACCGGTGGGCCGAACCGGCCGTTCATTGTGGCGTGAGTTTATTCATATGAGTGCGTTTATGCCGGGTGGATCAATGCCAGGTGGTACAGACATTCTGAAAGCCGTGCTCAGCGCTCTGTTTTTTCTCGGCTGTACACTGATTTCCGGCGTGCCGGGCCAGGCGGTTGCGCAGGACGCCGCCGGCAAGATTTATGTCGAACATACAGGCCCACGGCCAAGCAACGCCGTTATCACAAACAAGGGATGGCGCTGCCAGGACGGCTTCGCACACGCCGCGTCCGGACGCTGCGAGGCGGTGAAGGCGCCGGCGAACGCCATTGTCGTCGGCAACAGCTGGCGCTGCATGCCGGGATTCGCGATGAAGGACACTTCCTGCGTGCAGCTCACGGCACCTGCC
>JAYYLR010000082.1:0-15544 GCA_036143955.1 Pseudomonadota bacterium | reverse complement strand
ACGGGCGCTGTCAGCCCGCTCTGGTCTTGTAAAACCGCTTGACGATGCTGCAGAAATCGGCCATAAGCCGCACCTCAACTGATTTACACGGGATTGAGCCATGGCCAATCATATCTCCGCCAAAAAGAGGATCCGCAGAAACGCGCGTCGCGCCGCCATCAACGGCGCGCGCATGAGCCGTATCCGCACCTTCGTTAAAAAGGTCGAGATGGCCATTGCCGCCGGTGACGCCGAGGGTGCTCAGGAAGCTCTGAAGACTGCGCAGCCGGAAATCCAGCGTGGGGTGACCCGCGGCGTGCTGCACCGCAATACCGCCTCGCGGAAGATCTCTCGCCTTGCCGCTCGGGTTAAGGCGGTGGCCGCCTGACACGCGTCCGCCGATTCGCGCATCATGACGCCCATCCGCCCGCGGATGGGCTTTTTTTATGGGCTGACACCCGGGTATGACAGCGCGCGCGACCTCCTCGCCGCAGGCAGACGGTTCGTCACTTGAGCGCCGCAGTTGAGACGCTGTATTACCCGATACCGATTCGGACACTGAAATTTTTCACTTTCATCACGCGGCGGGGTGATTTGCAGCTCCGCCCTGTCAACAAAAATATCTTCCCGCGAACCGGCTTTATTTGCATCTGCACGCCGTCCACCATCTTGCCTCGGCCGATTATCCGCAAGTAATGTCGGGGCAAGGTTGCTTGCGTCGACCGCCATACAACAAATGACTCCAGAGGCCGGCTGCATGTCAGACAGACATCATCAAGACAGTTCTGACAGCAAGCAGACCCAAGCCACCACTTCCAGCACCGCCACGGATGTTGTCACCGGCAGACCCGACACCGGAGTCGATGACGCCTGGGAGCGCGTCACCAATCGCATGCGCCAGGATATTGGCGATGCGGCCTGGCGGAACTGGATCAAGCCGCTTCGGGTAAGCCGTCTCGAGGACGGCACGCTGACACTCGAGGCCAGCTCGACCCTGGCCTGTGAACGGGTGACGAACCAGTATGCCGACCGGCTGCGTGTCATCTCCGCCGCCGAGTACGGAACGGTGAAGAAGGTTGAAATCAGCCTGGCGAGCCAGCAGGCGCCAAGGATGTCGCAGCAGCGAAGCCTGGCCGCCAAGGCGGCGCCGGCCGGCGAAGCGCTCGGTGCCGGCCTCGACCCGCGCTACACATTCGCGAATTTTGTCGTCGGCAAGCCGAACGAACTGGCGTTCGCCGTGGCCCGCCGCACGGCCGAATCCGCAACCGTCGCCTTCAACCCGCTGTTCCTCTATGGCGGCGTTGGGCTTGGCAAGACGCATCTGATGCATGCCATCGCCTGGCATATCCGCGAGCAGGATCCGAGCCGCAACGTCGTCTATCTGTCGGCCGAGAAGTTCATGTACCGCTTCGTGCAGGCGCTGCGCTTCCGCGACACCATGTCATTCAAGGAGCAGTTCAGGTCCGTCGACGTGCTGATGATCGACGACGTTCAGTTCATCAGCGGCAAGGATTCGACGCAGGAGGAGTTCTTTCACACCTTCAACGCGCTGGTCGAGGACGGCCGCCAGGTGATCGTGTCGGCTGACAAGTCGCCGACCGACCTCGAGGGCCTCGAAGAGCGCCTTCGTTCGCGTCTCGGATGGGGCATGGTGGCGGACATTCATCCGGCCGACTACGAGCTGCGACTCGGTATCCTTCAGGCAAAGGCCGAGCGGGCACGCATTCCGGTTCCGGACAAGGTTCTTGAATTCCTGGCGCACAGGATTTCAAGCAATGTCCGCGAGCTTGAAGGCGCGCTGACCCGCATTGCGGCGCATGCCAGCTTGGTGGGCCGCGAGATCAGCATCGACAGCGCCGCCGAGCTGCTGTCAGACCTGCTGCGGGCAAGCAGCCGTCAGATCACCATCGATGAGATCCAGAAGCGGGTCGCGGCCCATTACGACGTCCGCATCGCCGAGATGTTCTCGGCACGGCGCGCCCGCAACATCGCGCGGCCGCGTCAGGTGGCCATGTATCTTGCGAAGATGCTGACCGCCTTTTCCTACCCGGAAATCGGGCGCCAGTTCGGTGGCCGGGACCACACCACGGTGATGCACGCCGTTCGCACCATCGAGGGCCTGATCGCCAGTGACAAGGGCATCGCCGAGGATGTCCAGCTGCTGCGCTCGCTGCTTTCGAACTGATCGAAATATCCGGCACGAAATCAGCCGCTTACCGGAACGCTGCATGCCCTGCCGGAACCCTCTGCCGTGTCAATATTTTGATGCTTGTTTGATTTAGCCATGCTATATTTTGTGTCTAATCGCATTCCGAGGCGTTCGCGCCTTCGTTCCGTATGGGATCGGGCCCAGAGCGCCGCGCAAAATCCTCCGGAATCCGGTCCACTGAGAAGGGACAACCAATGAAGTTCACCATCGATCGTATCAGCCTGCTGCGGCCGCTCGGCCAGGTTCAGTCTGTCGTCGAACGCCGCAATACGATCCCGATTCTGGCCAATGTCGTGCTGCAGGCGGCTGACGGCCAGCTGTCCATGACGGCGACCGACATGGACATGGACATTGCCACGAAGGTCGAATGCGCGGTCGGCACGGCAGGGACGACCACGGTGTCCGCTCACCTTCTCTACGACATTGTCCGCAAGCTTCCCGAGGGTGCCGAGGTTGACGTCACGGTCGCCGACGGCCATGCGCGCATCAGTGCCGGCCGTTCCGATTTCCGGCTCCCGACCTTGCCGGTCGAGGATTTCCCGGCAATCAGCGTCGGCGACATGCAGGACGCCTTCATGCTGACGGCGGCCGATGCGCGCGACATGATCGACGCGACGCGTTTCGCCATCTCGACCGAGGAGACCCGCTACTACCTGAACGGAATCTATCTCCACAAGTCGGAGCAGGGCGATCTGTGCGCCGTTGCCACCGACGGCCACAGGCTGGCGCTGACACGCCAGGGGCTGCCTGCAGGCGCGACGGCGATGCCGTCGATCATCGTTCCGCGCAAGGCGGTAAACGAAGTCCGCAAGCTTCTCGATGATTTTGACGGCGAGATCGGTGTCGCCCTGTCCGAGACCCGTGCCGAGTTCAGCATCGGTTCGGTGCATCTCAGGACGAAGCTGATCGACGGCACTTTCCCCGACTACACGCGGGTGATCCCGCGCGGCAACGACCGCATCATGCAGGTCGACTCTGCCAGCTTCTCGGCTGCGGTCGATCGCGTCTCCACGATATCGTCCGAAAAGTCGCGCTCGGTGAAGATGCGCCTTCAGCCAGGCATGCTGAACCTGTCGGCAAGCAGCACGGATGCCTCGAGCGCGGTTGAGGAAATCGAGGTCAGTTATGACGGCGCCGAGATGGAGATCGGTTTCAATGCCCGCTATCTCCTCGACATCGCGTCTCAGGTCGACAGCGACACCATCGAATTCGCGCTTGCCGACCAGGGCTCGCCGAGCCTTGTTCGGGCGCCGGGCGACGAGGCGACGCTTTTCGTTCTGATGCCGATGCGGGTATGACACGCCTTTGACGGTCCCGATGGAAAAACAGCAGATGGTCGAGCTTCACGCCCCGAAGGCGTGGCTGGCCGGCCTGTCTGTTCGGGAATTCCGGAACTATGACGAGTGCCGGATCGACATCAGCGCATCGAACATCCTGCTTCTTGGTGAAAACGGCGCCGGCAAGACCAATCTCATGGAAGCCATATCGCTTCTGGCGCCGGGCCGCGGGCTGCGGCGTGCACGGGCCGAGCACCTGCCGCGCGAGGGCAGTGGCGGCGAGCAGTGGGCGGTGTCGGCAGCGCTTGAAACCGCGGACGGGGCGGTGAAGATCGGGACAGGCGTTCCGGCCGGTACCGAAACCGGCCGCCGGGTGATGCGCCTTGATGGTGAAACGGTCGCGCAGGCCGAGATCGGGCGGCTGTTTTCCGTTTCCTGGCTGACGCCGCGCATGGACGGCATCTTTGTCGAATCCCCCGGCGCGCGGCGGCGGTTTCTCGACCGGTTGGTGATCGCCTTCGATCCGGCGCATATCGGGCGCACGAACCGCTATGACAAACTTCTTCGCGAACGCGCGACCCTTCTTGCCGAGGGGCGGGTCGACGAAGCCTGGTTCACCGCCATCGAAGCAAGTCTTGCTGAATCCGCCATCGCGGTGACTGCGGCGCGGCAGGCACTGATCGCCGATCTCAATGCCGAGGCAGGTGACGGATGGTTCGGCTTTCCCGGCGCGCAGCTGGCCCTGGACGGCACGGTCGAAACCTGGCTTGCCGACGGATCCGCGCTGGAGGCCGAGGACCGTTTCGTGGCTGCCGCAAGATCGCGTCGCGAGGCCGGCGACACGACCATTGCGGGCCCGCATGCCAGCGACATGACGGCGCGCAACAGCCAGACGGGCGGGCCGGCGCATCTTGCCTCGACGGGCCAGCAGAAGGCGATTCTCATCGCTGTCGTGCTGGCGCATGCGCGGCTTCAGTCGCGGCGTCTTGCCAGGCCGCCGATCCTGCTTCTCGACGATGTCGTCGCGCATCTGGATCAGGCCCGTCGGCAGGCGCTTTTCGACGCTGTCGAGGCGGTTGGCGGCCAGGCCTGGTTCAGCGGAACGGACCGTGATGATTTTGACGGGCTTTCGGCCCAGACCATGGCGATCTGCGCACGCGACGGATTTGCCAGGATTACGCAGTCGGAGGACTGAATGATGACCGACAACGACACGCCGAACGACGAGCCAGAAAACGTCGAGTCAGCCGAGGATTATGGTGCCGATTCGATCAAGGTTCTGAAGGGTCTCGACGCTGTCCGGAAGCGTCCCGGCATGTATATCGGCGATACCGATGACGGATCTGGGCTTCATCACATGGTCTACGAAGTCGTCGACAACGCCATCGACGAGGCGCTTGCCGGCCATTGCGACATTGTCGAGGTAATCCTCAACCGCGACGGGTCCGTCACCGTGACCGACAACGGGCGCGGCATTCCGGTCGAGATTCATCCGGAGGAAGGTGTGTCTGCGGCAGAAGTGATCATGACGCAGCTTCATGCCGGCGGTAAGTTCGACAACAATTCCTACAAGGTTTCGGGCGGTCTTCACGGCGTCGGCGTTTCGGTGGTGAATGCGCTGTCGGAATGGCTGGACCTGACAATCTATCGCGACGGTCGGCAGCACAAGGTCAGATTCCGCCATGGCGAGGCTGAGAGCGCTCTTGCCGACACCGGCGATGCCGAAGGCAACACGGGGACCCATGTCACCTTCAAGCCCTCATCTGAAACCTTCTCGGCGGTCGAGTTCGATTTTGCGACGCTCGAACACAGGCTTCGCGAGCTTGCCTTCCTGAATTCCGGCGTGCGGATCAGGCTTACCGACGACCGCGGCAGCGACCAGAATGTTTCGGAATTCTATTTCGATGGCGGATTGACGGCCTTTGTCGACTGGCTGAACCGCGCCCGCACCGCGCTTCACGATACCGTCACGCTGACGACGACCCGCGACGACATCACGGTCGAGCTGGCGATGGCCTGGACCGACTCCTTCCACGAGAACACGCTCTGCTTCACCAACAACATTCCGCAGCGCGACGGCGGCACGCATCTGGCCGGTTTCCGTGCCGCGATGACGCGGGTGGTCAACAGCTACGCCCAGTCCTCGGGAATCGCGAAGCGCGAGAAGGTGGCGCTGACCGGGGAAGATTCCCGCGAGGGGCTGACCGCCATCGTCTCGGTAAAGGTACCGGATCCCAAATTCTCGTCGCAGACGAAGGACAAGCTTGTCTCTTCCGAGGTGAAGCCGGTGGTGGACTCCGCCGTTGCAAGCTGCCTCAACCAGTGGTTCGAGGAGCATCCTGCCGACGCCCGCAAGATCATCTCGAAGGCCTTCGAGGCCGCCGCGGCGCGCGAGGCGGCGCGAAAGGCGCGTGACCTGACCCGCCGCAAGGGGGTTATGGAGATCGCCAGCCTGCCGGGCAAACTTGCCGACTGCCAGGAACGCGACCCGGCGAAGTCCGAAATCTTCCTTGTCGAGGGCGATTCCGCCGGCGGCTCGGCAAAGCAGGGGCGCGACCGCAGCAACCAGGCCATTCTGCCACTGCGTGGCAAAATCCTGAATGTCGAACGCGCGCGGGCCGACAAGATGCTGTCATCGGCCGAGATCGGCACGCTGATCACCGCCATCGGCGGCGGGGTCGGAAATGATGAAATGGAAATCGACAAGGCGCGATACCACAAGGTCATCATAATGACCGACGCCGATGTGGACGGAAGCCACATCCGGACCCTGCTCCTGACGTTTTTCTTCCGCCATATGCGCCCGCTGATCGAGGCCGGATTCCTCTACATCGCGCAGCCGCCCCTGTTCCGTGCCAAGCGCGGACAGTCCGAGGTTTATCTGAAAGATCAGCGTGAGCTCGACGGCTACCTGATGGAGGCCGGGCTGAAGGATGCGGTGCTGACACTTCAGGAAAGTCCTCAGATTGCCGGCGCCGACCTCCATGACACGGCCGGTCGCGCGACTGTCGCCGGCAGGCTGATCGAGCAGCTTGGCCGGCGCCTCGGCAACCGCGACGTAGTCGAACAGGCCGCCATCGCGGGTCTTCTGACATCGGGCATGATTGGCAATGCCGAGGCTGCCGACTATCTGGCCCGCCGCCTTGAGGGCCAGGCCTCGGAGCTCGAAAAAGGCTGGCAGGGTGGCGTCGAGGACACGGCGAACGGACCGGCCATTGTGGTCACCCGTCAGCTCCGCGGCATCACCGAGCGTTATGCGATCGACAGTCGCCTTCTTGCGGCGCCGGAGGCGGCAGAGCTCGACGGCATGGCAGGCCATCTTCAGGAGACCTATGCCCGCCCGGCAACGCTTCGGCTGGGATCGAACGAAACCGTGGTGAATGGCCCGCTTGGGCTGTCACAGGCGATTTTCCAGACTGGCCGCAAGGGGGCGCAGATTTCGCGTTACAAGGGGCTTGGCGAAATGAATCCGGAGCAGCTATGGGAAACTACCCTTGACCCGTCGCAGCGGACCCTCCTCCAGGTGTCGATCGATCAGGAAGAGGAAGCTGACAACGCCTTCTCGACCCTGATGGGTGAAGCCGTCGACCAGAGACGTGAATTTATCCAGAAGAATGCGCTGAGAGTCGCCAATCTTGATGTCTGAAGCCGGATAGATGCCAAAGGAGCTGCAACCCGGCCGCCGCACTGGGGCGATGATTCCTGGCATGCGCTGGCTGTTGCAACCGCGCGAACGGCGCGGATCTCCTCCAAACACGACCGATGCTCGGGTAATTCTCAACATCCGCTGGCTTGCGCTTGCCGGCCAGCTGTTCGCGCTGCTGTTCACATTCCTTGTCCTTGAGATTGAAATCCCGATCGCACCGGCGCTGTTCGTGATCGGTCTCTCGGTGGCAATGAATGTATGGCAGACCCGTCGCACGATGATTATCCGCAGGACACGCGACCAGAGCCTGCTTGCACTCATTTTCGATGTTCTTCAGCTGACGGCACTTCTTTATTTCACTGGCGGGCTGCTGAACCCCTTCGCCATATTGCTGCTGTCGCCGGTCGTCGTTTCGGCGACGATGCTTCGCCGCCGCGAAACCTTGATGCTGATCACACTCGTTGCCTGCTGCGTCAGTCTTCTGGCTCTGTTCAATTATCCGCTCCCGCTTGACGCGCTTCGCGCAGCCCAGCCTGATCTGTATCTGATGGGGCTCTGGATGGCGCTCGTTCTCTCTGCTGTTTTCATCGGCATCTACACATGGTGGGTCGCCTCGCGCGCACGCGGCCTCGACGAGGCGCTGTCGGAGGCGCGCCTTGTTCTCGCCAAGGAACAGCAGGCGGTGGCGCTCGGCACCCTGGCGACCGCTGCCGCGCACCGCCTTGGCTCGCCGCTCAACACGATCACGGTTATTGGCCATGAACTGTCCAACGACCTCCCGAAGGACGACCCGCTTTACGAGGATGTGATGCTGCTTCGCGCTGAAATCGAGCGGTGCCGCGTTATTCTTGGGGAACTTGACGATTATCAATCGGCTGAATCGCTCGACCTGCAGACGCCGGTCCCCCTGTCGAACGTTATCGAGGAAATTCTGGAGCAACGTCTCGACCTTGGCAGCACGAGTTTCAGCATCACCTTCGATGAAAGGTCCGCGTTTCCCATGCCGCTTGTGCAACGTGGCCCGGAACTGATGCATGCGCTGGAGGATCTGCTTCGCAATGCCGGCGATTTCGCGCAAACTGCGGTCAGCGTGCAGATCCGGTGCACTGTCGACGACGTGATTGTCGCCATAAACGATGATGGTCCGGGCTTTGCGCCAAGCGTGCTGTCACGCGTCGGCGCACCCTGGAATACCTCGCGCCGAGGCAAGGGTGCAAACAGGGGTCTTGGGATTTTTATTGCCAGCACCTTGATTGAGTCCCTGGGCGGCTCAATATTATACGGGAACGCACAGGATGGCGGCGGCGAAGTGAAGATACAGCTGCCGCGTAGCTCGCTGGTGTCAGAATAGGCGCCGGCATGATGGAAGATTGGCTTGACCGACAATTCGCTTTTCATTCTTGACGACGACGCGCCGCTGCGAACGCGCCTGCGACGGGCCATGGAAATGCGCGGGTTTGAGGTGATGGATGCGGGGTCCGTGTCCGAAGGCATCGACATTGTCCGCAAGTCTCCGCCGGCATTCGCCATTCTGGACATGAAGCTCGAGGACGGAAGCGGCCTCAGCCTCGTATCTGAGCTTCGCGCCAAACGCGCGGAATGTCGGATTGTGATGTTGACCGGATTCGGCAATATCGCGACCGCTGTCGCGGCCGTGAAGGCCGGTGCTCTGGACTATCTGCCGAAACCGGCAGACCCGGACAGCATCGCCGCCGCGTTGCGCCACACTGGTGACGGCATGCCGCCGCCGCCGCAGGACCCGATGAGCGCTGACCGCGTCCGCTGGGAACATATCCAGCGCGTCTACGAGCAATGCGGCCGAAACGTGTCTGAAACAGCGCGCCGCCTCAGGATGCACCGCCGGACACTGCAGCGCATTCTCAGCAAGCACGCCCCCCGCGCCTGAACAGGGCGTCGCAACCGTTCCATGCCGAATACGCCTTTAACGACCTCGCGCGCGGAAGCCGCCTTTGACTGACTCGTCTGTTCTTTTAGCGCTCGGGGCCGCGTTGAGCTGGACCATGGCTGCGCTTGTTTCACACCGGCCTGCAACCGAACTTGGCTCTCTTCATTTCAATCGTGTGAGAATGATTGTGGCGACCCTGATCATGGGGACGCTTCTCATTGTGTCCGGCAGGCCGGCGGCGATCCCCCCGGAATTCTGGCTTCCGATCATGCTTTCAGCGGTGACTGGTGTTGTTCTTGGCGACTTCTTCCTGTTTGTCACCATGCGCCGGCTTGGCCCGCGACGCACAAATGTGCTCTTTGCCACCAATGCCGTTTTTGCCGCGATCATCGGCTGGGTCATCCTTGGTGAAGTGGTAAGTGCGAGAACTGTGATGGCCGTTCTCTTAGGCTTTGGCGGTGTCGTGCTAGCCGTTGTCTTTGGCAAGAGACGGGACCTGCTCCACAAGTGGGAATCCGTCATGCCGCCTTTGTGGATCGGTGTCGTAGCAGGCCTTCTTGCGGCGATCTGCCAGGCCTTTGGTGTCGTATTCGCCCGTCCGGTGATGGCGGCCGGCGTGGACCCGGTTGCCGTAACGCTGGCCCGTGCTGTCGTCGGCGCGGCGGTGTTCTGGGCCACGCTGCCGTTCGACCGCAGCCGGGTGGGGATGCCGCTGCTGCCGCGCGGGAAGCTGTTGGCCCTGACCGGCCTGAACGGTCTGTTCGGGCTCGGGGTAGGTGCTGCGATGCTGATGGCGGCGCTGGAAACGGGCAATGTCGCGACCGTTACCATTCTCTCTTCGACGACGCCGGTCATGATCCTTCCCTTCATCTGGGCCCGGACCGGCAGGATGCCGGCGCCGGCTGCGTGGCTCGGCGCCATTCTGGTGGTAATTTGCACGATGCTCATTGCGATTTAGTCAAAATGCCGTGGATACGGTCACAAAGTTGCGAATTTGGGTGGAAGGAGCGGACAAGCGACTTTACGCGACGCGAAGAATCGCACTAGTATGCGCGCCGTCCAAACGGCTCGAGATGTGGGGAAAGGAACGCCAAGCATGATTGCCCGTTCGACAAACATAACGTGTATCGCCGTTGGACTGCTTGCGGTCGCGGCGTGTAACCCGGCCCGTGTCGCGACGCCAGAGACAGCGTCCGCCAAAGCCGAAGTCGTACCGGTTGTGGCCACCGTCCCTGAAACCACAGAAGCGCCTGAAGAGCAGTTTCTGGTCTATGAGTGGGATACTGAATTCTCGGCATTCCTGTCGCCGCCGATCGAAGTCAGGCGCATGGCGCGCGAGGATTGCGTCAAGGCCGGCTACGAAGTCGCCGTTGTCGAGACATTGGCGCTGGAAGGCAACGTGGCCCGTGCCACCTACATCTGTCGTGGCGATTTCGAGTAAGTTCTTCGATACGCTGCCGTGGCGGCATCTGCCATCACACCGGCGCACATTATTTTCAAGGTGATATTTCGGAGGGCCTCTCTTCATGCAAACAAGACGTCTTGGTGCCGACGGCCCCCTGATTTCCGCCATCGGCATTGGCGCGATGTCCTTTTCGGACTTCTACGGCGCGACAGATGAAGCGCAGTCCCATGCCATTCTGCAGACGGCGCTTGACGAAGGTGTGACGCATATCGACACCGCGAACGTTTACGGCCCGCACAAGTCCGAGGCGGCCATTGGCAGCTTTCTTGCCAAGCAGGGCAATCGCCGAACCGACATGTTCTCCATCGCGACGAAGGCTGGAATCGCCCGTGATCCGAAAACGGGCGCGCGCCATTACAACAATTCCCGCGACTATCTGGAAGGCGAGCTCGATGCCTCGCTGGCGCGCCTCGGCGTCGACAGCATCGATCTCTTCTACGTTCATCGTCGCGATGCCGAGACCCCGATCGAGGAGGTCACCGAGACCCTCGCCGGTTTCGTGAAGAGCGGGAAGATCCGCGGCTTCGGCTATTCCGAGATCGCGCCATCCTCGCTGATGCGGGCCAATGCCGTTCACCCGGTGATGGCGGTACAGTCCGAATATTCGCTTGCGGTTCGCTTTCCCGAGCTCGGGCTCGTGCAGAGAACGGCGACGCTCGGCACGGCGCTTGTCGCCTTCTCGCCGGTCGGAAGGTCGCTCCTGACCGACAGGCCGCACTCCCCCGAAAAGGCGGCCGACCTCCCGTTCCTGAAGGTAAACCCGCGGTTCCAGGAACCGAACCTTTCGGCAAACATTGCCGCCGCTGCGGGTTTCCGCGCGCTGGCCGCCGATATGGGAACCACGGCGGCCGGTCTGTCCATCGCCTGGCTTCTCCACCAGGGTGAGCATGTCATCCCGATCCCTGGCACCCGCTCGCCGGCGCATCTTCGTGAACATTGCGAAGGCGCGCGGTTGAAGCTTGATGCGACAGCGCTGGCCGCGATCGAGGAGGTGCTTCCCGTTGGCTGGGCGCATGGCGACCGCTATTCCGAGGCGCAGTGGAACGGCCCGGAAAAATATTGCTAAGGGGCCGATGGCCGAACAGGGACGACATATCGATCTCGGAACTTCGCTAGACACGTGACAGGGCGCGCAGCCACCTGCGCCGAAGGTTGTGGCGGGTAAGCATTGCCGGCTTGAACGGCTGCGGCCAGCCCATGCCGAAGGCCTGTTCGAAGCCTACAGCGCGGATCGCGAAGGGGTGGTCTGGGACTATCTTCCCTATGGTCCCTTTTCCTCAATCGATGAATTCAGGGCGTTCCTTGACGCAAGCTGCCTTGGTACTGACCCGCTTTTCTAAGCCATCATCGACAGCGAATCCGTCCGTCCGGTCGGCATGGCAAGCTATCTTCGCATTGATCCGGCGAACGGCGTGATCGAAGTCGGACACATCAATCTCTCGCCGGCGCTTCAGAGACGCCCTGCCGCCACAGAGGCGATGTATCTGATGATGCGTCAGGTGTTCGTCGACTGGGGTTACCGGCGCTATGAATGGAAATGCAACAATCTGAACGAGCGCTCGAAAGCCGCGGCGGCAAGGCTCGGCTTCACCTTCGAAGGCGTGTTCAGGCAGGCTGCCGTTATCAAGGGTCATAATCGCGACACGGCCTGGTTCTCGATTCTGGACAACGAATGGCCCGCATGTGACGCCGCTTTCAGGAGCTGGCTCGACCCGGCAAATTTCGATCGGGACGAGAACCAGGTGAAAGGCCTTGCCGCTCTGCGTGACGGGCAGGCCGCCAAGCGTTCTTAGCCGCCGAGGATCGGGTCAATCGGTTCGGCCGGCCCGCCGGCGACGGTCTCGAAAAGGGCCGCCGCCGCCAGAAGCGAAGCCTCGCCGCGCGGCTTGCCGATCAGCTGGATTCCAATGGGAAGGCCTCGTGGCCCGGGCCCGACCGGCACGGATACGGCCGGAAGCCCGGTCGTCGTCGCCAGGAAGGCGAAGCGAAGCCAGTCCATATAGCCGTCAAGCCTTTGGCCAGCGATCTCGGTGACCCATTCGGTTGACTGCGGGTGTGGCATGCATCCGACGGTCGGGCATGCGAGGACATCGTACCGCTCGAGAAAGCTGACCATGTTGTTGAAGATGACCGTCCTGCCGAGATTGGCATCGGCGACATCATCCATCGTCAGCCTGCGTCCCGTTTCCATGTTTTCGGCAAGTGTCTTTTTGAAATGGCGGCTCACCTCCTCCGGGCATCTTCGTGCTGCGGTCGCCATGTCAATTCCCCGGAGCGTGTGGTAAGTCCGTTCGAGATCGGGAAGTTCGGGGCAGGCCTCCTCTACCGTCGCGCCTTCCTTCTGCAGGCGGAGCAGCACGTTCCTGAGATGGTCGATCACCTCGGTGTCGGCCTGAGCCATGCCGTTGAAATCGGGTGAAAAGGCGATTCCGATCTTTGGTTCAGCCTCGATCACCGCAGCTTCGAACGTCCCCTCGACCGGCCACGGATACGACACCGGTACCGCCGGCGTGAAACCCGACATGGCATCCAGGAACAGAGCACAGTCCCGTACCGATCGTGCCATCGGCCCCTGCACGCCTTCGGTTGCAAAACCGGACGGACCGGAAGACGGCACGCGGCCCGGACTGGGACGCAGGCCGACAATGCCGCAAAAGCTTGCGGGCGTGCGGAGGCTGCCGCCATGGTCGGAGCCGTGACTGAGCCAGACCTCGCCCGTGGCGAGCGATGCTGCCGCGCCGCCGGAAGACCCTCCGGCATTCAGCTTCGTATCCCATGGGTTAAGTGTCGGCCCGAATACGTCATTGAAGGTGTTGCCGCCGGCGCCCATCTCCGGCGTGTTGGTCTTCCCGACAACAACGCCGCCACGAGCCTCTAGCCGTGTCACAAGCAGGTCACTGCTGTCCGGAACGAAATCGGAGAATCCCTTCGTTCCAAAAGTGGTCCTCACTCCGGCAACCATGTTCAGGTCCTTGATCGCAAGAGGAAGACCGGCAAGCCATGCCGCCCGGTCATCGCCCGGTGAAGCACGTGATTCCGCGGCCGCATAGGCGCGTTCCGGGCACAGGGTCGGCATGGCGTTGATGGCAGGCTCGACATCGGCGATTCGGGTGAAGGCGGCGTCAAGACAGTCCTGTGGGCTGACGTCGCCGGATTTCAGAAGGGCAATCACCTCATGTGCCTGTTTTCGGCACAATTCCGGCCCGGAAAAAACAGTCTGCATCCTCATCATCCGATTCCCGTTCAGATGAGGTCGATGCTGACATGTGGCCGAGGTCTTGTCGATGCGGTAACGGGCGAATCAAACCGTGCTTTACATGGACATCAGGTTTCCGAAACAATGCGCGCAGGAGTCAGTGGCATTGCAACGCCGGGAGATCACGATGAAACTTGTCATGAAGATGGTCCGCAAACCCTTCAAACAGGGTGACGTGATTTTCGAGACCACCGAAAGGAGCGACGAGCTGTATCTCATCCATACAGGTTCGGTGGAGATCAGGTCGCACGAGGGGCTGGTGCTGGCGACCCTGAAGCAGGGCGAGCTGTTCGGCGAGATGGCCTCTATCATGGGTGAGCGCGAGCGCACCGCCACCGCCGTTGCCGGGGCCAACACGGTGATCGACGTGATCGACGCCACGACAATGCAGCGAAAGCTCGGTGAGGCCGACCCGGTGCTGCGGGCGCTGATCCGCAACCTGACCTTCCGCCTCGCCGACGCCAACAGGATGAATGAAGAGCGCTGGCAGCAACTCAACATCTATCGCAGCCTGACACCCGAGGAAATCGAGCGGCCCTGACGCCAATCTTCAAAAAATTCGACCGGCCATGCGAAAAATGACGAACGCCACCCTATATAAACCGACACGCGGCGAAAGGCCGACACACCTGCCGGGACCCCGGCCAGAGACGACAACAAGGACCTCCCCATGCCACATGACATGACGCCGGAACAGCTCTTCACCGAGGCGCGTTCCTTCAAATTCTTTTCCGACAAGCCGGTTGGCGAAGACCAGCTTCGTGCTCTCTACGACGTCGCCAAATTTGCACCCTCGGCGTCGAACTCCTGTCCGATGCGGATCACCTTCGTGACCTCGCCTGAGGGCAAGGAAAAGGTGCTTCAGGCATCAATGCCCGGCAATGTGGAGAAAATCAAATCCGCGCCGGTGACGGCGATCATCGCCTATGACATGACGTTCTTCGAGAATTATCCGCGTCTTGCCCCGCACATGGAGAACCCACCGAAAGAGGCATCGCTTCCCGAAGCCGCCGTCGAGAAGCTGGCGCTTCGCAACAGCTCGCTCCAGGCCGGTTTCCTGATGACCGTGGCCCGCAGCATGGGGCTGGATTGCGGGCCCATGTCGGGATTCAAGAACGCGGTGATTGACGAGCTGTTCTATGCCGGCACGACCTGGCGCTCGAATTTCCTGCTCAATCTCGGATATGGCGACGGCGAGAAACTCCATCCGCGGGCGGCCAGGCTCGATTTCGACGAGGCCTGCCAGATCGTCTGATCCTCGCGGCCCGGCTCAGCTCGGCGTCAGCCCGTCAGGGAGTGCCGCCACGGGCCCGACGTCGAGACGCCAGACAAAGCCGCTGGTGCCGTGCTGGGGGTACAGTTCGGTGACAAGCGGGTCATGGCCGGGAATGACCATTTCGGGACGGTCCGTCAGCGCCTGAACGCGGTCATAGCCGCGCAGCATCTCCTCGACATCGACGACGATCGGAAACGGCGTCCTTGTCAGGAAGTTCTCGTAATAATGCGTGGCATCGGACGCAAGGCACATCCAGCCCGTGGCGGTCTTGACCCGCACCACCTGCAATCCCTTCGAATGTCCGCCGACACGGTGGACCGTTATGCCGTCGGCGATCTGGTCGTCTTCGCCGTTGAATCGCACCCGCCCGGAGAAAACGGCCTTTACCGCCTCGCAGATATGATCGCCCGTGAAGGGTTTGCGAAGAACGTCCTCGCACATGCAGGGGCCGGTGGCATAGGCCATTTCGGCAGGCTGCAGATGGAAGGTCGCACGCGGGAATGACCCGAGCGTTCCGGCGTGGTCGTAGT
>JAYYLR010000081.1:0-4410 GCA_036143955.1 Pseudomonadota bacterium | reverse complement strand
CCGCCGGTGGCCAGCATGCGAAAGGCCTGCTCGGTCGTCTGTTTCCTGCCAATGGCCTCGAAGCTGTAGGCGACACCGCCGCCCGTCATTTCGCGTATCGCCTCCACCGGGTCCGTTGTCGCGGCGTTGATGGTGTCGGTGGCGCCAAAGGTGCGGGCCGTGTCCAGTTTGCTGTCGTTCAGATCGATGGCGATGATCCGGCCGGCGCCGGAGATGGCGGCGCCGTTGATGGCCGACAGGCCGATGCCGCCGCATCCGATCACCGCGATGGTCGCGCCGACCTCGACCTGCGCGGTGTTGGTCACGGCGCCAACGCCTGTCGTCACCGCGCAGCCGATCAGCGCAGCGCGGTCAAGCGGCATGTCGGGCCGAATCTTCACCAGCGCGTGCTCGTGGACCAGCATGTATTCGGCAAAGGATGAGAGATTGTAGAACTGGTGAATCGGATGGCCGCCCTGCTGCAGGCGCGGCCTTTCCTCCGGAGCGCGGGCCGTCTCCGGATTCTCGCAGATGAAAGGGCGCCCTGTCGTGCAATGGGCGCAGTGGCCGCAGAATACCGACAGGCAGGAAATCACATGGTCGCCAGGCTTCACATAATGAACGTCGGATCCGACCTTTTCGACGATCCCGGCAGCTTCATGTCCGAGGATGGTCGGTGTCGGCGTGGCGTAGAACCCGTCGATGTAATGAAGGTCGGAATGACACACCCCGACCGCCGCGGTTCGTACAAGAACCTCGCGCGGACGCGGATTGTCGATCTGCACCTCCTCTATGGTCAGCGGTGCATGCGGTTCGCGGAACAGAGCGGCTTTCAAGAAAACTCTCCTGCGGACTTTGTGACCCGGTCCGATCAGGGTGCGTGTCTTGCCGGGCCAAGGCAAGATTTACCTTGTCGCGATGATTTTCAGCTTTGGCGCGTTTCGTCTGAATTGGCCTGGTCGAGGATCTGGCGGGCAATGATCAGCTTCTGAACCTCGCTGGCTCCTTCATAGATGCGCAATGCGCGAATTTCACGATACAGAGCCTCCACCGTTTCGCCGCTCCGCACACCGTCGCCGCCATGCAGCTGCACGGCCTTGTCGATCACCGACTGGGCGGTTTCGGTCGCGTGGAGTTTCGCCATCGACGCTTCGCGGCTGATGCGTGCCGCGCCCATATCCTTTGTCCAGGCGGCTCGGTAAATCAGCAGCGCGGCTGAGTCCACATCCAGTGCCATTTCGGCAAGGCTTGCCTGGACAGTCGGCATGTCGGCCAGCGGGGCGCCGAACAATATACGGTTCGATACGCGGCTCAGCGCCTCGTCGAGGGCGCGCCGCGCGAGACCCAGAGCCGCCGCGCCGACAGTGGAACGGAAAACGTCAAGCACCGACATCGCGATGCCGAAACCCTTTCCGGATTTTCCGATCAGGGCATCTGCGGGAAGCCGCATGTCGGTGAATGCCAGCCGGGCGAGCGGGTGCGGTGCGATGACGTCGATCCGTTCTTCAACGGTCAATCCTTCGGTATCGGCAGGCACCAGGAAGCAGGACAGGCCCTTGGCGCCCGGCCCTTCGCCCGTTCTTGCGAAGACGGTGTAGATATCGGCTATGCCGCCATTGGAGATCCAGGTCTTCTCGCCATTGACGACCCAGCCCTCACCGTCGCGCGCGGCGGTCGTTGCCAGATTGGCAACGTCGGATCCGCTGGCGGGTTCCGACAGCGCAAAGCCGGCGATGGCGGTTCCAGTCGTCGTTCGCGACAGCCACTGTCTGTGGTTCTCGTCACCGAACAGGCTGACCGGCCCCATGCCGAGTCCCTGCATGGCAAAGGCGAAATCGGCAAGAGCGTCATGGCGGGCCAATGTCTCGCGGATCAGGCAAAGCGCGCGGACATCAAGCGCCGGCCTGTCCAGATTGGCCGAATGCCGCAACCATCCATCGGCGCCGAGCCGTGACACCAGATCGCGGCAGGCCGCGTCTACATCGTCATGGTCGACCGGAAGGTTTGCAACGCACCAGGCGTCGAGCTCCGTCGCCAGCACACGATGCTGATCTTCGAGAAATGGCCAGTCAAGAAAGCTGCGGTCCGCCATCAGTCACCCTCAAAAACAGGTTTTTCCTTCGCGACAAAAGCGCGGTAGGCGCGCCGAAAATCTTCGGTTTGCATGCAGATCGCCTGCGCCTGCGCCTCGCTCTCAATGGCCGTTTCCAGACTCATTGCCCATTCCTGGTTCAGCTGTGTCTTGGTCATCATATGCGCGAAATTCGGCCCGCTGGACACACGCTCGGCCAGCGTGCGTGCGGCCTTGTCGATGTCGTCGGCCGGGTGAACGGCATTCCAGAATCCCCAGAACAGTCCCTCGTCGGCCTGAAGGGTCCTTCCTGTGTAAAGAAGTTCGGCGGCGCGCCCCTGACCGATGATCCGCGGCAGCATAGCGCAGGCGCCCATGTCGCATCCGGCCAGACCGACGCGGGTGAACAGGAAAGCCACCTTTGCTTCCGGGGTGGCAAGACGCATATCGGCGGCCATTGCAAGGATCGCGCCGGCGCCGACACAGATGCCGTCGACGGCGGCGATGACAGGTTTCCCGCAGGCCAGCATCGCCTTGACGAGATCGCCGGTCATGCGGGTGAAGGCCAGAATCCCCTTCATGTCCATTTCCACCAGCGGCCCGATGATGTCGTGAACATCTCCTCCGGAGCAGAAATTTCCGTCATTCGAGGTCAGCACCACCACGTCAACATCATCGGCATAGGCCAGCTCGCGGAACATGTCCCGAAGCTCGGCATAGCTTTCGAAGGTCAGCGGGTTTTTGCGCGCCGCGCCATGCAGGCTGACGGTGGCAATGCCGTCGTCCCATCGCCAATCGAAATGCGCAGGCGCGAAATTCCGCATCGTGGTCATTCGGGATCTCCGTGAAGCTGGTCGAGAAGGGATGAGAGCCGGTCCAGCGCATCGCTGTCCAGCTCCGTGAACATGGCGTCGATCCATCCTTCATGGGCGCGGGCCATGATCGCGAACCTCTCGATGCCATGCCGTGTCAGACGAACCGTGGCGGCCCGCTTGTCATCGCTGTCCACCTCGCGCGTTATAAGCCCCTCATGAATCAGGCTGTCGACAATGCCGGTCACATTGCCGTTCGAGACCTTGAGATGTGCCGAGAGGCGACTCATGCGAAGCCCGTCGCGATGCCGGTCAAGCGTGGCCAACACGTCGAAGCGGGGCAGGGTGGTGTCGAATTCGGCGCGGAGTGACCCGCGAAGCCGTCCCAGTATCTCGCGGTTCCTGTCAAGCAGTCTGAGCCAGACCCGCAGCCGCTGCTTCGAAAGCGGAACCGCCATCCCGGCATCGGCGCCATCGGTCTCTGCAACACCTTGAGGCAGGGTCATCTTTCGCCACCATTTATTGCGATTGTCTGCCCGTTGACGGCATCCGTTCCCGGTCCGCACAGCCACAGCGCCGCCTTGCTGACTTCCGTTGGCGCAATCAGCCGTCCAAGCGGGCTCATGCCTGCCAGTATGTCGATGGCCTGCTGCCGGCTTTTACCGGTCTTGCCGACGATGTTGTCGATCGTACGGTCCGTCATCTCGGTATCGAGATAGCCCGGGCAAAGGGCATTGGCGGTGATGCCGCTGCCGGCGAGTTCCGCCGCTACGGACCTTACGAGGCCGTTCACGCCGTGTTTCGAGGCGCTGTAGGCGCTGGCATATTTATGCCCCGAAAGGCCGGTGGTCGACGAAATGGCGATAAGACGGCCCCATTGCGCCTTCGTATCCTGAAGCCGCTTCAGCCCGGCACGGAAGGTCAGAAAGCAGCCTGTCAGATTGACCGCCATGATCTGGTGCCACATTTCGCTGGATGTCCGGTGCAGTGGCGCACTTTCGGCAATGCCGGCATTGGCGATCAGGATCTCGACCGGGCCAATGGCATCGAACATGGCTTCGGTGCCGTCCTCGTCGGTCACGTCGAGCTGATGCGCAATGATGTTCTTGTTCGCGGCGGCGAGGTCATCAAGCGGCTCACGGCGACGTCCACAGACATGGACCTCGGCGCCGGTGTTCGCGAACTCGACCGCCAGAACGCGGCCAAGTCCGCTTCCGCCGCCCGTGACAAGAACCCTTCTGTGCGACAGATCCACATTGTCCTCCCCGTTCTCGGTCTTCATTCCGTCTCCGTCCAATTGGCTCGCCCCGGACCATGCAGCTCAGACGCGGATGCCGAATCCTTCGCCGCGTTCCGACAGTCGTTTCAACTGGTCCCGGCCCGGAAGATAGGGGTCCGGCCATGCTGTAGCTTCGTCACCAAGCGCCGCCGCCGCATGAAGCGTCCAGTAGGGGTTGGCAAGATGTGGCCGCGCCAGACAGACGAGATCGGCCCGACCGGCCATCAGGATGGAATTTACATGGTCGGGCTCGTAGATGTTGCCAACCG
>JAYYLR010000080.1:0-2835 GCA_036143955.1 Pseudomonadota bacterium | reverse complement strand
GTGGCGAAGACGGCAAGCACCGCCAGCGCCGAGATCACAAGCCGCACCTCGGCGATGCGGCGCGAGCGCGCCGGGTCGGGCCGCGGCGGCAGCACCAGCGGGCGAAGGCGGCGGGCGATGGCGGCGGCGAGACTCATGGCCGGACGACACCCCCCTTGCGAAGCACCGCGCCGTCGGCCGGGCTTGCCGCGACGGGCATCGCCTCGCCATCGGGCGACGGGGCCGGCGGCAGCAGCGTGATGACGCCGACATCGGCGAGCGGCTCGTTGAAATCGGGAAGGATCCGCATCGGGATGGCGTCGATGGGAAGCACCCTGTCCTCGCCGATAGGCGCCATTTCCAGAAGCCGGTTCGACAGGTCGAGAACGCGTTCCGGGCGCGAGAGATGCGCCCATTCGGCCTCCAGCACGGCGATCTCTCGCTCGGCGGCGCGGATGTCGCGCTCGAGCGCCAGAAGCTCGCCCTCGCGGCGGTCGATCCCGATCTTCACCTGATAGAGCGTGGTGCCGAGAATTGCGGTCAGGCCGGCGATGAGAAGGATCATCCTCATGCCGTGCCCTCCACTGTCGCGCCGGTCGGTCCCCCGACAGGCGCGCCGGTGCGGCGCGCGACGCGAAGCTTGGCCGACCGCGCGCGGGCGTTGGCGCCCGTCTCCTCGGCGGCGGGAAGGATCGGCTTGCGGGCCAGAAGCTCGAAGGTCGGCTCCGGCGCCTCGATATCGGGACGGTGGCGCGACGGGCGGGCGCGGGCGCCGCTTCGCGCGCCGAGGAAGCGCTTGACGATCCGGTCCTCCAGCGAATGGAAGGAGACGACGGCGAGGATTCCGCCCGGCTTCAGCATCGCCTCGGCGGCGGCAAGCCCGTCCTCGATCTCGCCAAGCTCGCGGTTCACATAGATACGCAGCGCCTGGAAGCTTCGCGTGGCCGAATCCGGCTGTCCCTGGCGCGGCGCCGGCATCACCCCGTGGATGATCGCGGCCAGCCTTCCGGTGGTGGTGATCGGTTCCTCGTCGCGGGCGCGGACAATGGCGCGGGCGATTCGGCGCGAGGCGCGCTCGTCGCCGTAATCCCACAGGATCGCCGCGAGCGCCTTCTCGTCCAGCCGCATCACGATGTCGGCGGCGCTGTCGCCGGATTTCGACATCCGCATGTCGAGCGGCCCGTCGAGGCGGAAGGAGAAGCCGCGCTCGGCCTGGTCGAGCTGTGTCGAGCAGACGCCGAGATCGAAGGCGATGCCGTCGAAAGCCGTGTCGGGCCCGGCAAGATCGCGCATTTCGGAAAAGCAGCCTTCGCGAAGCTGCAGCCGCGCGCCGTGCGTTTCGGCAAGCCGCGCGCCGCGGGCGATGGCGTCGGGGTCGCGGTCGATGGCGACGACGCTGCAGGCGGCGGCGGTCAGGATCGCCTCGCTATAGCCGCCGTTTCCGAAGGTGGCGTCGAGATAGGTGCCGCCGTCGAACGGGGCCAGGGCGGTAACGACTTCGCGCAGGAGCACCGGCGTATGAAGCGCCTGATGCCGGGGGTGCGCCGCAGTCATCAGCGCCTCCCCCGCGGATCGCCGGGCGGCTCGTCGGGCGGACGGCGGCCGGCGCCGAGCCGCAGGCTCGGCATGCCCTCGCTCTTCGCGCGGCTCCGCGCCTCGGTCTCGCGGGCGCGGTAGCGTTCGGGAAGCCAGATCTGGAAGGAGCGCCCGATGCCGGCATAGAGCGCCATGTCCCCGAGCTCGGCAAAGGCGATGAAATCGGCCGAGAGCATGATCCGACCTTCGCCGTCGACCTTCATTTCCTGGGCGCTGGACAGCATCGTCTGCAGCGTCGCGACCTCGGCCGACAGGCTGTCCATGCTGTCGATGGCGTCGACGATCTGGCCGATCCTCTCAGGCCCGCAGCCCTCGAGGCAGGGCTCGGTCAGTGACTTGAACAGGTAGAGCGGGTCGCGGCGGCGCTCGAGGACGGCACGGAACGGCGCCGGAACGGACAGGCGCCCTTTCCGGTCGATGCGGTTCTCGAATGTGGACAGGAACAGATCCACGTCTCCACTGCCTTTTTCCTGCGGCCGGCGCCCGGTGCGGGTGCCTTCCAGATGCTCCACGGCCCCCGCGCGCGCCGCGTGCGAAAGCCCTCAAACCCTTGCTGTGCTCCGCCTTTCGCGATCTCGGCCGGGAGGCACAGCCCCCACATTGCGGCACTGTGGCGGTAATATGGGATAATTTGGGATATCATGGGAAATATTGGCCGTCAATGGGTTCGCCCGGTTTTTTCATGGGAAAAATCCAATGTTTCCAGATAGTTAAGTGTATCTTTGAAGAGCGACGCCTAACAGGCTGAAAAACGGGCAGATTTGCGCATTCGTACCTGTTTTGTTCCTGTTTTGAGGGGTTTAGGTGAAGTGGGGGAGGCGCCGCCCACTGGAGGCGGGCGCATATGTTTCGGGTATTTTCAAAAAACCACTGTCAGATGGCCTGTAAGCCGGGTTCTGTACCGGTTTCCCGGTGATGGCCATTCATCTAGCGGCGCCGTTGCCGGCACCGTCGAGCAACCTACCCGGACAGCGGCGCAGGATCGCGCCTGTCGCGCCCCGGCATGACGCCGGCGCGTGACGCGTGTCCCTACATGGTCTTGCTCCGGATGGGGTTTACCATGCCCGGCCCGTTGCCGGCCCGGCGGTGCGCTCTTACCGCACCGTTTCACCCTTACCGGCAGATCCGTGCAAGACGGCGCCGGCGGTCTGTTTTCTGTGGCACTTTCCCTGGGGTCGCCCCCGCCGGGCGTTACCCGGCATCCCGATCCTGTGGAGCCCGGACTTTCCTCTCCCCGGCCCGTGAAGGGCGCGGGCAGCG
>JAYYLR010000079.1:0-6529 GCA_036143955.1 Pseudomonadota bacterium | reverse complement strand
GAAGGACTGCCTGACGGTCTGCTTGAAACTATCCTTCAGTCCAGAGCTGTCAGAACCTGCCTCAACGGCGTGTTGCTGATCAGTCAGGGCGACACGCCTGAGCACATGTTTCTGGTTCTTGACGGGCAACTCAGAACCTTCGTGACCGGCGAGGACGGAAACGAGGTCACGTTGCGGATGCTGGACCCGGGCGCCAGCTGCATGGGGGTGGCACTTTTCGTGGGAGCGCTGTCACCGGTAGCGGTCGACGCCGTGGATGACGCCCGGATCCTTCAGCTTCCGGCCCGCTTCGTAAAGCGGCTTGTCATCCAGAATCCCCGATTTGCCGAAAACCTGCTTCGCATCGCCGCCGCCAACAGCGGAGACCGATCGCTCGGAGGCGGACATGATCCTTGTCCGCCCCGGCGAACATGCCGCCGCTGTAGGTAATGCCTGCCGCTCGCCGCAGTTGGCCGGCGCGCCATGGATCAGGGCTATATCGACATCTTTCGCAACGAGACCGGACAAACCGTGCTTGTCGCCGTGACGCATTTCCACTCACATGACGACGCACGCGAGGCACTTGTCGGTCATCTGATGAAAAGCACGTGCCCACGCCTCCCCCTCGGCAGCGAGCGAGGATTGTCGGTCGGCAATGTTAGTGTCACCGGCGTTGGCAGCGATCCCCTGCTGAATATCGCCTTCGTTCGTGACCACACCTTCGTCTGGGTCCGCAGCATCGGGGATCGACCCTATCACGTTCGCCGGTTTGCCGAGATCATCGACGCGTCCATCGCCGAAAGCTGACGTCAGAACCGGCCGTCGTCGTACCGACGGAGGTTGGTGGGCCCGGCAGGACTCGAACCTGCAACAACACGGTTATGAGCCGTGGGTTCTAACCAATTGAACTACAGGCCCCCAAGGGACGGTTGTGCCAGACCGGAACGCTGGCATAACCAGCATATACACAGCTTTAACGCTGCAGGCCACAGCCGAATGACGGCAATCAGCTCTCGAGGAAGGAGCGAAGCTTGCGCGAACGCGAGGGGTGTTTCAGCTTGCGAAGCGCTTTTGCCTCGATCTGGCGAATTCGCTCCCGCGTGACGCTGAACTGCTGACCGACCTCTTCCAGGGTGTGGTCGGTGTTCATGCCGATCCCGAACCGCATTCTTAGCACCCGTTCCTCGCGCGCGGTCAGACTGGCTAGAACCCGAGTCGTTGTCTCGCGAAGATTGGCATGGATCGCCGCGTCAAGCGGCTGCACGGCGTTCTTGTCCTCGATGAAATCGCCGAGGTGACTGTCTTCCTCGTCGCCGATCGGCGTCTCGAGGCTGATCGGCTCCTTGGCGATCTTCAGCACCTTGCGCACCTTATCGATAGGCATCGACAGCTTTTCGGCAAGCTCTTCCGGGGTCGGCTCGCGGCCGATTTCGTGCAACATCTGGCGCGATGTGCGGACAAGCTTGTTGATCGTCTCGATCATGTGGACGGGGATACGGATTGTTCGCGCCTGGTCGGCGATGGAACGGGTAATGGCCTGCCGGATCCACCAGGTCGCATAGGTCGAGAACTTGTAGCCGCGCCGGTACTCGAACTTGTCCACGGCCTTCATCAGGCCGATATTGCCTTCCTGGATGAGGTCGAGAAACTGCAACCCGCGGTTGGTGTATTTTTTCGCAATCGAGATCACCAGGCGAAGATTGGCCTCGACCATCTCCTTCTTCGCACGGGCGCTTTCACGCTGACCGCGCTGGATGGTCTGGATGATGTCGCGAAATTCCGGCACCGAAAGCCCCACATCATCGACAACAAGCCTGATCTTGCCGAGGATATCGTCAACCTCCGTGGCGTTCTGCGCCATCATCTTTCGCCACTGGTTGCTGCGATAGCCATCACCCGGCCAGCCCTCTACGCATTCGCGGCCGGTCCATGCAGCCAGAAGCTGCTCCCGCGAAACGCCGGCACCTGTTGCGGCGCGAAGCAGTCGGCCTTCGATCATTGTCACATGCTTGTTCAGGGTGAACAGCTGGTCGGTCAGGGCCTCGATCCTGTTTGGGTTGAAATTCACCCCTTCCATCAGTTCAACGAGCCTGACCTTGTGGTCCATATGCGTGGACTCGCTGCGGGGCGAAAGCGCCTCGTCAGCAGCCATTCTGGCGAGGCGGCGATCCTGAGAGCGCGTGAACTGTTTGAACAGGGCCGCGATCTCGTCAAACAGCGCCATCATATGGTCACGGACGGCATCTTCCATTGCCGCCAGCGACATGTTGAGGTCGTCACCGTCATCTCCGGAGTTGGCGTCGCGGGTCGAGGTATCGGTATCGGCGTCGCCGTCGGAGGATTCCTCCTCCTCTTCCATCTCCTCGTCTTCGCTTTCAGTCTCGCTTTCATCGTCCTGAAGGTCGGCATCACCGATTCCGTCCTCCATGCGGTTCATCATATCCTCGTCGACCGCTCCGCCATTGATCCTGGCATATGTCGCCTCGAGGTCGATGATGTCACGCAGAGGAACGACGCCATCGGCGATCTGGTCACGCCAGTGAAGCAGAGCCCGAATTGTGAGAGGCGATTCACAAATGCCGCCGATCATCATTTCACGGCCGGCCTCGATGCGCTTTGCAATGGCGATTTCACCCTCGCGGGACAGCAGCTCTACACTGCCCATTTCACGAAGATACATACGCACCGGATCATCGGTTCCGGAAACGTCGCTGTCGGATACGTTTCCGGATGCGCGCGCTTCATCTTCTTCGCTGTCGCTGCTGTCGTCTCCATCGGCAGCCTCAACAACGGACACGCCCATCTCACTCAGGGTCGACATGAATTCGTCTATCTGCTCGGAGGTGAAGTCCTCAGCGGGCAGCGCCGCGTTGAGCTCGTCATGCGTTACGTAGCCCCGCTCCTTGCCGAGCTTCATAAGCAGTTTCTGGGCCTGCTGCGCGGCGTCGGTGTCAGGTGCGTCAACAGCCCCTTCCTGGGGCTGAACTTCGGTATCCGCTTGCTGGGTTGCTTTCGATGCCATCTATGTCGTCTGCTTTCCTGAGGGCGGTCTTGCCACCATGGTCGTTGGATCAGTTCGGTTTCGGCTTCCCGTCAGCGCGGTATCGAGGCTGACGATGAGAACAGGCCGGAAGACCCGCCAACAAGCTGCAGGAGTTCCTGCAGATGCTGGCCGGCGTCTGCACCGGATATATGTCTGGGGTCGAACGGCATTCGCGCTTTCATTTCGTCCCCCTCAAGCACGTCAATCGCTTCCGCGAAATTCAACCCAATTAGATGATGCCTGAGAGCGGCCGCGTCAAGGTCAGGATCGCGAATTACCGCCTCAATTGCGGCTTTTTTTACCGCTTCCAGCGCCGCATCTCCGGAGTCGATGCCAAGAAGCGACTCGAACATGTCTGGGACGAGCTCGGGATGCGCCAAGATCAGGGCACAAATCGCGCGATGGCGATGGATAACACCGGCAGACGGCCGGCGCACGCGCGGACGAAGCATGGCGCTGCCTGTGCCCGCCGCGCCACGTCCGGCGGCGCGCATGGCGGCAATTCGCGCTTCCATTTCGTCAGCAAAGGCGCCACGAACCTGGCCATGTCCAATCTGCCTGACCTGTTCGCGCACCGTTTGCCAGAACTGGGCCCGCTGTTCGGGCTGACGCAGATCATGCTGGTCGGCATGAATGGCCCAAAGGCTGTCGACAAGAGACCGGGCAGTCGCGATGACCTTGAGAAGGCCGTCACCGCCCGCGCTTCGCAGCAGATCGTCAGGGTCCTGCCCAGCCGGCAGAATCGCGAGCCGTGCTGACTTGCCAGGCTGGAGCTGCGGCAGCAGACGTTCAAGAGCGCGCGCCTGGGCCCGCTGGCCGGCGGCGTCACCGTCAAAGCACAGCACGGGTTCGTCGTGAAGCTTCCATAACAGACCGATCTGCTCTTCGGTGAGTGCGGTGCCTAGCGGCGCAACAGCCGTCGCGACACCACTTTGCTGGATCGCGATGACATCCATATATCCTTCGGCCACGATTAGCGGCAGGTTGCGCCTCAGCCCCTCCCGTGCCTGCACCCAGCCATAGAGAACATTTTTCTTTGAAAAGGTCGGCCCTTCTCCAGAATTAAGATATTTCGGCTGTGCATCACCAAGGGCCCGCGCACCAAAAGCGATCACCCGGCCCTGCCGGTCCTCGATGGGGAACATCAACCGATCGCGGAAATAGTCAAACAGCTCTCCGTCGCGCTCGCTTCGCCGAATCACACCGGCAGCCAACATGTCCTCGTCGGTAAAGCCACGCGCCGCAAGCGCCGTGCGAAGTCCCACCCGCGGCGCGTAACCAAGCCTGTATGTAGACGTCATCGCGTCACTCAGGCCACGCCGCTGCACATAGGCCGCCGCAGCGCGCCCATCGTCACGTTGCAGGGCGGACTGGAACACGCGGGTCGTTTCCTCGAGGATGTCCAGCGCGGCCTTTCGCTGGCGCGTGCGCTGGGGATCTTCAGGCGCGGTACGCGGGACCGTCAAGCCAGCCATCTCGGCGAGCCGTTCGACCGCCTCCATGAAATCCAGCCCGTCGGTCTCGCGAAGAAAGGAAATGGCGTCGCCATGCGCGCCACATCCGAAACAGTGATAGAAACCCTGATCGTCGACCACCGAGAATGATGGTGTTTTCTCGGAATGGAACGGACACAGGCCACTGTAGCGCCGCCCCTTCCTGACAAGCTTCACCCGTTTGCCGATCAGGTCGGACAATGGCACGCGCTGGCGCAGATCCTCAATGAATTCCGGCGGTACGGCCATTCACACTCCGCAATGCTGGCAAGGGGCCGTCACCGAACGGGATGCCCGAATGTTACTGCATCATGTGTCCTGTAACGGGAAACGGCAAGATGCCGCCAACCTCAGGACTCGCCGAGCAGGGCCGCTTTGACCTTCTGGCTGGCAATCGAGAAGTCCATCTGGCCCGCATGCGTCTGCTTCAGATGACCCATGACCTGACCCATATCCTTGATGGAGGCAGCACCAGTGGCGTCAATCGCCGTTGCAATCGCTGCGACAATCTCCTCCTCGCCAAGCTGCGCTGGCAGAAATCCGGAGATGATCTGAATTTCGGTTTCTTCCGCTTCGGCGAGCTCAGGGCGATTTCCTTCGCGATACATTTTTGCCGATTCGTTACGCTGCTTGATCATCGTCTGCATCAAAGACAGAATTTCATCATCCGCGATTCCATCATGATTGCCGTTGCCTCGGGCCGCGATGTCGCGGTCCTTCAGCGCGGCGCTGATCAGCCGCATTGTCGCCAGCGCGGCCTGATCCTTCGCCTTGAGAGCATCCTTCATCGCTGAAGCAATGTCTTCGCGCAAACTCGCCATGGTACACCTGCCTTGAAACTTTCCTTCCGCGTTGCTGTGAACGGCGGAAAGACGGTGGCTTTTAGACACATATCGCACATTTCGCAAGGGACTGGCATCGAAATTGGTCGTGGCAGCCACTTGACCGTCTGTTTCGCCTTATGTATCACTCAGCGACCTCGCGAGACCGCCACGCCAACAACACGGGGCGGCGCTTTGCCGAGCGACGGCGAGGTCAGCATTTTAGACTATTTGCCGTAAGGATCTCAATGGCGCAGAACACGAACTCTGGGCGGCCTGACGCCGCGCCCAACCCAGGTCGTAACGAGTCGACCGCCGTTCTTGTTCTTGGTGATGGATCAGTATTCGAGGGGATCGGTTTCGGAGCGGAGGCGACGAATGTCGGCGAAGTCTGCTTCAACACCTCGATGACGGGTTACCAGGAAATCATGACAGATCCGTCCTATGCAGGGCAGATCATCACTTTTACCTTCCCGCACATCGGAAATGTCGGCGCCAACCCGCAGGACCACGAAACCGGCGATCCGGCGGCGCTTGGCATGATTACGAGGCAGACCCCGACGAACCCCGCCAACTGGCGAAGCGATTCGTCGCTGCATGACTGGATGGTTGCGAACAGCCTTCCGGGAATAGCCGGCATTGATACACGCGCACTGACCCGTCGCATCCGCGACATCGGCGCCCCCAACGGCGTTCTGTCACACCGCCCCAACGGCAATTTCGACATTCCCGCCCTGACCGAGATGGCCAATAGCTGGCCGGGCCTGTCAGGCATGGATCTGGCGATCGAAGTCACCCGCGACGAGAAGGCGAAATGGCGGGAAGGAAGCTGGGATTTTGCCACCGCCAGCTACCAAGCGGCGACTCCCCGACACCATGTTGTTGCGATGGATTTCGGTTACAAGCGCAACATCCTCCGCTGCCTTACCGACGCCGGATGCGATGTGACGGTCGTTCCGGCCGAAACAACGGCCGAAACGGTACTTGCCATGAAGCCGGACGGCGTTTTCCTTTCGAACGGCCCCGGCGATCCGGCGGCAACGGCGGATTACGCGGCGACCCAGATTGCAGCGCTGATCGAAGCCGACATGCCGGTCTTCGGGATCTGCATCGGCCACCAGCTGATGGCGCTGGCCATGGGTGCCGGCACCCGCAAGATGGATCGCGGCCACCGCGGCGCCAATCATCCGGTC
>JAYYLR010000078.1:0-11764 GCA_036143955.1 Pseudomonadota bacterium | reverse complement strand
ACCGCCGAGACGCTGGCAGGCATGGTCGTGGCGGCTCTGGTCGACCCGAGGGCGCGGGCCATTTTCGGACCGCGACCAATGGTGACCGACCTTCGCACAGGTGCAATGTCGGGTGGTGGCGGTGAGCAGGCGAAGCTGACCGCGGCGGCGATCCAGATGGCGCGCTACTACGGTCTCCCCAGCTCGACAATTGCCGGTGCCACCGACTCGAAATGGCCTGACGCCCAGGCAGGCCATGAGAAATGCCTTGCCGTCACGCTGGCGCTCCAGGCCGGGGCGCATTTCATCACCCAGGCTGCCGGTACGCAGGCGAGCCTGATGGGGACGTCTCTCGAGGCTTATGTCATCGACAATGACATGCTTGGCGCGATCCTGAGCGCGCACACCGCCATCGAGATATCGGACGAGACACTCGACACGCGCGGCATTCACGACGCGGCCACCGGCGTTGGGCATTTCCTGGGTGAAGCCAGCACACTGGCCCGCATGAACAGCGATTTTCTCTATCCGGCCATCGGCGACCGTCGTAGCATTGGCGAGTGGCTGGAGGATGGTCGACCCGACAGCCTGCGTCGCGCCCATGACAGGGTGCAGCAGCTTCTTTCCACGGCCCCGGCCTGCGTGATTGTGCCGGACACACGGGAAAGGCTGGTCGCGAAATTCGATCTGGTTCCGTTGACGGCGGACTGATGCCAGATGGCGTGAGCAACGAGGTACCTTGCATGTCTGACGATGATTTCTTCACCCCGGTCTCTGCACTCGAGATGCCGCGTTTTGCAGGCATGCCAAGTTTCATGCGGCTGCCACACCTGACCTTGGACTCGCCCCGCATCGACGAGGTCGAGATGGCGCTGGTTGGTGTTCCCTGGGATGCCGGCACAACGAATCGCCCCGGACCGCGGCATGGACCGCGCCAGCTGCGCGACCTGTCAACAATGATCAGGGCGATGAACCCGGTGACAGGTGTGGCCCCGTTCACCCTCGCCAACTGTGCCGACCTTGGCGATGTCGGGCCGAACCCGATCGACCTCCAGGACAGTATGGACCGGATCGAGAATTTTTATGACTTGCTGACAAAACGCGGTATCACCCCCATGACGGCTGGTGGCGACCATCTCGTCTCGCTGCCGGTACTTCGCGGCATTGCGCGTGAAACGCCGCTTGGCATGATCCATTTCGATGCCCATACGGACCTGTTCGATAGTTATTTCGGCGGCTTCCGCTACACCCACGGAACGCCTTTCCGCCGCGCCATCGAGGAAGGTTTGTTGGATCCAGGACGCGTCGTCCAGATCGGCATCCGCGGCACGGCCTACAACACCGAGGATGTTGATTGGGGTGAGGCGCAGGGTGTGCGGATCATCCGTATAGAAGAGCTGTTTGACCGCGGGATCCCGGCCGTCATGGCCGAAGCTCGCGAGATTGTCGGCACACAGTCGACCTACTGTTCTTTCGACATCGATTTCATTGATCCAAGTTATGCTCCCGGCACCGGGACGCCCGAAATCGGCGGGGTGACGTCTTTCCAGGCGCAGCAGGTGGTGCGAGAGCTTGCCGGTGTCAATCTTGTCGGCGCCGATCTGGTCGAGGTCTCGCCGCCCTTTGATTCCGGCGGCGGTACCGCATGGCTTGGCGTGTCGATCATGTTTGAACTGATGTGCGTACTGGCGACCTCGATCGCCGCGCGTCGGGAGGGTGCAGGCTGAGTCAGCCCGGCATGGCGGTGGTTTCCATTTCGTCCCACATCTGCATTATCCATTGACGGATGACCAGCGCCTCTTCCCAGCGGTTCGACATCTCGCGGCCGTCCGGGCCGGTCATCGCATATTCCGGTGGGCCGAGCTCGCACAGGAAGATGCAGTCACCGGACTCGTTGCGGGAACGCCAGCTTGCAAGGCCGTCACGCCACCATCCCCGGAACAAGTCGACCCATTTCGCATGCTGTGGGAAATCCAGCTGAAGCTGTATCTGCTGGCGGCTTGCAACCCGCCCCTGGAAACTGTCCGAACGTTCGATGATGCGCCGGATCAGGCTGTTGTCGCGGTGGTCGAGCGGAAGCTTGAATTCGCGGTCGACGACAAAATGCGAGAGATCGGCGCATAGCCGCATTTCCGGAACGGCATCGATCAGACACAGCGTGGCGTAGAGGTCGTTGGTGATGCAGTTCCGGTGTGTCTCGAACTGGATCGGCACGCCAACTTCATCGGACATGTCAATCCAGCGGCGAATGACTGGTATCATCCCCTCGACGCTGAGCGGCATAACCTGTCCGATGACATCGACGAATGGAGCACCGAAATCCTTCGCCATGACGAGGGTTTCGCGAAGCGATTCGACGGTTTTCGGAAAGGCCACGATCAGGGGTGTAAGGCCGTTGCGCTCCATGTGTGGGCGGACCTCATGCGCCTGCGCGACATCGCCGGCGCCAAGGTCGATGGCCATGCCGTCATAGCCGGCTTCGGCAACCATTGCGCAGATTCGGTCATAGGGCAGGATCTCGCCGCTGTCGTCATGCGGCATCATCGCCCAAAGCGAAGTGTAGGTCCTGAGCCTGCGTGCCGGAGTCACGGCGTCAGGCTTCCAGTTTCACCGAGCGGCCACCCGACAGCGGAACAATCCAGGCCTCGTCCATCGGCCACTGGCTTTCGTCCTTGCGCATCAGCCGCTTCACGACCTCGATCTGGAACTCGATCCACCCCATTCGATGAACCGGCCCGGCCGCCGCCTCAATCTTGTCATTCAGCTTGCGAAGCTGCCAGAACGGTACCGAAGGATAGCTGTGATGCGCCGTGTGGTAGGGCATCTGCCAGCACAGCCAGCGCATCACCGCGTTGGTGCGGGTCGAGCGGGTGTTGTTGAGAATATCGCTTTCATGCGACAGGCCGAGATGCTCGATGGTGTTCTGAAGCTGGTGAACCCATTTCGTCAGAACCATCGGCAACAGCCAGAAGGTCACCGCAGCCCAGCTTTCCAGCGCCAGCGACACCAGAGCGATCACGGCGTAGCCGGCGATGTGCAGGCGGGATTCGCGAATGATTTTGGCTTCGACGGCCGCGCCTATATAGGGCTCGATGATGATGCCGCGGGCGCGCCGGACAAGGCCTGTGACCCGGTTCATCCAATAGGTGATGCCGATGAAATAGAGGCTGTAGCTTTGCAGCGTGTAGGGCTCGCGGGTGAGTTCGCCATCGCGCTCCCAGTTCGAGGTCCAGCGATGATGCGCCTGGTGCATCGCAAGGTCGTAATCGCGCGGGAAGATCATCGCGAATCCGACAAGACGACCGAACAGCTCGTTCAGGTAGCGGGTGCGAAAGACCGTCCAGTGCGAGAGCTCGTGCTGCGCGGCATAGAGGAAATTGACGACCACGCCGAGGGCAAAACCGGTTGCCAGCACCCACCAGCTTCCCATGGCAAGATAGTGCAGATAGCCAAGTCCGCCGATCAGCGCCAGATGGCTTGCCATCTGAAGGCCTCCGAAGATATCGGATTTGGCGTTGAATTCCTTCAATTCGGCTCCGCTGAGGAGCTTTCTCGTCGAGAAAGTTTCTTCCACGATTGTCACCCTGTTCCGTAACCTTGTTTGAACGGTATCAGCCTATGGCGAAGGGTTTCAAGCCGCGATGCGGCCGGTGGTCACATCCGGCATTACATCTTGCTGACGGCAGCGTCCCCGAGATTCTCCGCGCCGCGCTGCTCGAGAAGCTGGTCGAGCCAGTCCGGATCCATCTCTGGAACCGAACTCAGCAGCAAGTCGGTATAGGCGTGGTGCGGTGGTGTGAACATGTCGTCCTTCGGGCCGGCTTCGACGATCAGCCCGTCCTTCATCACAACCACTTCATCGGCGATGGCGCGCACCGTCGACAGATCGTGCGTGATCAGCATGTAGGACAGCTTCATTTCGTCCTGCAGATTTGTCAGCAGCTTCAGGATGCCCTCGGCGACAAGCTGGTCGAGTGCCGACGTCACCTCGTCGCAGATGATGAATTTCGGCTCTGCGGCGAGAGCCCGGGCGATGCCGATCCGCTGCTTCTGTCCGCCCGAAAGTTCCGAGGGAAGGCGGTCGATGAATTCGCTTGGTTCAAGCTCGATCTGCTCGAGAAGCTTCTCGACACGGCGGCGTTTCTCGGCGCCCTTGAGGCCGAGATAGAACTCCACCGGCCGGCCGATGATTTCGCCGACCTTCTTCCGCGGGTTCAGCGCAGTGTCCGCCATCTGGTAGATCATCTGCGCCTGACGAAGCTGTTCGACGCTGCGTTTGCGATAGTCGGCCGGCAGCACAACGTCGTCGAAGGCGATCTCGCCCTGGCGCGGCGGCAAAAGGCCGGTGATGCAGCGGGCGGTGGTCGATTTGCCGGAGCCGGATTCACCGACGACGGCAACGGTGCGACCTTCATGGATATCGAAACTCACATTGTGGACCACGGGTTCGCCATCGCCATAGGCGGCGGTGACATTTCGAAGGCTGACCACCGGGGTCGCACCCGACGCCACGGCCGGTTTCTGCGGCCGCTGGAAACTGCGAACCGCCCACAGCGACTTGGTGTAGTCCTCGCGCGGGGCGTCGAGCATGGTGCGGGTATCGGCTTCCTCCACTTCGTCACCGCGAAGCAGAACCTTTACCCGGTCGGCCATCTGCGCCACCACGGCCAGATCGTGGGTGATGTAGATCGCCGCCGTCTGGAACTGCTCGACGATCTCCCTGATTGCAACCAGCACTTCAATCTGTGTCGTCACGTCGAGCGCGGTTGTCGGTTCATCGAAGATGATCAGGTCCGGACGGCATGACATGGCCATGGCGGTCATCGCGCGCTGAAGCTGGCCTCCCGATACCTGATGCGGGTAACGGAACCCGATCTCGTCCGGATTTGGCAGCCGCAGACGCCGGTAAAGGTCGATGGCGTCGGTCTCGGCATCATTGCGGCTCGACAGTCCGTGGAAAAGCGGTGCCTCGGCATGCTGATTGATGATCTTGTGCGCCGGGTTGAAGCTTGCCGCCGCCGACTGCGCGACATAGGCAATGCGTTTTCCAAGCAGCCTGCGCCGCGTCTCCGGGGTCGCGTTGACGAGATCGATGCCATCAAAGGTAACGGACCCGCCGACAATCTCGCATCCGTCGCGCGTGAAGCCCATCGCCGCCAGACCGAGCGTCGATTTGCCGGCGCCGGACTCGCCGATCAGCCCGAGCACCTCGCCCCGCTTCAGGTCGAGGCTGACATCGTTGATGATCCTGACCCTCGTTTCCTCGGTAAGGCCGTCGATTTCAAGGTTGCGGATACTGACAAGCGCGTCCCTGGTGGTCATCTCGACTACTCCTTCAGGCCGGACGCGCGGTGCAGCATCCAGTCCACTACAAAATTCACCGCCACTGTCAGCAGTGCGATTGCTCCGGCGGCCATGAGAGGCAGTGACGCTGTGAGCGGGCCCACAACCGGGAACGGCGCATAGGCAATGAACTGAGACAGGTCACGGACCATCGTTCCCCAATCAGCAAGTGGCGGCTGGATGCCGATCCCGAGGAAGGACAGCGAGGCGATTGTCAGGAATACGAAACAGAAACGCAGACCAAATTCGGCAAGAAGAGGTGCGAAGGCGTTTGGTGTGATCTCACTGAAAATCAGATAGGACAGTTTTTCGCCGCGAAGCTTCGCAGCCTCGAAGAAATCCATCACGACGATGTTCATTCCCACAGCGCGTGCCAGCCTGAACACCCTTGTTGAATCAAGCACCGCAATGATCAGGATCATGAAGAGTGTGACCATTCCCTTTTCTGAACCGAACCAGGCCGTTGCGATGGTCATCAGAAGAAGCGCGAAGATCAGCTGCGGGATCGACATCAGCATGTCGACGATCCGCGACAGGACCTGGTCGAGAACGCCGCCGATCGTAGCCGCGAGGAAGCCGAGGCTGATCCCGATAAAGAAGGCAAGCAGTGTCGTCACGAAGGCGATACCGACCGTGTTCTGGGCGCCATAGATCAGGCGCGAGAGAATGTCCCGCCCGATCTGGTCGGTGCCGAGGATGTGGGCCGGATTGCCTCCCATTCCAGGGTCTCCGCCGGGAAGGACATTCGCATCCTTGAAGATTTCGGCCTGGCCGTATGGCGCGATGAAATCGGCGAAGATGGCGACAAAGGCGTAGATGAGGATCAGCAGGATCCCGAGAGCCGCCGTCACCGGCATTGAACGGAACAGTTTCCTGGACGCATGCGTTCCGACATGCCGACCGAGCTGCTGGAAAAGGACCCCGGCAATTCCAAAGCCGACCACCCCGTGGACGGCCCATTTGAAAAAGGTCGCACCGGGGCCGAGATACAGGGCCAGGCCCTGATAGACCGACACGACAAGGAGGCTGTATCCGAAAGCGCCGGTGGCGGTCATGTCACGCAGCCGCGCGACTGATTTCGCCGCACCGATTTGCCGCCCACCGAAATAGAGTGCCAGCGCGCCGGCGACAACGATGGCTGACCAATAGGAGAGGGAAAGCGTCGGCATCTGGATCATCCTATTTCGGCAGTCGCAGACGAGGATTCGACAAAATCGACATCACGTCGGCAATCAGATTCAGCGAGATGTAGGCCGCCGCGAAGACGAGGCAGCAGGCCTGCACCACCGGAATGTCACGGATTTTCACCGAGTCGACAAACAGCTGGCCGACCCCGGGATAAACGAACACGACCTCGACAACGACCACGCCGGTGATCAGATAGGCAAGGTTAAGCGCAATCACATTGATGATTGGCGCCAGCGCGTTCGGAAGCGCGTGGATGACGATGATCCGGAACGGCGACAGCCCCTTCAGGCGCGCCATCTCGATATAGGGCGAGGCCAGAAGGTTGATGATCGCCGCCCGCGTCATGCGCATCATGTGCGCCGTGACGACAAGGGTCAGGGTCAATGCCGGAAGCATGGTCTTCTGCAGTTTCTGTCCGAAATCCATGCCGTCATGGATGTTGGACAGCGACGGCAGAACCGGATTCAGAACCGCCAGAAGAAGGATCAGAACATATGCAACAAAGAATTCCGGGCTCGAGATGGAGGTCAGGGTGGAAATATTGGCAACTCGGTCAAAAATCGAATAACGGTACAGGGCCGCCAAAACGCCGATGATCAAAGACAGCGGTACGGCAATGGTCGCGGTAACACCGGCAAGGAATAAAGTGTTGGCGAAGCGGGGCGCGATCTGGTCTGCCACGGAACCGAAATTCACATCTGCAGTGGTTCCTGCGTACGTTGCGAAATTGGCTTTTGCAAAGCTTGTTCCGAAATCGAACCGCAGCACCCCGGCCAGCCAGTCGAAATAGCGGATATGGATAGGCTTATCGAGTCCGAGATCCTTGCGGATCGCCGCGACCGCCTCGGGTGTCGCCGACTGACCAAGAAGGGCCTGCGCGAAATCCCCCGGAAGCATGTTTACGGCGAGGAAGATGATGATCGAGACCATAAACATCGTCAGAACGCCAAGGCCGATCCGTTTGCCAATAATGGTGACTACGTTGTTCATTCTCGCCCCACGCACTTGTCACGGTGACCGCCGCTGAAATACGGAAATGTATGGAAAAGAAAAAGGAACCGGCGGGGCCCGAGGGCCCTGCCGGTGTCAGTTCAGGATCAGGCAGACCACCAGCGCTTACAGCTGCGCAGGTTGTCCAGCATCCACAGATTGCCGGTCTTGCCGCTATGCTCGACGCGGTTGGATTTTGCGTCGACATAGTTCTGGTACATCGGAACAACCGTTGCACCTTCGTCACGGCAGATAGCCTGCATCTCACGGTAAATCTCGCCGCGAAGTCCGGTATCGAGCTCGGCCCGGCCCTGCATCAGCAGGCTCTGGAAACGCTCGTTCTCCCAGCCGGTGTCGTTCCACGGAACGCCCGATTCGTAGGCTGTCGAGAACATCCAGTCCTCAGTTGCCCGGCCCGACCAGTAACAGGCACACCAAGGCTTTTTCAGCCAGACATTCGACCAGTAACCGTCTGCCGGCTCCTGGACGATGTTGATGTTGATGCCCGCACCCGAGCCCGAGTTCTGGTAAAGCTGGCCGGCATCGACCGCACCAGCGAAGGCGCCGTCCGACACGCTGAGGTCAACATCCAGCGAGGACAGGCCAGCTTCCTTCAGATAGAACTTGGCCTTGTCAGGATCATACTCGGTCTGCTCGAGATCGGAGGCATAATACTGGTTTGCCGGTCCAATCGGGTGGTCGTTACCGACAGCACCATGTCCAAGAAGGATCTTGTCGACCATTTCCTGGCGGTTGACGGCATATTTCAGTGCCCGGCGAACATTCACATCGTTGTATGGTGCGTTGCCAACAAGCATCGGGAAAGTGTTGTGCATGTTGCCCGTCACTTCCAGGATGTCGATGTTGATGTAAGCGTCCAACAGCTTCACCGATTTGAAATCAACACGGTTGATGGCATCGACCTGGCTGGTCATGATCGCGTTGACACGTGCCGATGCGTCGCCAATGTAGATCTGCTCGACTTCCGCAAAATAGCCGCGGTTGTCGGCATCCCAGTGATCCTCGAACTTGCTGACCATGGCGCGAACGCCAGGCTCGAAAGCGACGACCTTGTAGGGGCCAGTGCCAATTCCGTTGGCGATCGCCTCTGCGATCTGGCCGGCCGGGAAGATACAGATGTGGTAGTCCGAAACCAGATAGGGGAAGTCGGCACTGCCGGACTTTAGCGTAAACTGGACCTGATGGTCGGACAGCTTCTTCATCTCGGCCACGGACGCCACGATCGGCTTGGCTGCCGACTTGGCGCCTTCCTCGACATGCATGTTCATCGACGCGATGACGTCATCAGCGCCGAACGACTTGCCGTTGTGGAACTTCACGCCCTTGCGAAGGTTGAATGTCCAGATCTTTGCGTCAGGCGAGGCTTCCCAGCTCTCTGCCAGTTCGCCGACCAGCTCACCTGCGGACGAGACTTCGGTCAGGGTTTCGAACACGCAGCCGGCGCCCATGTTGATCATGAAGCTGTCGGAATGCGTACGGCTGTCCCACGTATCGGACGTGTTGCCGCCGGACATGCCGATACGATAGGTACCACCATGTTTTGGCGCGGCAATTGCCGGCATGCCGGCAACAGACAGCGCACCGGCAGCGGCCGCCGTCTTCAGCGCGGTCCGTCTCGAAATATTCACAGTCATTGTTTCCTCCTCCCGCGTTATCACCTTCAAGGTGTAAGCTGGAATTTATGTTTCACCATGAGTCAAACGGTAGGCAAAAAGGGCTGGTGATGGCAAGTGCTATTGCCGCGATATGTCTAATCCATTTGTGCGTGATTTACCGACAACGGCCGCCTTCTGACGCTGTCAGGTGGCGGCTGGTGGCCGCCAGTCACCGAGAATGGCGTCATGCCTGAGGAGCGCCTTGGTGTCCCGGCGGACGCCAATCCACCGCAGATGGATGGAGTTGCGCAGGATTTCCTCATCTAGGCTCTTCAGTTCGTCGGCAATCGGGGCCCATTCAAAAACGGCATCGGAGCTTGCCTGAAAGGCGGTCGGGCCGTCGGCAATGTCATTCCAGCTGGCAAAGGCCGCGCGCCGCCGCGCCGTCACAAGCATGTCGATAAAGGCGGCCGGTTCGATATCGTCCTGTTCATAATTGGTGAGGATTTCATCCATGATGCCGCCGGCAAACGCCTCTGTCTGCTGCTGATCAAGTGCGCCGCTGGCATGGAACTGCGCTGCCGAGAAAAGTGCCATATCGGCCACGGCAGCACCGAAAATATGCCACCGTGCAATTCGCAGCGAGGTCAGGAAGTCTTCATTGGTGAAAAGCTTTGGATATTGGGTGCCGGCGCGGGCCTTTACATAGGTGTAGAGGGTGACCTGCGAAACGTAGGCGGCATTTTTGGCAATATAGTCAACCAGCTGCGAATGGGATTCGATGGCCGGCTGGCCAAGGAAGCCGAGGGTGCGGAAGATCGATCTGAGTTTTTCAGTGAACGCCATTTTTCTCGAAAAGACAAAAGTGGTTGTCATTTTTACGCTCCTGAGTACCATCAGGCGCTAATGAAGTCGCGGCAAAAAAAACAAAGCCGTGGCTTGAGGGGAGGTTCCGAGTCAGGCGTTCCTCAGCCGGACCGGGGCCATTGGTGCTTCCCGTCGCAAGGCGGGAGCTTCAACAGGAGGAATTTCCATGTCAAACGAAGCAGCTGGCTCGTCCAGCCATTGGGAGAAGTCCAAGCGCTTGCTGTATGTCACGCTTGCGGTCTGGGCCTTCTTCGCCTTTGTCGTGCACTGGTTCGGTTCTGCCCTGAATGGCGGTGAGGGATCTTTCCCCGGCGCTTACTTCATGGCCGGCCAGGGCTCGCAGATCGCCTTCGTCATCCTGATTTTCTGGTTCGTTACGCGCCAGAACAAGCTTGATGACGAACATGGTGTTTCCGAGGAATAGGAGAGATCACCATGATGAAACTCGAAGGCGGATTTATCCAAAATCTCGGACGGGTCTACGGAATCTATACGCTTGGATTCCTCGGCTTTGTCATTCTCATGGCCATTCTCGAACAGGCCGGTGTCAGCGCTGATGCGATTGGCTGGATGTTCGTTGGCTTCACCATTCTCATCTATGCCCTGATCGGCGTTCTTTCGCGGACGATGCAGTCCAACGAATATTACGTTGCGGGCAGGCAGGTGCCGGCCGTGTTCAACGGGATGGCGACCGCGGCCGACTGGATGTCGGGCGCGTCGTTTATCGCGATGGCGGGCGGAATCTACCTGAAGGGCTATCCCTACATGGCGTTCCTTGTCGGCTGGACCGGCGGTTACGTTCTTGTGGCAAGCCTTCTGGCGCCGTATCTGCGCAAGTTCGGCTGTTACACCGTTCCTGACTTCATCGGAACCCGCTATGGCGGCAACCTGGCGCGTTTCTGCGCGGTGATCATCCTCGTGGTCGCGTCCTTCACCTATGTGACGGCGCAGATCACCGGCACCGGTATCGTTGCGTCTCGTGCTCTGGCCATTCCGTTCGAAGTCGGTGTCTGGATCGGCCTTGCCGGCATCCTTTTCTGCTCGATGCTCGGTGGGATGAAGGCCGTCACCTGGACTCAGGTGGCGCAGTACATCGTGCTGATCATCGCCTACCTGCTGCCGGTATTCTGGATGTCAAACAAGCTCGACTACGGTCTGATCCCGCAGTTCGCGCAGTTTGACGCCGTTCTCCGCGTTCAGGAACTGGAAGCCCTTCACAAGGTCGGTGAACTGAAGCCGACTGCCGAAGCCGCTGCCCAGGCAAAGGGCCTTGCCGCCCTCAGCGTTGGCATCAACGACGCCAGTGAAACGCTCATGGCCAAGTGGAAGTTCTTCACCCTGGTCCTGTGTATGATGGCGGGTACTGCCTCGCTGCCGCACGTCCTGATGCGTTACTTCACCACGCCGTCGGTGAAGGCAGCTCGCCAGTCTGTTGGCTGGTCGCTGATCTTCATCTTCCTGCTGTACTTCACGGCGCCGGCGCTGGCGACCTTTACCAAGCTGTCGATCCTGGATCCGAATCTGGCGACCGGCATCATCGGTGGATCGATTGCCGACGCCAATGCTCTTGAGTGGGTGCAGAAGTGGTCGAATGTCGGCTTCGTCAAGATCATCGACGGTAACGGCGACGGCATCCTGCAGATCAACGAGTTCTTCATGAAGGGCGACATCGTGGTTCTGGCTACGCCGGAAATCGCCGGTCTTCCCTACGTGATCTCGGGCCTTGTGGCCGCTGGTGGTCTTGCGGCCGCCATGTCGACCGCTGACGGTCTGCTTCTGGC
>JAYYLR010000077.1:0-2762 GCA_036143955.1 Pseudomonadota bacterium | reverse complement strand
GGTGGCATCCCGATGTCATTCATGGAGTCGAGGACCAGCATGCAGGCACCGGCTATAGCAATGTCATGTATATCGGTGCCGCGCCGGCCTGCGCAAAGAACGAGAAATTCCTTCCGGGCCAACGCCGCGCCTTCGAGGCGGGTGAGAGTTCGCCTGACTTTGCCGCCGAGAACTATGAGGTGGATTTCGAAGGCAGGTTCACCGCCGACATGCTATCACCTCTTGGGCGGATCCAGATGGGGTATGACGCCTGACGCCAGACAGGCGCGGTCTTTGAAGAGGTTGGATTTATGATTTCCATCGGTGGCGAGAACCTGATTGACCTTGTGTCCGGTGACCCCGCGGCCAACGGCCTGCCGCAATATGTTGCGAATCCTGGCGGGTCTCCGTTCAATGTTGCCATGGCGGCGGGAAGGCAGGGCCAGCAGGTTGCCTATCTGACGCCGATTTCCGAGGATGCGCTTGGCGAGCTTCTTGCCGAACGTCTTGGGGAGAGCAGGGTGTCACTTGCCACACCGCGGGTGGCACAGCCGACCTCGCTTGCTGTTGTCTCGATCAGTGACGGCATCCCGTCCTATGCCTTCCATCGCAATGGAACGGCCGAACGGCAGGTCACGAAACAGAACCTGCATCGCGACATGCCGCCGGAAACGCAGCTGTTCCACGTCGGCTCGCTTGGGCTGATCGAAGGCGCGGATGCCGATACGTGGGAAGAGTTCTTCAGGGACTGCCAGGAACGCGGCATTATGACGTCGCTCGATCCAAATGTGCGAGCAGGACTGATCAGCGACAGCGACGCCTATGTGGCGCGCCTGCGCCGGATGATGCGTCACGCCGATATCTTCAAGCTCAGTGACGAGGATCTGGCCTGGCTCTATCCGGATCGACCGCTTGAAACGGCGCTTGCTGATTGCCGCGCGGATTGTGACGCGGTGCTGTTCATCCTGACCCTTGGCGCCGACGGGTCGCGTGTATTCCTTCAGGACATTGAGATAAAGGCCCAAGCGCCGGACATCGACGACCTTGCCGATACGGTCGGCGCCGGAGACACCTACATGGCAAGCATCCTGTGCTGGGTCCTTGAAAATGGCCTTGCGTCGCGAGATGCGCTCGGCAGGACCAGCGAGCAGGACCTGAATCAGGCAACGCGCCGCGCCGCCGAGGCGGCGGCCATCAACTGCCGCCGGTCGGGATGCAACCCTCCATGGAGAGAAGAGCTGGCAAACCTCTAGTCCGTTATTCATTGAAGGAGTCATAAGCCTTGCCGAAACAGCTTCAGATCGACCCGGGCCAGACCTACGCCGCCGACAGCGTTCGGTTTGCGGATATTCCGGTTCACGCCTATGCCCCCGATTTGGAGGTGGAAAGGGCGCGCTGGGGCGACGAGAGACTTCGCGCAGCACTCCGTCACATGCTTGTGATCCGCGAGTTCGAGAGCCTGTTGCATTCCTTCAAATCGACCGGCGCCTACCGCGGTATCGAATACAGCTACAAGGGGCCGGCGCACCTGTCTGTCGGCCAGGAAGCGGCCGCGGTCGGCAGCGCGATGGCGCTTGGACCGAGCGATCAGATCTTCGGTTCGCACCGCAGCCATGGTGAAATCATTGCCAAGGGCCTCGCGGCCATCGACAGTCTCGATGCCGAAAGGCTGCAGGCGATTATTGAATCGCATGATGATGGCCACCTACTGGAACTGGTCACTGACCGTGTGGGAAGTGAAGGCGGCTCACCTGCCGAGGCGTTTCTCCTGGCCGGTGTACTGGCCGAGATTTTCATGCGCGATGCCGGCTTTAACCGCGGCATGGGTGGTTCGATGCACGCCTTTTTCACCCCGTTCGGCGCCTATCCGAACAACGCCATCGTCGGCGGCTCCTCAGGCATTGCGGTTGGCGCGGCGCTTCGCGCGCAGCTGGCAGGTTCAGACAACATCTGTATCGCCAATCTCGGAGATGGCAGCACCGGTTGCGGGCTGATCTGGGAGTCGATGAATTTTGCCGGCATGGGCCAGTTCAGGAACCTGTGGCAACCACCTTTTGACAGGCATCCGCCGGTGCTGTTCTGCTTCACCAATAATTTCTACGCAATGGGCGGACAGACCCGTGGCGAGACGATGGCCTGGGACAGGCTCTCACGAATTGGTGCCGGTATCGGGCCGGAACAGCTCCATGCCGAGACTGTCGATGGCTCGAACCCGCTTGCGGTGGCAGATGCGGTGGCGCGCAAGGCCGAAATTCTGCGAAGCGGCGACGGGCCGGCCCTTCTCGATATCGAATGCTACCGGTACTCCGGCCACTCGACGACAGACACGAATGCCTACCGTTCCCGTGACGAACTCAAGGCCTGGCAGGCGCATGACCCGATCACAAGGTTCCGCGACAGGCTGATTGAAGGCGACGTCATCACCGCTCCCGAGGCGGAGCGGATGGCCGAGGCTGTTGGTGAACAGATCGAGGCTGTGACGCGCGTCGTTGTCGACCGGCAGTTCGCCCCGGCAGTCGATCTGGACGCTAACCCCGCCATCATCGGCGAGATGACTTTCAACGGTGAAGAGATCGAGCTCGGTCCGAAGACCGATGACCTGCTGGCCGAACCGGCCGAGACGTCGGCGGTAAAGTCGATCGCGCGAAAAGCCCGATTCGGTATTGCCGAGGACGGCAGCCAGCTGTCGCCGATGCGTGCGGTCACGCTTCGTGACGCGCTGTCGGAGGCGATTCTTCATCACCTGACACATGACAGCAGCCTGATCGCCTATGGCGAGGAAT
>JAYYLR010000076.1:0-2969 GCA_036143955.1 Pseudomonadota bacterium | reverse complement strand
CCGGCAATCTGGCCGAAACCCTGCGACGGATCGATAAAGCGCGACCGGACAGCACGGTGCCGCCGCCGGCGCTGGTGGCGGTCAGCAAGCGCCAGCCCGATGACAGGATCGACGCCGCGCTTGCCGCTGGCCACCGTCTTTTCGGCGAGAACCGGGTGCAGGAGGCGCAGCAACGCTGGGCCAGGAGGCGGCGGGACCATGACGACCTGACGCTGCACCTCATCGGCCCGCTTCAGACCAACAAGGTGGCAGACGCCGTGGCGCTGTTCGATGTTATCGAGGTTGTAGACCGGTCGAAGCTGGCCATGGCCCTGTCGCGCGAAATGGCGCGCCAGCACCGCTGGCTTGCCTGCTACATCCAGGTCAATACGGGCGAGGAGTCGCAGAAATCAGGAGTGCTGCCGGACGAGGCAGACGGGTTCATCGCCTTCTGCAAGGCGGAGTGTGCATTGGACATTCGCGGCCTGATGTGCATTCCGCCGCAGGACGAGGAGCCGGCCATGCATTTCGCCCTTCTTCGCGGCATCGCCGCGCGCAACGGCCTTGCCGGGCTTTCGATGGGGATGAGTGGGGACTTTGAGGAGGCCGTCGGCTTCGGCGCTACGTCGGTGCGTGTCGGATCGGCCATTTTCGGCGCCCGTGACGCGTGATCCTAGTCGGACATATGGCCGGCGCGCGTCTTTTTTGTCTCTATATAGGCGTGATTATGCTCGTTGCTTGGCGGTGCCATTGGCACCCGTTCGGCAACGGTAAAGCCGCTTGCCTCGAGCTGGGCGATCTTATCGGGGTTGTTCGTAATCAGCTTCAGCCGTGACACGTTAAGTTTCTCAAGGATGCGGCAGGCGGGCAGGAAATAGCGTTCGTCCATTTCGAACCCGAGCGCATGATTGGCGTCGATGGTGTCGAAACCGCTGTCCTGAAGCGCATAGGCCCGCATCTTGTTGAGAAGGCCGATGTCGCGGCCCTCCTGCGCAAGATAGACGAGAATTCCGCCACCGGACTCTGCCATCAGGCGAAGCGCCCCCTGGAGCTGCTCCCCACAGTCGCATTTCAGGCTGCCAAGAACATCGCCGGTGATGCATTGTGAATGCAGCCGCACGAGCGGTTCCTTGGCGGCGTCCACCTCGCCGACGATGACGGCGAAATGCTCGTCTCCGCCAAGCTCGGCGCGGAACATGACCACTTCCGCCTCAGGCGCAACGCGTAGCGGCACCCGCGCGCGCGCCACGATGCTCAGGCTGCGCGCCGCGGCTTCCATGTAGCCGGCGATGTCGCGGTCGTCGATGACGATCAGGTTGTTGTCGCTGCACAGGCGGCGCTGGACCGCCTGATCGCGTGACGGCAGCCGCGCAATCAGCGCCGCTGGCAGCAGTTTGGCGATGCGAAGAAGGCGTGTCGTGTAGTCGGCAAGCGAGCCGCGCCGTTCGCCGACGAGGGACGGCACCGCGTCAAGCTGGCCTGGCGCCGGCTGGTCGATGGCAAGCCGCCCAATCTGATCCCGGTCAAGCCCGCTCGCCGGCAGGCTGGCACCGCAGAATTCGGCTTCCAGCTTGCGACCCAGACTTTCCATACGGGTGTGGGTCAGCACCAGAACCGCGCCGGATCCGGCAAGCCGCTGGATCTCGTTGCGTGTCCCGACATCGGCAAGCTCGGCGGCCTGAATGAGGCAGGCGGCGCCGTTTGTAAGCCGAAGCATCACAATGCCGCCGCGGCGCAATTCCTGACAGGCGCGGTCAGTCTTCAAATATGTGCGTCTGCCATTCGCGTCGCGCATTACCGGGTCCGTTACAATCCTGTTTGCTGCCTAGGGGGTTTTTCCAAGACATTGCCTCGGGTTACCCTTATCGGGTAGAACCATGCGTTCCCCCGTTCTATGGAGTGGCCGATGAAATTGCAAGGACTGGACGGAAACGCCGTGTGGGAGACGGAGCCGCAGGGCCGTCTCCTGGTGATCGACGACGATCCCTTTCTTCGTGCAACCCTGCGTGAGCAGTTTGCCGCCGAAGGGTTCGGCGATGTGGCGGAGGCCGAGAATCTGGTCGAGGCCTTCCGCCAGGTCGACGCGTTTTCGCCCGACCTCGTCATTCTCGATATCCGCCTTCCGGACGGCAACGGCGTCGAAATCTGCCGGAAGCTTCGCGACCGCGGCTTCGCCAAGCCGATCATCATGCTGACTGGACAGAACGCCGAGGAAGACATCATTGCCAGCCTGGAGGCGGGTGCGAACGACTATGTCATCAAGCCGATGCGCATGGGCGAGCTGCTGGCCCGCGTGAAATCGCAGCTGTGGCAGCACAAGGCATCGGATACGGCACGCTTCCTGATCGGCGGGCTCAGCTTCATCCCAGCGAACAAGCTTCTGAAATCGGCCGACGAGACCCGCAAGGTGATCCTCACCGAGAAGGAATCGACGATTCTCAAATATCTTTACCGGGCGCATCCCAACCGCGTTCCGAAGGAAGAGCTTCTTGCCGAGGTCTGGGGCTTCCAGAACGGTCTCAGCACGCACACCGTCGAAACGCATATCTACAGACTTCGCCAGAAGGTGAAACGGCTGACCACGAACAACGTCATCGTCACCACGACCCAGGGCTATTCGCTGGAAGCGATCAACTGATCGCGCCGTTGAGACGCCAGGACATGGGAATTGTCGCGAGGGTGGCTGGGGCGGTAGGATTCGAACCTACGATACACGGTACCAAAAACCGATGCCTTACCACTTGGCTACGCCCCAAGCGCAAAGTTGGCGCAATGTAGCGGCCAATATCTGGCCAATCAAGCCCGATCACGCACCATAATGGCAATAAATGCCGTTCCGACGGGTGGCCGCCGCAGGGCCACCTGAAACCTAGAAGCTGGATGCCACCGCCCAATGCCCGGCCGCCGTCATTTGCGCTGCCGCGGCGGTGGCCTGCGGTGCGTCCGCGAACAGGGCGAAACAGGCCGAACCGCTTCCCGTCATCTGCGCG
>JAYYLR010000075.1:0-3987 GCA_036143955.1 Pseudomonadota bacterium | reverse complement strand
GCGAGGGCAAGGCGTCGCCATGCGTCGCCGGCGCTGGGATACGCCTGATGTTCCCGTCAATAAAGACCCAGCAGGAACCAGGCACCGCCAACCATCAACGGTGCCACGATCCACCACATGCCGATAGAGCGACGGCGGCGACGGGCGGTCATGGCGATTGCGTTTGTTGGTCTTGGTGTTTCCAAACCTGCATCGAAGATATTCACGGCAGGGATCGCCTCGTAGGCTCCCTGATCGTCATCAAGCGAGGCTGTCATGCGGGCCGATTCAAAGATTTTGTCATCCATAACAATCTGCCTTTTGGTATCGGAGGCTAGTGGCGAACTCCGGTAATGACAGGTTGTCGCACCATGTGCGGCACGTCCAGTCTGTCGACGGCAAAAGACTTTTCACTATGTCGGGCAAATAGCCAAAAAAAAGCGAGTGCATGCTGGGGAAGGCATGCACTCGCAGAGCTCTGCGGGCTTACGGCTATGGGGTTGGTATTTCGCCGTTTTTATCCGCGGGGAGAGAATTTTGGAGGAGGTACCCAAAACTCATGGTGAAAAGCTACGCCCAGCCACCGAGAGGGAAAACTGCTATGTTTCGCTCGTGGTGATGCAAAATTCGCATCACCTGAAGCATGCGACCGGATCGGCGGGCCGATCCGGTCTTGACGTTTTTCAGGAAAGAATCGCTGCGGTTCAGCTGCCTGGCGCACGGTAAGCACCGGCCCCGGCCATCATCGCGGCAGCGCGCTCACCGATGGCGTTGAAGTCGGCAGCCTCCAGAATGACCATCTCATTCATGGCACCGGACGCCAGAACCATCATCTTGATGGCGGCAACCGTCTCGAAATCCGGCGCCTCGCCGATCACCACGGCATCATACTCACCGCGCGTCAGCCAGAGCCCGCTCATTTTTCCGCCGGCCTTCTCCATCATCGCCGCGATCACGGCCTTCCGATCCTCCGCCGGGTTCTTCGCAAAACCCGTCAGACCGGCCGGGGTGTATTTTCCTAGCACAACAAATTCCATAGTCCGCTCCTGTCATCAGTTTCTCTGGTCAGTCAGCATGGCGGATGTTCGATTGCTCGATGCTGTCTCTCAATCCTATACTTGAGCCGCCGGCAGGGACAGTGAGCCTTATCATGGCAGGAGTTATCATGACCGATGACGACGAATCCAGGCAGCGCCTTGCGAAGCTGAAACAGGATCAGCGTGCCCGCGGTGCCGGTGATCGTGCGCTCGAACAATTGCTGTCGAAAGGGTCGGAAGAAACAGAGGACAAGCTTGCCAGCGTGAAAGCCACGCACAGGCTCGACAACCGGCGGGTGCTTTCTGCAGTGAAACATCTGCTCGACAAGGATCTCGACGCCTGAAGCATGCGGGAGGCCCGAATGACACAGCAGGACACCAACTTCTTCAATATCGACAATCTGGAACAGGGCATCTCGCGCGAACTTGCCGACGGCGTTACGGCACGCATCTTTCCCGGTGAACAGGCGATGGTCTCGGTCGTTAGGGTGGCGCCAAACGCCAGAACCTCGTCCCACTCGCATGCGCAGGAACAATGGGGCCTGCTTCTCTCGGGAAGCGCGATGCGAATACAGGGCGGCGAGGAAATCACCGTCGGTCCGGGAGATTTCTGGGTCACCCCGGGCCATGTCGAGCATTGCCTTGTCGCAGGCCCGGAAGGAGCTGTTGCTCTCGACATCTTCGCACCGCCACGGCCGGAATACGCGCGCAAAGAACATGGCGAAGACTGATCCCGAACACGACCGATGGGGGTGCGACCTCCACACAGCTTGAAAAACGGCGTGTCGCCGCTCTACAGTTCCAGTATCGATACGTGAAAACTGGGCGCCGGACAGATGGCTGACGGAACACGCGAATATTCACTTCTGGGACGCGATGGTGAGCAGGCCGTCACATCCGGCCTCGCCGGCGCGCGCTGGTACCAGACCGACATTCCCCGCAAGCAGCTTGCCGAGCTGATGCAGCGTCGCGACGGCCCGGCCGTTCGCGACACGGTGATTCTGTTCGCTGCGATGATCGGGCTGGCGGCGGCGGCCGCTGTTCTCTGGCCGTCATGGCTGGCTTTGCCGTGCCTTCTTGCCTATGGCGTTCTTTATGGATCGGCGATGGATTCGCGCTGGCATGAATGCGGGCACAAGACGGCATTCAAATCCCGATGGCTCAACGACGCCGTTTATCAGGTGGCATGCTTCTGCATGATCCGGAACCCGTATACCTGGCGCTGGAGCCATGCACGGCACCATACCGATACGGTCATTGTCGGGCGCGATCCGGAAATCCAGCTGATGCGTCCGCCGGTCTTTGCGAAATGGATCGCCAATTTCGCCGGCCTGATCGACGTGCCGGCAAGCCTGAAACTGATGCTGCTCAATGCCAGTGGGCGGCTGGACCCGCAGGAAGCCACCTTCATTCCCGAAGTGGATCATCCGAAGGTCGTTCGTGTCGCCAGGATCTGGGTGCTGATTTACGCCGCCACCATCGGCACGGCGGTCGCGCTTGGGAGCTGGCTGCCGGTTCTTCTTGTCGGCACGCCGCGCCTTTACGGGGCCTGGCACCATGTGATGACGGGGATGCTCCAGCATGGCGGGCTTGCCGACAATGTCGTCGACCACCGGCTGAATTCAAGGACCGTCTACATGAACCCGGTCTCGCGTTTCATCTACTGGAACATGAATTATCACGTCGAGCACCACATGTTCCCCAAGGTCCCGTTCCATGCCCTTCCGAAGCTGCATGAATTGATCCGGCACGACCTGCCGGCGCCGTCCCCGTCCATCGCGGCAGGCTTTGCGGAAATGTGGCCGGCGCTGGTACGCCAGCTTCGCAACGAGGATTATTTCATCCACCGCGACCTTCCTGATACCGCCGAGCCGTACCGGAAGTTCGCTCCCCCAAGGCCCTAGTCCCGGATATCGCCGGAAAGCCGGTCAGCCGAAGATGCGCTCTGTCATGTCAGGCAGTTCGGAATCGAAAAAGGCGTCCCTCACGACCTTACGATGATCGGTGCCGAGAACGCGGGCAACGACCGACGCGTAGACGGCGCGCGCATCGATTGTTGCGTCGAGGTCGCGGCCCTCGAACAGCTTGCGGCGTTTCAGACCCGGCCAGTCGCCGATTACCCTCGATTTCGGCAGCAGCCCGCCGGCCATCAGGATGGCTGTTCCATAGCCATGCTCGGTGCCGGAGCCGCCATTCTGCTCAAGCGTGCGGCCGAATTCGGTCAGGGAGACAATGATGGTATCGTCGAAGACATCGCCAAGAACCGATTCCAGAGTGCCGACGACACGGTCGAATTTGCCAAGCTGTTCCGCATGCTCACCGGTGTCGCCACCTTGCCCGGAATGAGTATCGAACCCGCCAATATCGAATACGGCAACACTCGGCCCGTCCGGATCGGCTAGCTGCTGTCCGGCAATTTTCGACAGCGATCGTACATTGCCGTCGCCGCCGCGCGAGCGCATACGGGACATCGACACCGGCCGCTTTCGGATCGTCTCGAGCGCGCTGCTCAGCATCTCGTCTTCCGAATAGTGACCGGCAAGCTTCGCCAGCATGTCGGCGTCGGGAAGCGAATTCGACGACGGCAGAAAATTGTCCAGATCCTGCGAGCCGCGGAGAAGAAGCGGCATCGGCAGCGAGATCGACAGGCTCTTGCGGCCCTGACCCTCGAGCGCCCGGCCAAGCCAGCCTGTCTTGTCGTAATAAGGGATCGTCCCGCCGCTTTCCATCAGATACTGGCCCTCGAAATGCGACCGGCCGGTATAGGGGATCGAGGTGGCGTGGAACACGGCCGCCTGGCCCTTGTCCCACAGCGACTTGAATGTCTTCAATTCGGGATGCAGCGCGAAATCGCCGGAGACCTTCATCGGGCGGCTGACATTGATATCCGGGCGCATTTTCACCAGCGTGTCGTCGCCGACGAAGGGCGCGGCGGCAAGACCGTCCATGCCGCCACGCAACATCACCACGA
>JAYYLR010000074.1:0-8445 GCA_036143955.1 Pseudomonadota bacterium | reverse complement strand
GCCGACGTTTATGTCATGGGTGTCAGCCATGCCGAGTTCGGGCCGAGGGGTCTGCGACGCGAATATGTTCTCTTTGATGAAACGGCGATCTGGAAACAGATCGTCATGAAGACGGGGTAGTGCCATGCAAGCCATCGATCTAAGTCAACGCATTGTTCGCTACGGCGATCTTGTCCCCTGCCGCACCGCCTTTATCGACGCGCACACACCCGGCAGCGATCAGAAGGAAAACTTCACGATCATCGGTGGCGGCGTGTCGGAAAGTGCCGACCAGCAAGTCCATATATCCGACACCCCGGGAATCTATATCGGCGCTGCGGGGCAGCCGCCGAAATGCCGGAATTCCCTCCATACCCATCGGACCGATGAAGTGTTTTTCGTCCTGTCGGGGCGGTGGCGTTTCTTCTGGGGCGCTGATGGCGGTGATGGCGAGGTTGTGCTGGAACAGGGTGATCTCATCAATATTCCGACCGGCATCTTCCGCGGGTTTGAGAATATCGGCACCGATTACGGGATGATCATGGCGGTGCTTGGCGGAAAGGATGCTGGCGGCGGCGTGGTATGGGCGCCGCAGGTGATTGAAGAGGCGCGGGATCACGGGCTTGTTCTTGCAGCGAACGGGCGCCTCTATGACAGCAAGAAGGGACTCCATCCACCGGAAGGCGTCGGGCCGATTTCGACATTGACCAAAGACGAAATGGAACAGTTTCCAAAGGTGTCGAGCCAGGAATTCGTGCCACGTTTCGTGGCCCGTTACTGGGACATGATGGCAATGGCGGACGGTCGTCCGGCATCCGTTATAGCACCTGATGGCATGCTCAGGGACCGGCCTGGTTTCAGGTTGGAGCTTCTTCGTGACGGCAGCGTTGCGACCGAACCTTACCGGACAACACGGCATGAAATCCTGATGGTCATGCGGGGACACTGGAAGGTTGCCTGGGAAGGGGGTGAGGCGAGCCTTGCCCCTGGAGACACCTGCGCGATACCACCGGACCAGCTTGTGAGTCTTGCGCCGTCGATGAGCGGCGAAGCAAGCCTGTTTCGCGTCCTCGATACCGATGATGAGGCTGGCCCGACTTCTGATTTCCATCCGCTGCCGGCTGTTCTGGGCTGAAAAGGAGCAGAATGATGAACCGTATACTGACCAGCCATGTCGGCTCGCTGCCACGGACACAGGATGTGGTCGACTTCATCTTTGCCCGTGAACGCGAGGAAGCTTTCGACCAGCAGGGCTTTGACGCCTGCATGACCGATGCCTGTGCGGAAACCGTGCGCCGCCAGGTCGACGCCGGGATCGACATCGTGTCGGACGGTGAAACCTCGAAGATCTCCTACGCCACCTACGTCAAGGATCGCTACACAGGCTTCTCCGGTGACAGCCCGCGGAACGCTCCCGGCGACCTGAAGATGTTCCCGAGCTTCCTCCAGCGGCTGGCTGATGCTGGCGGCACGTCGCAATATGCCCGCCCGATGTGCACGGGCGAGGTTCGCTCCAAGGGGCAGCAGGAACTGATGTCTGACATTGGGAACCTGAAAGCCGGCATGGAGACCCATGGCGCAAAACGGGGATTCATGAATGCAGCGTCGCCCGGGGTGATTTCGCTATTCCTGCAAAACCAGCATTACAAGACCCGCGAAGCATATCTTGCGGCACTTGCCGATGCGATGAAGGAAGAATATGAAACCATCGTCGGGTCGGGTCTTGATCTCCAGCTCGACTGCCCGGACCTCGCGCTGTCGCGCCATATGCTGTTTGAAGACCTTAGCGATGATGAGTTTATCGCTGTCGCCGAGATGCATGTCGAGGCGCTGAACCACGCGCTTCGCGATGTCGACCCGGCGAATGTGCGTGTGCATATCTGCTGGGGCAATTATGAAGGCCCACATGTCTGCGACATCGATATGGACAAGGTGTTCGGAACGCTCATGCGCACACGCGCGCGCTATATTCTTTTCGAGACGTCGAACCCGCGTCACGCTCATGAATGGACGGTGTTCCGTGACCGCGCCGGCGAAATCCCGGATGACAAGGTTCTCGTGCCAGGGGTGGTGGATACGACGACGAATTTCGTTGAGCACCCGGAACTGGTGGCCCAGCGGATCGAGCGGTTCGTCGGTATTGTCGGCGCCGATCGGGTGATTGCCGGATCCGACTGTGGCTTCGGAACATTCGCCGGCTTCGGGGCCGTTGATCCGGAGATCGCATACGCCAAACTGGCCACGCTGGCTGATGGCGCGGCGCTGGCGAGTTCGCGTCTCGGCGCGGGTTGAGGGAGGCGGCGATGGATGACGCCCTTCTCAAGCTGCTCCGTTCGGTCGACACGCCAACTGTCTGCAACGCCATCGAGACGGCGCAGGGCAAGCGCGGCTTCGACCGATACACACGCGGCACCGTTCTGGCCTCAGCACCCGAGCACCGCGCGATGGTCGGCTATGCGCGGACAGCGCGCATCGCTGCTCGCCAGGCATCCGGTGACGCGCCGGATATCGTCAGGGAGCGCCGGCTCGGTTATTACCGACACATGTCGGAAGGCCCGCGTCCCGCGGTTGCCGTCGTCGAGGATGTCGATGTTCCAAACGCCGTCGGTGCCTATTGGGGCGAGGTGAATACGACCGTTCACAAGGCGCTTGGCCTTGACGGTGCGCTGACGAACGGTGTGATGCGGGACCTCGGCGATCTTCCAGACGGATTTCCGGTCATCGCCGGGTCTGTCGGCCCCAGTCATGCCTTTGTGCATGTCGTTGATTTCGCAGCCGGCGCGCGCGTATTCGATCTCGAGATCGCGGAGGGTGATCTGGTTCATGCCGACAGGCATGGCGCCGTGGTGATCCCGACGGACCTTCTCGGCGATCTTGCCGCGGCCATCGAGACGCTCTTCAGGGCTGAAAAATGCATTCTGGAGCCGGCCCGCAGGGGGCCGATGACCTTCGCCGAGTTCGAGACCGCCTGGGCGGCGTTCGAACGGGCCCGCACCTGAGGTAAATCGACCCATGCCGGATCCTATGAAGCTGATGCAGGGTGCGCCGCCGCCGCCCGGGATGCAGGTCAGCGTTGCCGACTGGCGTGCCCCAGGTATGTGCCGCTGGTCATTTTCACATGTCCGGCAGCTGTTGCCCACGGCGCCTATGCCGTCATCCGTCGACCCGACCGGTCTCCCCGAGGCGCGGCAGGACCTGTCATCACTCCCGGTAACCGAGGACGGGACGGAGCTTGCCGCCTTTCTTGCCGGCAATGCGACCGACGCATTCCTTGTGCTTCATCGCGGCAGGCTGGTCTGGGAATGGTATGGGGGATGGGGCGCCGCCGACAGGCAGCACATCATCTTCTCCATTTCGAAATCACTGACGGCGCTTCTGACCGGCATACTCGTTGGCGAGGGGGTCCTCGACACCGAGACGCCCGTCTCGCATTATCTTCCCGAAACCAAGGGCAGCGCCTATGAAACGGCGACCCTTCGGCATGTGCTGGACATGACGGTGGCATCCGGTTTCAGCGAGGAATATCTCGATGAGGACGGTATTTTCATGGCCTACCGGCGGGCCGCGGCCTGGAACCCGCCGGAAGAGGGCGGCTCAAGCGAAGGGCTGCGCAGTTTCCTCTCCCGGCTTCCGGCTTCCGACGGCGCGCACGGCAGGCGGTTCCACTATTGCTCGCCGCACAGCGATCTTCTTGGCTGGGTGATCGAGCGTGCCGCCGGCGACAGCTTTGCCTCGCTGGCCGCGCGCTGCCTGATGCAGCCCGCCGGTCTGGCCAATGAACCCTATATAACGCTTGACACTTTCGGCGCGCCGCGCGTTGCCGGCGGCATCTGCATGACGGCGCGAGATCTTGCAAGGCTTGGCGAAATGGTAAGGTGTGGCGGTGCCGCAGGCGGACGACAGGTGGTTCCGGAAAGCTGGATCACCGATATCCGTACCCATGACACCAGATCGGCATGGCTTGCTCAGACGGACGGGCCACGGCATTTCCCGAACGGCTGTTACAGGTCGAAATGGTACCAGACCGGGCTGGAAGACGATGCGCTGTGCGGCATTGGCATTCATGGACAATATCTTTGGATCAACCCGTCGCGCGACGCTGTCATCGTCCATCTTGCGTCGCAGGATGCGCCGACAGATCCCGACAGCCGCCCCGGCATGATCGCGATGCTCCAGACTGTGGCGCGGGCCTGTGGCTGACCTTCCTGTCGTTCAGCTCAGATAGTCGACCGGCAGATCCTGCATCCGCCATTCGGTGAACCCGCCTTCCATGTCGATGACGTTCTTCATCCCCATCTCCTGCAGGGTTCGCACAGCCAGCGCGGACCGGAGGCCGGACGCGCAGAACAGGATCAGCTTCTTGTCGGTCCGGAAGATCGGCTTGTGATAGGGGCTGTCGGGGTCAGCCCAGAATTCCAGCATGCCGCGTGGTGCGTGAAAGGAATTCGCCACCGTGCCGAGTTTCTGCAGTTCGCGAACATCGCGGAGATCAATCAGGATGGCCGCGTCGAGGCGCTGCAGTTCGGCAGCTTCATGGACGCTGACGCGGTCGATCAGTAATCTTGCGGCGGCGATCATTTCGGCGACGTGCTGGGTGACTGGCATCGTGTCTCCTGCGAAAGGTGGATGATCCCAAACCTAACGCCGTGACAGGACTGCTTCCAAACGGTTCGCCCGTTTCGGGCGTGTTCTCACTCATTTGTGATTCTGGCATGCAGCCCCGGGCGAGGGGGTTTTTCCCTGTCCTGATTTGTGGCTAGTATGTGCCGTTGTTCAAACAGACAGCCTGCGCAAGGCCGGGGGGACAGGGTGATGGCTGAGTATCGGGAAATTTACGACAGGGCCCAGTCAGACGTGGCGTCTTTCTGGATGGAGGCGGCCTCGGCAATCGACTGGCAGAAGGCGCCGAGCCAGGCTCTGGATTCCTCCAAGCCTCCCTTCCACCGCTGGTTCCCCGATGGGGTGATGAATACATGTCACAATGCCGTCGACAGGCATGTCGCGGCAGGCCGGGGCGACCAGAAGGCGGTGATCTATGATTCGCCGATCACAGGCAACGCCGCTTCGATGAGTTTTTCCGAGCTGCAGCAGGCGACGGCGCGGTTTGCCGGCATGCTCGCGCGGCTTGGCGTAACGGCCGGTGACCGGGTCATCATCTATATGCCCATGATCCCGGAGGCGGTCGTCGCGATGCTTGGATGCGCGCGGCTCGGCGCCGTGCATTCCGTCGTCTTTGGCGGCTTCGCCGCGGCCGAACTTGCGAAACGCATCGATGACGCTCAACCGAAGGCCATCATCAGCGCGTCATGCGGTCACGAGCCGAACCGGATCGTTGCGTACAAGCCGCTTCTCGACGAGGCCATCGAGCTGTCGAGCCACAAGCCCGACAATTGCGTCATCTACCAGCGCGAGGCGCTGACAGCCGATCTGGTGGCAGGGCGTGATCTCGAATGGAACGAGGCGCATGACGGGGTAGAGGAGCTGGCGCCGGTGCCGGTAAAGGCGACTGATCCTCTCTATATCCTCTACACCTCGGGTACCACCGGCCAGCCGAAAGGCGTTGTCCGCGACAATGGCGGGCACGCGGTGGCGCTGCAATGGTCGATGCCAAATATCTATGATGTCCAGCCTGGGGACGTCTACTGGGCGGCATCCGACATCGGCTGGGTGGTCGGGCATTCCTACATCGTCTATGCGCCGCTGATCGCCGGATGCTCGACGGTCCTGTTCGAGGGCAAGCCGATCGGAACGCCTGACGCCGGCGTTTTCTGGCGGGTCATCGAGGAGCATAAGGTCAAGGTCCTGTTCACCGCGCCGACTGCCTTCCGCGCCATCAAGCGCGCCGACCCGGAAGGCGACTTCCTGAAGAAGCACGACACCTCGTCATTGACCTATCTTTTCCTTGCCGGCGAGCGCGCGGATCCCGACACCATCCTCTGGGCGCAGGACAGGCTCGGTGTTCCGGTGATCGACCACTGGTGGCAGACCGAGACGGGGTGGTCCATCTGCTCGAACCCAGTCGGTATCGAAGTGCTTCCCGTGAAGCTTGGCTCGCCATCGGTGCCGATGCCCGGCTATCAGGTCGACATCCTCGCCGAGGACGGGTCGCCGCGGGATGCCGGCGAGCTTGGCGCCATTGCCGTGAAGCTCCCGCTGCCGCCGTCCTGCCTGCCGACGATATGGCGCGCGGATCAGGCCTTTGTAGAGAAATACCTGACGACGTTCCCCGGCTATTACGAGACCGGTGACGCGGGCTACAAGGACGAGGACGGATATCTCTACATCATGGCGCGCACGGACGACGTCATCAATGTGGCGGGCCACCGGCTGTCGACAGGACAGCTGGAAGAGGTGCTTGCCGAGCATCCGGATGTCGCGGAATGCGCGGTGATTGGTGTCGCTGACGAATTGAAGGGGCAGTTGCCGCTTGGCCTGATCTGCCTGTATCCGAACTGCGAGAAGCCTGTCGAGGCCGTCTGTACTGAAGCAATCGATCTGGTGAAATCACGGGTCGGCCGCGTGTCCGCCTTCAATCTGGTCGTCGCCATTGACCGTCTGCCGAAAACCCGTTCCGGCAAGGTGCTTCGAGGCACCATGGCGAAAATCGCCGATGGTGTTGAATGGACGATGCCGGCAACGATTGACGATCCCGTTATCCTCGACGAGATAGCGACGGCTTTGAAAACGCTCGGTTATCCGAAGCGGCCATAGGCAAACCAAGTCTGAGAACAACCTGTTTGCGGGTCGGCGTTTCGCCGGAAAGAGGCGGATTCCGGCTTGCTTTTGCGTGACTTCATGGACTTTACTTGTGCCTCGGTATTCTCATCACTTTTGGAGGTCCTGATGAAGAAATTGCTTATGGCTGCCATGGCGTCTGCGCTGGTCGCGACACCTGCCCTGGCCGCAGACGTGAAAATCGGCGTTCTGCTCGGTTTCACCGGCCCGATTGAATCGCTCACGCCCGACATGGCGTCTGGCGCCGAGCTTGCCATGAAGGAAGCCACCGACTCGGGTGCCTTCATGAGCGGCAGTTCCGTGACCAGTGTTCGCGGCGACTCCACCTGCGTTGACGCCGCCGCGGCAACCGCCGCCGCCGAGCGTCTGATCACCGCTGACGGCGTCAGCGGCATTATGGGCGCCGACTGTTCCGGCGTGACCATTGCCACGCTGCAGAATGTGGCCATGGCCAAGGGCGTTGCGATGATTTCGCCGTCTGCCACCTCGCCGGCTCTGTCGACACTCGAGGATGGCGGCCTGTTCTTCCGGACTGCGCCTTCCGATGCCCGTCAGGGTCAGGTCGTCGCTGAAATGCTGATGGAAAAGGGCATCAAGTCCGTTGCCATCACCTACACCAACAACGACTATGGTAAGGGTCTGGCGGACAGCATTCAGATGAATTACGAGAAGCTCGGCGGCGGTGTGACCATCAATGCCGCGCACGAGGAAGGCAAAGGCGACTACAGCGCCGAGGTTGCGGCCCTGTCGCAGGCTGGTGGCGACATGCTGGTTGTTGCCGGTTATCTCGACCAGGGTGGCAAGATGATCATCCAGTCGTCGCTCGATACCGGTGCGTTCGACACCTTCTTCCTTCCCGACGGCATGATCGGTGATTCCCTGCCGAAGGCGATCGGTGCTGACCTCGACGGGTCCATCGGCACGCTTCCGGGCACCGACAGCCCGGGCGCCAAGATGCTTGACGATATGGCGAAGGCCGCCGGATTCAACAATGGCCCGTTCACGGCCGAGTCCTATGACGCTGCCGCTCTTATGATCATGGCCATGCAGGCCGCCGGCTCCACCGACGCCGCCGCTTACAAGGAAAAGGTCATGATGGTCGCCAACGCACCCGGTGAGAAAATCTACCCGGGCGAGCTCGGCAAGGCGCTGAAAATTATTGCCGGTGGCGGTGATGTCGACTATGTCGGCGCTTCGGCTGTCGAGCTGATCGGCTCTGGTGAATCGGCAGGAAGCTATGCCGAGATCCTGGTCAAGGGTGGTGAGAACACCACCGTCGGCTACCGCTAGGCCACACCTAAACTTGACGGCCCAGATATAACATCTGGGCCGTTTTGCTTATCTGCCGTTCAAGGTGCCGCATGATTGCCGTTGAACATTTGTCCAAGAATTTTGGTGGCATCAAGGCCGTTAACGACGTCTCGCTCACGATCGAGGCCGGATCGATCACCGGGCTGATCGGACCAAACGGCGCCGGCAAGACCACCCTTTTCAATGTCATCGCCGGTCTCTACGAGCCAAGCGCTGGCACCGTCAGCCTTGATGGTGAGGACATTACCGGCCTTCCGCCGCATGAGCTGTTCGCCAAGGGCATGCTGCGGACATTCCAGATTGCCCATGAATTCTCGACACTGACGGTCCGCGAGAACCTGATGATGGTTCCGGGTGGGCAGGCCGGCGAACGCCTTGTCGATGCATGGCTGCGCCCGGCAAAAGTGCGCGCCGAGGAAG
>JAYYLR010000073.1:0-5052 GCA_036143955.1 Pseudomonadota bacterium | reverse complement strand
ATGGCAGCGAGCGCAAGACCCGGTCGACCTGGGGCAAGCCGGGCGACGTCCTGAAGCTCGACATCGACCCGAAGACGCATCCGGCCTGGACAGGCCAGCACCGCATCGTCGATTCCGGCGGCCAGGTTGCGCGCTTCAACAAGCGTTTCTCGAACCTCGGCATCGAATAGCCCGAGGCGGAACGGGTCCCTGCCGCCGGCAGGGCGCATTAAAAAGGCCGGTCGAACCGGCCTTTTTGTTTGCCTGGAATCCCGCCGCGACCTAGCCGCGGCCGCGGATCGTCGCCTGCGCCGCGGCAAGCCGCGCCGCCGGCACCCGGTAGGGCGAACAGGATACATAGTCCAGCCCGACCTGCTCGAAGAAAGTGATGGAATCCGGATCGCCGCCATGCTCGCCGCAGACACCGAGCTTCAAATCTCTCCGCGTCGCACGGCCCCGCTCCGCCCCCATCCGGACAAGCGCGCCGACACCCTCCACATCGATCGAGACGAACGGGTCGGTGCGGTAGATCTCGGCGTCGGTGTAGGCGTGCATGAAGGCCCCGGCGTCATCGCGGCTGATGCCAAGCGCGGTCTGGGTGAGATCATTGGTGCCGAAGGAGAAGAACTCGGCCTGCGCGGCAAGCTGGTCGGCGCAGACCGCCGCCCGCGGCAGCTCGACCATGGTGCCGACAAGATAGTCGATGGCACGGCCGCTTTCCTCGGCCACCGCGCGCGCCTCGGCGTCGATCACCGTCTTGCACAGTTCAAGCTCCTTCGCTGTCGCGGCAAGCGGGATCATGATCTCGGGCACCGGCGCCTCGGTGCCTGACGCGGCAATCGCCGTCGCCGCCTCGAAGATGGCGCGGGCCTGCATGCGGCAGATCTCCGGATATGTCACCGCCAGTCGGCAGCCGCGATGGCCCAGCATCGGGTTCGATTCCGACAGTTTCAGCGAGCGCTGCCGCGCCGTTTCCGGCGAGATGCCCGCCGCCGCGGCGACGTCGGCAAGCTCTTCGGCCGAATGCGGCAGGAATTCATGAAGCGGCGGGTCGAGAAGCCGGATCGTCACCGGAAGCCCGGCCATGATGGTGAACAGCTCCTCGAAATCCTGGCGCTGCATCGGCAGAAGCTTGGCAAGCGCCTTCTCCCGCCCGTCGCCGTCGACCGCCATGATCATCTCGCGCATGGCGATGATCCGGTCGACGTCGAAGAACATGTGTTCGGTCCGGCACAGCCCGATCCCCTCGGCACCGAAGCCGACCGCGGTGCGGGCGTCGGCCGGCGTCTCGGCATTAGTGCGGACGGCCATGCGGCGGGTCTCGTCTGCCCAGCCCATGATCGTCGCGAAAGCGCCCGACATTTCCGGCTGGATGGTGTCGACACGGCCAAGGAACACCTCGCCGGTGCTGCCGTCGATGGTGATGATGTCGCCTTCGGACAGTTCCTGGTCGCGGACGAAGATCTTGCCGTTCGCCTCGTCGAACCGGACCTCGCCGGCGCCGGAGACACAGGCCCGTCCCATGCCGCGCGCGACCACCGCCGCGTGGCTTGTCATGCCGCCCCGCGCCGTCAGGATTCCGGCCGCCGCATGCATGCCGTGGATATCCTCCGGGCTTGTCTCGAGGCGCACCAGGACCACCTGTTTGCCGCCGGCGGCCAGCTCCTCGGCCCGGTCGGCCGTAAGCACGATTTCGCCGGCGGCGGCCCCGGGCGATGCCGGAAGACCCTGCGTGATGACGGTCTTCGGCGCGTTCGGGTCGAGCGTCGGATGCAAAAGCTGGTCGAGCGCGATCGGGTCGATCCGGAGCAGCGCCTCGTCACGGTCGATCAGCCCTTCCTCGGCCATCTCGACCGCCATCCGCAGCGCCGCCGCCGCGGTGCGCTTGCCGTTGCGGGTCTGCAGCATGTAGAGCTTGCCCTGCTGCACGGTGAATTCGAGGTCCTGCATGTCGCTGTAATGCGCCTCGAGCTGCGCGCGAACCCGGTCGAGCTGCGCGAACACCTCCGGCATCGCCTCTTCCATCGACGCGTCATCGCCGCCACCAGCCTCGCGCGCCGCCCTTGTCAGCGGCAGCGGGGTGCGGATCCCGGCGACGACATCCTCGCCCTGGGCATTGATCAGATATTCGCCGTAGAAGCTGTTCTCGCCGGTCGAGGGGTCGCGCGTGAAGGCGACACCGGTGGCGCAGTCCTCGCCCATATTGCCGAACACCATCGCCTGGACATTCACCGCCGTGCCCCAGCTTGCCGGAATGCTGTTGAGCCGCCGGTAGGTCGTCGCGCGGGCATTCATCCAGCTGTTGAAGACGGCGCCGATGGCGCCCCACAGCTGGTCATGCGGGTCCTGCGGGAACGGCCGCTCGGCCTCTTCCTCGACGATCTGCTTGTAGGTCGTGACGAGCGCTTCCAGGTCGTCGCCGGTGAGGCCGGTATCGTCGAACACGCCGCAGCGAAGCTTCAGCTCCTCGAGCGCGTCCTCGAAAAGCCCGTGATCGACCTCCATCACCACGTCGGCATACATCTGGATGAAGCGGCGGTAGCTGTCATAGGCGAAGCGCTTGTCGTTGGCGCGCGCCGCGAGCCCGACCACGGTGTCGTCGTTCAGCCCGAGATTGAGAACCGTGTCCATCATCCCCGGCATCGAGGCGCGGGCCCCGGACCGGACCGACACCAGGAGCGGATTGTCCGAATTCGCGAAGCTGGCACCCGTCTCGGCCTCGATCCGCGCCACCGCCGCGGCCACCTCGCCGCCGAGCTCCTCGGGATAGCTCCTGCCATTGTCGTAATAATGGGTGCATACCTCGGTCGAAATCGTGAAGCCCGGCGGCACCGGAAGGCCGATGCCGCTCATTTCGGCGAGGTTGGCGCCCTTGCCGCCGAGAAGATTGCGCATGCTGCTGTCGCCCTCGGTTCCAGCGGCACCGAAACTGTAGACCCACTTGATCGAGCTGTCGTTCATAGCCCCGTCATCCTTCCAGTTTGGAGAAATCGGCGACCCGTTGCATGGCCTGTCTGACCATCGCCAGAAGTCCGAGCCTGTTCAGCCTGACGGCCGCGTCGTCATGATTGACGACGACCCGGTCGAAGAAGCCGTCGATCGGCAGGCGAAGCCCGCCAAGCGACTGCATGACGGCAAGCATCGCCTCGCGGTCCTGCATCGCCGCATCGGGATCGGGCAGCGCAACAAGCGCCGCGTGCAGCTCCCTTTCGGCCTCTTCGGCAAACAGGTGCGGGTCGCATGTGGGAGAAAACACCTGTTTGTCCTTGCTTTCCTCGGCACCGAGGATGCTTGCGGCACGGCGCCAGCCGGCCACCAGCCCGGTGCCGTCGTCGCCGGACAGGAAGGTCGTCAGGGCCGCCGCGCGGTCGGCAAGGCCCAGAATGTCGTCATCGCCGGCAGCCTCCGCATCGCCGAGCGCCGCCGCGACAACGTCATGTGGCAGCCCGGCATCGCGAAGGCTGACACGAAGCCGCTCGCGGATGAAGCCTGTCAGTTCGGCGTCGACGGCATCGAACCCGTGGCCGGCCGCCGCGGCGTCGAGCACCGGCCGCAACGGCAGGCGCAGCCTGTTCTCGAGAATGATCCGGATCACGCCGAGCGCGGCCCGGCGCAGCGCGAACGGGTCCTTCGATCCGGTCGGCTTCGCGCCGACGCCGAAGAAGCCGACAAGGCTGTCGATCTTGTCGGCAAGCGAAACAACGCATCCCGCCGCCGTCGCCGGCAGCGCGTCGGCCGGTCCCTGCGGCCGGTAGTGCGATGCGACAGCATCGGCAACGCCGTCCGCCTCGCCATCGTGGCGGGCATAGTAGCCGCCCATGATTCCCTGAAGTTCCGGGAACTCGCCGACCATGCCGGTGACGAGATCGGCCTTGGCAAGCCGCGCCGCGCGTACCGCGATGTCTGAATCACAATCCGGCACGGCTGCCGCAATCACGCCGGCAAGGGCTTCCATCCTGCCGACCTTGTCGCCGACCGATCCCAGCCCCTCGTAGAAGGTCACGCTGCCGAGCCTGTCGAGACGCGACTCGAGGCGCGCCTGCCGGTCCTCCCGCCAGAAGAATTCGGCGTCGGCAAGCCGCGCCCGCAACACCCGCTGGTTGCCTGCCAGGATGACTTCATCGCGCGCCGGATCGGCGATCCTGTTGCTGACGACGACGAAACCCGGGGTCAGGGCACCGGCGGAATCACCTGTCGTCAGATATTTCTGATGCGCCCGGATCGACGCCTCGAGCACCTCGTCGGGAAGCGCCATGAACCGGTCCTCGATGGCGCCGAAAAGCGGCGTCGGCCATTCGACAAGGCCGCAGACCTCGTCGATGAGCCCCTCGTTCGGCCGCAGCTCCGCCCCGGCGGCGTCGGCCAGCGCGGCGGCGCCCTCGATGATGGCGGTCCGGCGGCGGGCCGGGTCGACCATGACCTGACCGTCCAGAAGCCGTGCCTCATACTCGTCGGCGCTGGCGATACCCGTCAGGTAGATGTCTTTCGGGCTTTCGAAATAATGGCCGCGGCTTGCCGCCGTGAAGGCAAGCGGTGCCCCGCCAAGGTCCAGCTCGCCGGCAAGCGGCGCCCCGCCGAACAGCAGGTTGACGCGATGCAGCGGCCGCACCCAGCGGAACCTCGTGGCGCCCCAGCGCTGGCTTTTCGGCCAGGGAAACTCGGCAAGGACCTCGGCAAGCATCGCGGGGATCAGTCTGGCCGAAGCAACCCCGGGACGCTCGATCCGCACGAACAGGAACCGCCCCTTCGGCGTGTCCTCCTCGACAAGCCGGTCGCGGCTCAGGCCGGTCGATTTCAGGAACCCCTCGATGGCCTTGTCGGGCGCGTCGGCCCTTGGCCCGCGCCGCTCCTCGCTGACATCCTCCTGCCGTTCGGCGACGCCGTCGACATAGAGCGCCAGATGACGCGGCGCCACGAACCGGCGGGCCGCGCCATGCGCCAGCCCGGCCTCGCCAAGGCGGGCCAGCATCAGCCTTTCAAGGTCGGCCGCCGCCCGCGCCTGCATGCGGGCCGGAATTTCCTCGCAGATGATCTCGATCAGAAGGTCAGCCATCGGCGCCCTCCGCATCCGTG
>JAYYLR010000072.1:0-7042 GCA_036143955.1 Pseudomonadota bacterium | reverse complement strand
GAGGGCCTTCGCTTCGCAATCCGCGAAGGCGGCCGCACCGTCGGTGCCGGCGTCGTCGCGTCGATCGTCAAGTAACGATATCTAATACCCGCCGCCGGCAGGTTCCGGCGGCGGCAGGCTAGGGGTGTAGCTCAATTGGTAGAGCACCGGTCTCCAAAACCGGGGGTTGTAGGTTCGAGTCCTATCGCCCCTGCCACCTGAATACCAAACCCCCGGGGGCACGGCCTCCGGGGGTTTTCTCTTATTCGGGAGCGCCGTTACCGGCTACCGGCTCCGTGGCGATCCTTCTGCTGTCAGTTTCGATGCGCTTCAGCGCCGCCGCGCGTTGGCGAAGGCCACCTGACAGGCCGCAGGCCGGGACCGGGCAGCGGTGCAAAATATCTTGCCCCCTCGCGTATTTCAGGTTCATCCTTGCTGCTCATGTCAAAACATAAAAAATGTTCATTAGGGAGAGAGATGATGAGACACCTCACAACCAAGCTCGGCATCGGGCTCGTGGCGCTGACCTTCGCCGCGACAGCCGCCTCGGCCGAGACGCTGCGCTGGGCGCGCTCCGGCGACTCGCTGACGCTGGACCCGCATGCGCAGAACGAAGGCCCGACGCACACGCTGGCCCACCAGATCTACGAGCCGCTGCTGCATCGCGACATGGCCGGCCAGATCACCCCCGGCCTGGCGACGGAATGGGCGGCGCTTGCCGACAATCCGAACGTCTGGCGCTTCAAGCTTCGCAAGGGCGTCACCTTCCATGACGGCGCCGACTTCACCGCCGACGATGCTGTCTACAGCTTCAAGCGCGCGATGATGCCGACCTCGGCGATGAAGGAGCTGCTGACAAGCGTCAAGGAGATCCGCAAGGTCGACGATCACACCATCGACATGGAGACGAACGGGCCGAACCCGCTTCTGATCAACAACCTGACCAACCTGTTCATGATGGATTCGGGCTGGACCGAAGCGAACGGCGCCAGCGCGCCGCAGGATGTCGCCGCCGGCGAGACCACCTTCGCCTCGCAGAACACCAACGGCACCGGCGCCTTCATGCTGGTGAGCCGCGTTCCCGACCAGAAGACCGTGCTGAAGGCGAACCCGAACTACTGGGGCAAAGGCCAGTTCCCGCTTGCCGTCAGCGAAATCATCTACACCCCGATCCAGTCGGCTGCGACCCGTGTCGCGGCGCTTCTTTCGGGTGAGGTCGACTTCATCCAGGACGTTCCGGTGCAGGATCTCGGCCGGGTCGCCGCGCAGGACGGCCTCAAGGTCGTCACCGCGGCGCAGAACCGGGTGATCTTCTTCGGCATGAACAGCGGCAAGGCCGATCTGGATACCGACAATGTCAGCGGCAAGAACCCGTTCGCCGATGTGCGTGTCCGCCGGGCGATGAACATCGCCATCAACCGCGACGCCATCCAGAAGGTCGTGATGCGTGACCAGTCCTCGCCGACGAACGTCATCATGCCGCCCTTCGTGAACGGCTGGACCAACGCCCTCGACGCGATCCCGGCGCATGACGTCGCCGCCGCCAAGGCGCTGATGGCCGATGCCGGCTATGGCGACGGTTTCTCGATCACGCTGAACTGCCCGAATGACCGCTATATCAATGACGAGGCGATCTGCCAGGCGGCGGTCGGCATGTTTGGCCAGATCGGAATCAAGGTCAATCTCGACGCCAAGCCGAAGGCGCAGCACTTCCCGCTGATCAAGAACAAGACCACCGAGTTCTACATGCTCGGCTGGGGCGTTCCGACCTTCGACTCGCACTACATCTTCAACTTCCTCGTCCATGCGACGACCGAGAACCGCGGTTCCTGGAACAACACCGGCTATGACAATGCCGATGTGAACGCGAAGATCGTGGCCCTGGAGTCGGAAACCGACCTTGCCAAGCGTGACGCCATCATCGGCGAGATCTGGGCACAGGTTCAGGAAGACCAGCTGTATCTTCCGATCCACAACCAGGTGCTGAACTGGGGCATGAGCAACGGCATCCAGTTCGATGTGCAGCCGGAAGACCAGCCGCACTTCAAGTATCTGACCATGAACTGACACTGATCCGGCGGCGGCCCTGTGCCGCCGCCGGCATTTTCCTTTTATGCTGACGACTTTTCTTTCCCGTGCCGGGCTGGTCCCGGCAGCGACGCGGACCATGCCATGTTGATGATTCTCGCACGGCGGGTGATGCAGGCGGTCCTTGTGCTGCTTCTCGTGGCGCTGATTTCCTTCACCATCTTCCGCTTTGTCGGCGATCCGGTCGAAAACATCCTCGGCCAGGAGGCCACGGTCCAGGACCGCAACGAGATGATTGCGCGAATGGGGCTCGACGATCCGGTGCCGGTGCAATATGCGCGTTTCGTCTGGAAGGCACTGCATTTCGACTTCGGCATTTCCTACCGCACCGCCGAGCCCGTTTCAGAGCTGATCGCCTCGCGGCTTCCGGCAACGCTGGAACTGGCGCTTGTATCGGCCCTGTTCGCCATTGTGGCGGGTATTCTTCTTGGCATTTTCACGGCGATCGCGCGCGGGCGTTTTCTTGCCGGGCTTGTGATGACGACGTCGCTGATCGGGGTGTCGCTGCCGACCTTCCTGATCGGGGTGCTGCTGATCTGGCTTTTCGCCGTCGAGCTCGGATGGCTTCCCTCCTTCGGGCGCGGCGACACGGTCATACTGGGGTTCTGGGAGACCGGGCTGCTGACCGCCTCGGGGCTGAAATCGCTCATTCTTCCGGCGGTGACGCTGGGGCTCTACCAGATGACGCTGATCATGCGGCTCGTGCGGTCCGAGATGCTGGAGGTGATGCGCCAGGATTTCATCAAATTCGCACGGGCGCGGGGACTGCCGGAACGGATGGTGTTGCTTCGCCATGCGCTTCGCAACACGCTGGTGCCGGTGACGACGGTGGCCGGACTGCAGCTCGGCTCGATCGTCGCTTTCGCCATCATCACCGAGACGGTGTTCCAGTGGCCGGGGGTCGGGCTAATGTTCATCAATGCCGTCTATTTTGTCGATATACCGGTGATGTCGGCCTATCTCCTTCTCGTCGGCACGCTGTTCGTTCTGATCAATTTCATCGTCGACATCCTCTATCTTGCCATCGATCCGCGGATCCGTGACCGCAACCTGCGGGGAGGAGCGTCATGAGCAACGCCAGGGCAACGACGCAGGCAACACCGCAAGCGGCCCCGCCGACCCGTATCCGGCGGATTCTGGACAGCGATTTCGTCTATGATTTCCGCCGCTCGCCGCTCGCCATCATCGCGGCAGTCGTCGTGGCGCTGCTGTTTCTTGTCGCGATCCTGGCGCCGCTCGTGGCGCCGACGAACCCGTTCGATCCGGCGTCCCTCAACCTGATGAACGGCTTCACGCCACCGATGACCCCGAACATGTTCACCGGCGAGAGCTTCGTCATGGGAACGGACGATCAGGGGCGCGACCTGCTGTCGGCGATCATCTACGGGCTGCGGGTCTCGCTGTTCGTCGGCGTGATGTCGGTGATGCTGGCGATGGGGCTCGGCGTCTCGCTCGGCCTGACGGCGGGCTATGTCGGGGGCTGGCTCGACAATCTGATCATGCGGATCGCCGACATCCAGCTGACCTTCCCCTCGATCCTGATCGCGATGCTGATCTTCGGTGTGCTTCGCGGCATCATCCCGCCCGACCTTCGCGACGAGATGGCGATCTTCGTCCTGATCACCGCCATCGGCCTGTCGGAATGGGTGCCGTTCGCCCGTACCGTGCGGGCCACGACGATGGTCGAGAAGGAGAAGGAATATGTCCAGGCGGCGCGGCTGATCGGGCTCGGTCGCACGCAGATCATGTGGCGGCACATCCTGCCGAACGTTCTCGGGCCGGTTCTCGTCATCGCCACCATCACGCTGGCGCTGGCGATCATCGCCGAGGCCACGCTGTCCTTCCTCGGTGTCGGTGCCCCGCCGACCGAGCCGAGCCTCGGCACGCTGATCCGCATCGGCCAGGATTACCTGTTCTCCGGCGAATGGTGGATCCTGACCTTCCCGGCGGTGACGCTCCTGGCGCTGGCGCTGGCGGTCAATCTTCTTGGCGACTGGCTCAAGGACACGCTGAACCCGAGGTTGAAATGACGGCGCCGCTTCTGGAAGTCGCCGACCTGAGCGTCGAGTTCCCGCTGCGGCGCCAGCGCCTGCAGGCGCTCGACCGGATTTCCTTTTCGCTCGAGGCCGGCGAGGTGCTCGGTTTCGTCGGCGAAAGCGGCGCCGGCAAATCGCTGACCGGCGCGGCGATCATGGGGCTTCTCGAGCCGCCGGGGCACATCACCGGCGGCAGCATCCTGCTGAACGGCCGCCGCGTCGACGGTGACGCCGCCGCGGTGCGCGGGCGCGAGGTCGGGATGATTTTCCAGGACCCGCTGACAAGCCTGAACCCGCTTCGCACCGTCGGCGACCAGCTTGTCGAGACGATCCAGCTTCATCTGGGTCTGACAGGCGAGGCGGCGGCGGCGCGCGCGGCGCAGCTTCTCGACGAGGTCGGCATCGACAGGTCGCGGATCGGCGCCTACCCGCACGAATTTTCGGGCGGCATGCGGCAGCGGATCGTGATCGCGCTGGCGCTGGCGCCGGAGCCGAAGCTGATCATCGCCGACGAGCCGACAACGGCGCTCGACGTGTCGATTCAGGCGCAGGTGCTGGCGCTTCTTCGCCGGCTGTGCAAGGAACGCGGCGCCGCGGTGATCCTGATCACGCATGACATGGGTGTCATTGCCGAGACCACCGACCGGGTCGCCGTTCTCTATGCCGGGCGGCTTGTCGAGACAGGCGGCACGAACGAGGTCATCGCCGCCCCACGCCATCCCTACACGCGCGGGCTGATGGCCTCGACGCCGAATCTCGACGCTGTGTCGGTCGACACCGTGCTGCCGCAGATCCCGGGAAGCATGCCGAGCCTTGCCGCGCTGCCGCCGGGGTGCCGCTTCCATCCGCGCTGTGGCGACGCCATGCCGGCCTGCCGGAACATTGCGCCGGGTTTCGAGAACGGCGTTGCCTGCCACCTCTATGCCGATGCAGAGCGGAGGGCCGGCTGATGAGCGGCGCGCCCTATGTCAGCGTGGCGGATCTGAGCCGCCATTTCGATATTTCCGACCCGCTCCTGGCGCGGCTTGTCAGCGGCCGGAAACGACGCGTGCTGATGGCGGTGGACAAGGTCGGCTTCAGCATCGCGAAGGGCCAGACCTATGCCCTTGTCGGTGAGAGCGGGTCGGGGAAGTCCACCATCGCGAGGATGATCGTGGGGCTGGAGACTCCGGACAGCGGCCGCATCAGGATCGACGGGCAGACGGTGTTCGACGAGTCCGCCGGCCAGACCCAGGATGCCGGGCTTCGGCAGAAGCTGCAGATGGTCTTCCAGTCGCCCTATTCGAGCCTCAACCCGCGCTGGCGCGTCGGCGACATCCTGCTGGAGCCGATCCGCGCGTTTCGCCTGATCGACGATCAGGACGCACAGCAGGCGCGGGTGCGCGAACTTCTGGAGCAGGTCGGCATGTCGGCGCAGGACGCGGCACGCTACCCGCACGAATTCTCCGGCGGGCAGCGGCAGCGGATCTCGATCGCGCGGGCGCTGGCCTCGAACCCGCAATTCATCGTCTGCGACGAGCCGACATCGGCGCTCGACGTGTCTGTGCAGGCGCAGGTTCTGAACCTGCTGAAACAGCTTCAGCGTGACCTGAAGCTGACCTATCTCTTCATTTCGCACGACATGGCGGTGGTGCGGGTAATGGCGCACCGGATCGGGGTGCTGAAGGATGGCAGGCTTGTCGAGGAGAACGCGGCAGGCGACCTCATCGAGTCGCCGCAGGACCCCTACACACGCATGCTGATGGACTCGACACCGCGCTTCGCCGGCGGTCTCGGATGACCGCAGATGGGGATGTTGACGCGGACCACGCCCCGTCGGATGATCCGTCCTGGATATAGCTTGAAACACGGGACAGCGCCGCCATGGGTATGATTCACACGCAGAAACTGACCGGGCCAAGCATCTGGAAGGGACCTGATTTCGACGGCGACGACAGCTGGATCAGGCCGCTGACGGACGCGCAGCGGAACGAGCTTCTTGATGCCGTCGAGGCGGTGCGGCGCGCCGGCAGGGCTTTTCCGGATTTCAGCATCGAGGATTTCCTGCTTCCGACCTTCGGCGCGCAGCTTCATGCCTGGGGCGACGAGCTCGAGACCGGCGCCGGCTTCATCCTTCTTCGCGGCGTGCCGATCGAGGATCTGGACGATGCCGCCATCGACATTCTCTATTTCGGACTGGGTCTGCATATGGGCGTGCCGGTGCGCCAGAACCCGGCCGGCGACCTGATCGGGCGGGTGATGAATGTCGGCGATCTCGAGGACCGGCAGACCCGCGTCTACGAGACCAACGCCTATCTCCCCTACCATACCGACCCTTCGGACATGGTCGGACTGCTGTGCATCCGCCAGGCGAAGTCGGGCGGCATCAGCAGCCTGATTGCCTCGGGCACGCTGTATAACGAGATGCTGGCGCGCTATCCGGAATATCTGTCGGTGTTCTACCGCCCCATGTACTACCCGCATCTCGGTGGTGACGAGCCGGCTCTGTCGCCGGTGTTCAGCTATCACCAGGGAAAGATGTCGGTGCGCTATCTTCGCCAGTATCTGGAGCTTGGCGCCGACATCATGAACCGCCCGATGTCGCCGGTCGAGCTTGAGGCGATGGACGTGTTCGACCAGATCATGCACGAACCCGACATGCGGGTCGACATGATGATGCAGCCCGGCGATCTGCAGCTCGTGAACAACTACACGGTGATGCATTCACGGACCAGCTTCGAGGATCATGATGATCTGGCCCTGCGCCGGCGCAAGCTGCGACTGTGGCTGAAACTTCCCGGTGCCCGCCAGCTCGGCTACCCGTTCCAGGGGCGGCACGGATTTCCCGATCCGGTCTGATCGCGCAAAACACTGCTTTTCTCTGTGGGGTTTTGTAAAAAATCCTTCTCATTGACCCGGAAATATCTGGCGTTATTGGGAAATATTTCCCAAATCCATGG
>JAYYLR010000071.1:0-9480 GCA_036143955.1 Pseudomonadota bacterium | reverse complement strand
TGGTGCGGCCGAGAAGACTCGAACTTCCACGGGTTATTAGCCCACAGCGACCTCAACGCTGCGCGTCTACCAATTCCGCCACGGCCGCACACTGAGGAGCGCTGTTTATGTCATTGCGGGCGGCGTTAATCAAGCGCTTTCCGCACCCGCCGGCACCCCTGTCGCCATCGCGCCCGGCTGTGCTATTCTTGCGGCGTTATGAGCCATCACACCAGCTACCGCTATCCCCCCGCCCCCGGCGGGCTGCCGCCGCAGTCAGACTCGCCCGAGGGGCAGTCCCGCTTCACCGAATCCTGGGCGCTGATCCCGGCCTCGGTGCAGCGCGACATCGTGACAAGCAACCTGCCGCACTGGCGGGCGTCGCGGGCCTGGGTGCTGGCGCGCCCGATGACCGGATTTGCCGAAACCTTCGCCCATTACCTGATGGAGGTCGCACAGGGCGGCGGCAGCAGCGCGCCGGAGCCCGACCGCCATGCCGAGGCGGTGATCTTCGTCACCGGCGGGCAGCTCGCCCTGACCATCGACGGGACGGCGCACAAGCTGGCGCCTGGCGGCTATGCCTATATTCCGGCAGGTACGGCATGGACGCTCGAAGTGCCGGAGGGCGCCGGCGAACCTGCCGTCTTCCACTGGATCCGCAGGCATTACGACGCCGTCGAGGGAGTCGATTACCCGCCGGCCTTCGTCACCAGCGACCGCGACGTCGCGCCGACGCCGATGCCGGACTGCGACGGCGTCTGGGCGACGACCCGCTTCGTCGATCCCGACGATCTGCGCCACGACATGCATGTCAACATCGTCACCTTCCAGCCGGGAGGGCGGATCCCCTTCGCCGAGACGCATGTGATGGAACACGCCCTGTTCGTTCTTCAGGGGACCGGCCGCTATCTTCTGAACACCGACTGGGTCGATGTCGGCGCCGGCGACATGATGTGGCTTCGCGCCTTCTGCCCGCAGGCCTGCATCGCCACCGGCGACGAGCCGTTCCGCTATCTTCTCTACAAGGACGTCAACAGGCACATGCCGCTCAGCCCCGGCGGGCTGATGCGGGCGCGCTGAGCCGCACCGGCGATGGCACCCGTTTTCCGCACGCTCGAGGGACAGGCGCCCTATGCCGATACCGTCGAGGCGATGAAGGCGCATGCCGCCGCCATCCGCGCCGGCACCGCCGGTGAGGAGGTCTGGTTTCTGGAGCATCATCCGGTGCTGACCGGCGGCACCTCGGCCGATATCGGCGATCTTGTCGACCCCGGCGACATTCCGGTTCATGAAACGGGGCGCGGCGGGCAATGGACCTGGCACGGGCCGGGCCAGCGCGTCGCCTATGTGATGCTCGACCTGCAGCGGCGGCGGCCGGACGTGCGGGCCTATGTCCATGACCTTGAATCCTGGATCATCGGGGCGCTTTCGCACTTCGGCGTCAAGGGCGTGCGACGCGAGGGACTTCCCGGAATCTGGGCCCCCTCGCCGGACGCGACCGGACAGCTCGACAAGGTCGCCGCCATCGGCGTGCGGATCAGCCGCTGGGTCACCTGGCACGGTATCGCGGTCAATCTCGACCCCGACATGGCCGGGTTCGAGGCGATCATCCCCTGCGGCGTTCGCGACGGCGGCGTGACCTCGCTTCGCCGACTCGGCGTGGCTGCCGACATGGCGGCGCTGGACGCTGCGCTTCGCGACAGTTTCGGCGCGATCTTCCCCGATCCCGCCGAAGACTAGCGCGTCAGATCGTCAAGATAGTCCAGCAAGGCAGCCACCGCGCGTTCCGCGTCCCGGCGGTGCCAGTCGGCGGCAATGGCCTCGCCCATCAGCCCGTCGGTCGGGCCCTCATGGTGCAGAAGCGCGTTACGGCGACCGCGGAGCCAGCCAAGCGCCGCCTTGTTGCCGGCATAGGCGAAGTCGATCCCGTCAATAAAGCCGGCCGGGCCAGCCTCCTCATTGGCCACCACGTCGACAAGCGTCGCCGCCAGGACCGTGACGGCAAGCGGCATGCCGCCGGACGCGGCCTGCCGAAGCTCGGACAGCAGCGCCGCCGCATGCGGGCCAAGCGCCGCCGAATCGAACGCTGCAAGCCTCGAGGCAAGCGCGGGAGACAGAATCTGTGTCGCGACCGGCATCCGCTCAGCCGCCCCGGCAGAGAGTCAGGAAGCGGTGCGCCTGCTCGAGCTCGGCCATGATTCCGGCACGACGTTCCTCGGCCTCATAGTCGCTCCCCCACCGCTCTGCCTGCCACAGCTCGTCGAGGAAAGCCGCCTCGAACAGCCCGGCCGAGTCCATCTCGCCACGCACCATCGCCAGCCCCAGCACGAGCGAGCCGCCAAGCGTCGTTGCCCGGTAAAGCATGCCGAGCTCCCAGTCGTCATGCGCCGCAGCGGCCGCCGCCAGCGCGCTGACGGCGGGCTGCGGCTGCGTCACCGGCATGACGCCGGCGGCAACCGTCAGCTCGGCGCCAAGCGATGCCCGCGCCCAGTCGAGCCACGGGTTCCAGCCCTTTGCCTGGTGCGCGCCGAGCGCCGGATCATCGGCGTCCTGATAGCAGATCAGATCATTGCCGCCATAGGCTGTGAGCTCGTCGAGAATGGCGGCGCGCTGCGGCGACACGCGGTCGAGAACGGTCACGGCGAGGCTGAAAAGCGGCATGCCTGCCGGCGCGATCTCGTCCCCCTGCCCGTCCCATTCGGCGGCAACGGCCCCGGCAAGAGGCGCCGACGGCAGTAGCGCCGGACGGCCCGCAGGCGATTTGACAAGCCTGTCGTCGAGCCGGATTCCCAGCCCGCCATCCTCGTCGCTGACGGCGACCGTCTTGTAGAAACGTTTCTTCGCGTTCATGCGGCCATCTCTCGAAATGCCCGGTGGATCGGGACTTTGTAGCTAGGGGGCAAACTGCCAGTCGGCGCCCGGCACGGCAAGCCCCAGCGCGACAAGTGATTCCCGAAAATGCGGCGGCAGCGGCGCTTCGATCTGCCGTCCGTCCGGAAACCGCAGCCGCCAGGCGTGAAGGTAAAGCCGCCTTGCCAGCGCGCCGCCGGGGTGCGCTGCCGCATCGCCCCGCGTCCCGCCATATTTGCCGTCGCCGACAATCGGGTGGCCCGCATGCGCCGTGTGAACGCGAAGCTGGTGCGTGCGGCCGGTATGCGGTCGCAGCGCGACAAGCGCGAAGGCATTGCCGGCGGCATCGATCCGGCGCATCTCGCTGTCGGCAGGTTGGCCATCGGGGTCGACGGTCATGGTCTCGAACCCGGCGCGCCCGCCCTTGGCCAGCGGGTCGGTGATCCTGAGCGAGGACGGCGGACCGCCGGCGACCAGCGCAAGATAGGTCTTCTCCATGTCGCGGTCGGCGAAGGACGAGGTCAGGCGCCTCGCGGCGACCCGCCCGCGCGCCAGCAGCAGCAGGCCGGACGTGTCCTTGTCGATCCTGTGCACAAGCCGCATCCGGTCCGGATCATCCCCGGCGAGCGCCTGCAGCATGCCGTCGACATGGCGGGTCGTGCCGGACCCGCCCTGCACGGCAAGACCGCTGGGTTTGTTGATGGCGATCCAGTCCGCATCCTCGGCAACCACCATGGCGTCGAATTCGGCACGAAGACGCGGTGACGCAACGGGGACAGGGGGGCGGGGCGCTGCCTCGACACCATCCTTCAGATGCGGCGGCAGACGGAGAACCTGTCCTGCTTCCATGCGTGCCGCCGGCTTCGCCTTCGCCCCGTCGAGCCGGATCAACCCGGAGCGCAGCATCTTTTCAACCGGCCCCTGTGTAAGGCCGGGAACAAGCCGCCGCAGGAAGCGGTCGATCCGGGTGCCGTCCTCGTCCGCCGGCACCTCGACAAGCCACCAGTCTGGGGCCTGTTTCCGACCGTCGCCGCCGGTCATGTCGCCCGCGCCAGAAAGCCTGCCACCAGCCCCTGGACCGAAAGGAAGGCCACGAGGGACAGCAGCACCGACAGGCCGACATAGACGATGCTTATCGACAGCCCCTGGCGCGCCATCAGAGTGCCGGTATCAAGCGCGAAACTGGAAAAGGTCGTGAGCGCGCCCAGGAAGCCGACAGCCACGAAACCGCGCCATACCTCGGGGATCGCAATGCCCGCCGCGACCAGCCCGGCAAGGATCCCCATCATGGCGCTTCCCACGACATTGACCGCCAGCGTCGCCAGCGGGCCCGGAACCCCGAACATGCCGGCCCCGAGGCCAAGCGACACGGCATAGCGTGTCATGGCACCGAGCGCCCCGCCAGCCGCCACCGCCGCAAACATGCCGAGGCTCATCCGCCCTCTCCCGTCTTTTCCGCCCGCAGCCGGTCCCAATAGGCCAGCCTCTTGCCGATTTCGCGCTCATAGCCGCGTTCGACCGGAGCGTAGAAACGCTCACGCTTCATCCCGTCGGGAAACCCGTTCTGGCCGGCGAAACCGTCCGGATCATCATGGTCGTAGGCGTAGCCGCTCCCGTAGCCGATATCCTTCATGAGCGCCGTCGGCGCGTTCAGGATATGGGCCGGCGGCATCAGCGATCCGGTGGCGGCAGCCGCCTTCGCCGCCTTCTTCATCGCCACATAGGCGGCATTCGATTTCGGCGCCGTGGCCAGATAGATCACCAGATTGGCGATGGCGAGCTCGCCTTCCGGGCTGCCGAGCCTCTCATAGGCCTGCCAGGCCGCCAGCGCCCGCGGCAGCGCCTCCGGCTCCGCAAGGCCTATGTCCTCGGACGCGAACCGTGTCAGGCGGCGGCAGACATAATGCGGATCCTCGCCGCCGGCAAACATGCGGGCAAGCCAGTAGAGCGCGGCATCGGCATCCGAGCCGCGAAGCGTCTTGTGAAGCGCCGACATCAGGTTGTAATGCTGGTCGCCCGCCCGGTCGAAGGCCGGCGCGCGGGCGGACACAACCGCGGCAAGGCCTTCGGCATCGAGCCGCCCCTCGACCCGCGCCGCGACGATAGAGGACACCATGTTCAGGAGATAGCGCCCGTCGCCGTCGGCCATCGCGCGAAGCGCCGCCCGCGCCTCGTCTTCAAGCGGAAGTTCGGCTCCGAGATGCGATTCAACACGCTGCAGGAGCGCATCGAGCGCCTCGCCCGACAGCCGTTCCAGCACCATCACCTGCGCCCGCGACAGCAGCGCGCCGTTCAGCGCGAATGACGGGTTCTCGGTCGTCGCGCCGACAAGGGTCACGGTGCCGTCCTCGACCCGCGGAAGAAGGCCGTCCTGCTGCGCCTTGTTGAAGCGGTGCACCTCGTCGACAAACAGCAGCGTCCGTTCGCCGCCGGCCTGCCTTTCGGCGGCGCGGGCAAAGACCTTGCGGAGATCGGCGACGCCGTCGAACACGGCCGATACAGGCTCGAAGGCCATGCCGACCTCTGCCGCGAGAAGCCGGGCGATGGTCGTCTTGCCGGTGCCGGGCGGACCCCAGAAGATGATCGAGGCGAGATCGCCGGCCGCCAGCATGCGGCGAAGCCGACCCTCCGGCCCGAGAAGCGCCTCCTGACCCACCACGTCCTCAAGGCTCTTCGGGCGAAGCAGCTCGGCAAGCGGCGGCGCCGCCAGCCCGGGCTGGGAAGGGCTGTCGAATTCAAGCTGGGTCATGGCGCCATTCTGGCGTGAGTTCAGGCTGTTCGGCAAAGAAAAAAGGGCTGCCGGCGGCAGCCCCGTTTGAAACTGTGAGACGTATGGCCGATCAGGCGGCGCTTTCTTCCGCCATCTCGGTCTCTTCGTTCTGCACCGGACCCGAATCCTGGCCGCGCGCATCCTCGTCGCGATCGACGAATTCGATGACCGCCATCGGCGCGGAATCGCCGTAGCGGAAGCCGGCCTTTATGATGCGGGTGTAGCCGCCGTTGCGCTGCTGGTAACGCGGTCCGAGCACCTCGAACAGCTTGCGCGTCATGGCGTCGTCACGAAGACGCGCATGCGCAAGGCGCCGTGCATGAAGGTCGCCGCGCTTGCCGAGCGTGATCAGCCGCTCCACGACCGGACGAAGTTCCTTCGCCTTCGGCAGGGTGGTGACGATCTGCTCGTGCTTGATCAGCGCCTGGGCCATGTTCCGGAACAGCATCTGGCGATGCTGCGAGGTCCGGTTCAGCTTCCGTCCCGAATAACGATGACGCATGTCTCTGTCTCCCTTGTGCCGGTCGGCGCCCTGCCGCCCGGCGTTCCAATAAATCCCGTCGCGGCCCTAGAAAGGCTCGTCGAGCCGGCGGGCGAGTTCCTCGACGTTTTCCGGCGGCCAGGTCGGAATGTCCATACCAAGCTCGAGGTTCATTCCCTTGAGCACTTCCTTGATCTCGTTCAGCGACTTGCGGCCGAAGTTCGGCGTACGAAGCATTTCGTACTCGGTCTTCAGCACGAGGTCGCCAATATAGACGATGTTGTCGTTCTTCAGGCAGTTCGCCGAACGCACCGAAAGCTCCAGCTCGTCGACCTTGCGAAGCAGGTTGCGGCTGAACGGCAGATCCTCTCCGTCTTCCTCGCTCGGCTGCTCCTTCGGCTCCTCGAAATTGATGAAGGTCTGGAGCTGCTCCTGAAGGATCCGCGCCGCATAGGCGACGGCGTCCTCGGGCGTGACCGAACCGTCGGTCTCGACGGTCAGAAGAAGCTTGTCATAGTCGGTGATCTGACCGACACGCGCATTGTCGACCTTGTAGGCGACCTGGCGGACCGGGCTGTAGATGGCGTCGATCGGAATGAGGCCGATCGGCGAATCCTCGCTGCGGGTGCTGCCGGCCGGGACATAGCCCTTGCCGCTGGTGACCGTCAGTTCCATCGACACCGAGGCGCCCTTGTCGAGCTGGCACAGCACATGGTCCGGGTTCATGATCTCGACACCGGCAGTCTCGGAAATCATGCCCGCGGTCACGGTGGCCGGGCCTTCGGCGCTCAGGCGAAGACGCTTCTGGCCTTCGTCATCGACGCGGACGGCGACGCCTTTCAGGTTCAGCACCAGATCGGTCACGTCCTCGCGAACGCCGGGGATCGACGAAAACTCGTGAACCACACCCTGGATCTGAACCGCCGAAATGGCCGAACCCTGAAGCGAGGACAGCAGAACGCGGCGAAGCGCGTTGCCGATTGTCACGCCGAAGCCACGCTCAAACGGGCCGACTTCGATCACGGCCTGACTCGGATTGTATTCCGACTGCTTGATCTCAAGTTCGTCCGGCTTCTTCAGGTCCAGCCAGTTCTTTTCAATCATCTCGGTTTTCCTTTATGCGAAACGGTGTCCAACGGGGCCCGTGCCGGACAGTGGTTCGGCGCAGGCAACGCAAGTCATGCGCGTCTGCAATCAGACGCGGCGGCGCTTGCGCGGGCGGCACCCGTTATGCGGGATCGGGGTCACGTCACGGATCGAAGTAACGTTGAACCCGACCGACTGCAGGGCACGCAGCGCGGATTCACGTCCCGATCCGGGACCACGAACCTGTACGTCCAGCGATTTCATCCCGTGTTCGGCGGCTTTCTTGCCGGCTTCTTCGGCCGCCATCTGGGCGGCAAACGGGGTCGACTTGCGCGATCCCTTGAAACCCATGCCGCCGGCCGAGGCCCAGGCAATGGTGTTGCCCTGAACGTCGGTGATGGTGATCATGGTGTTGTTGAAGGTCGAATTCACATGTGCGACGCCGCTGGTGATGTTCTTCCGCTCGCGACGACGGACCCGGCCCTGACCTGGTTGTTTTGCCATCTGATGTCTCCTCGACGATCCGGGTTATTTCTTCTTGCCGGCGATCGGCTTCGCCGGACCCTTGCGGGTACGGGCGTTGGTGTGTGTGCGCTGGCCACGGACCGGCAGGTTGCGGCGGTGCCGCAGGCCACGAAGACAGCCGAGATCGAGGTAGCGCTTGATGTCCATCGAGGTCTTCCGACGAAGGTCGCCCTCGACCAGGAAGTCGGCATCGATGATGTCGCGGAGCTTTGTCAGCTCTTCCTCCGACAGGTCGGCAACCCGCCGCTCGTCCGGAACACCGGCGCGCTCGCAGATGCCCTTGGCGCTGGTGCGGCCGATGCCGTGGATATATGTCAGTGCGATCTCCACCCGCTTCTTGGTGGGAACGTTTACACCCGCAATTCGTGCCACTGTATGGCTCCTCTCAAAACGGCCCCGCCACATGGCAGGCCTGTCATATTACGACTGCGTCGGAACCGCCTGCCGGACGGCCCCACACCACCTGTGAATGTCTCGAAGGCGGCGAATTATAGGCGTTTGCCCTATGCAGTCAACCTCAACGCAGTTCGTTACCCCAATATGCCGTCGATCGCGTCGGCAACCTCTTCGATCGATGCCATTCCGTCCACCGTCCGCATCAGTCCCTTCTCGGTATAATAGGGAAGAAGCGGCGCGGTATTCTCATGATAGACCGCCAGGCGCTTGCGAAGCGTCTCGGCGTTGTCGTCGGCCCGTGTCCCGCCGGTTTCGGCGGCCCGCGTTTCGATGCGCGCGAACAGCGCGGCCTCGTCGACCTTGATCTCGATCACGTGATCAAGCCCCCATCCGCGCGCCTCAAGCATCGCGGCAAGGCCGTCGGCCTGCGCTACGGTCCGCGGGAAGCCGTCGAGAATGACGCCGTTGGCGCAATCCGGGCTGTCCATGCGCTCGGCGATCATGCCGAGAATGATGTCGTCGGAGACAAGCTCCCCACGGTCCATGATCTCTTTCGCCTGCATGCCGAGCTCGGTGCCGGCGTCGATGGCGGCACGAAGCATGTCGCCGGTCGACAGCTGGACCATACCGCGGCTGTCGACGAGACGCTTGGCCTGTGTGCCCTTGCCCGCGCCGGGGGCTCCGAACAGAATGATGTTCATCTGCCGCGCCCCTTTAGCTTCGATTTCTTGACAAGGCCTTCATACTGGTGGGCCAGAAGATGCGACTGCACCTGGCTGACCGTGTCCAGCGTCACCGTGACCACGATCAGAAGCGATGTTCCGCCGAAATAGAACGGCACAGAATACTGGCTAATCAGGATTTCCGGCAACAGGCAGACGGCCGACAGATAGGCCGCGCCGAGAACGGTCAGGCGCGTCAGCACGCTGTCGAGATAATCCGCCGTTGTCTTGCCCGGCCGGATTCCGGGGATGTATCCGCCATATTTGCGAAGATTGTCCGCCGTGTCCTGCGGGTTGAAGACGATCGCCGTGTAGAAGAAGGCAAAGAACACGATCATCGCGATATAGATGCCGAGATAGAGCGGCTGGCCACGGCCGAGAAGCGCGTTCAGCGTCACCAGCCATTCGGCACCGCCCTCCTGACCGCCGGTCAGGTTGATGATCGACACCGGCATCAGCAGCAGCGACGAGGCGAAGATCGGCGGGATCACGCCGGGGACGTTGATCTTCAGAGGCAGGAATGACTGGTCGCCACCGAATACCTTGTTGCCGTGCTGGCGCTTCGGGTACTGGACGACGATCTTGCGGACCGACCGCTCGATAAAGACGATGAAGGCGATGACCGCGATGGCCATGGCGAACAGGATGACAATCAGAATTGCCGACAGCGC
>JAYYLR010000070.1:0-5664 GCA_036143955.1 Pseudomonadota bacterium | reverse complement strand
GATACGATGCCCCTGGACAGGGTGAAAAGCTTCACGTCGTCAAGAAACATGAAAGCAAAAAGAAATTCGTTCCAGGCAATCATGAAGACGTAAAGCGCGACGGTGGCAATGGCCGGTGTCGAAAGAGGCATCGCAATCCGGGTGATGATCTGCAGGCGCGTCAGGCCGTCCATCAGCCCGGCATCATCGAGTTCGGATGGCAGGCCGGCGAAATAGCCGCGAAGCATGTGGAGAGCGACGGGAATGGTTGTCGCCGGATAGACGATGCAAAGACCGAGAAGCGAATTGCGTAGCCCGAGCTGGCTGAACACGGCGTAGAGAGGAATCACCAGGATGATCGCCGGGATCAGATAGATGAGAAGGACCGAGCCCGAAAGCCATTGCCGTCCGGGGAAGCGCAGCTTCGCGACCGCATAGGCGCCCGGGATGGAAAACAGCAATGTGATCAGAACGGTAACCACCGAAACCACGGCTGAATTCACCAGCAATGTCAGAAAGTCGTATTTGGTGAACAGCTCGATGTAGGAACGGAACAGCACATCCGCCCCTACCGTTGGGTCGATTGAAAAATCCAGCGGGTTGAGAAGCAGGCTTTGCTGGTTCTTGAGGCTTGTCATCACCATCACATAGAAGGGAATGGCGACAATCAGCACAAAAAGCATCAGCCCCTGCCCCCACAACAGGCGGAGGTAGGAGATCTCGGCAAGATAGCGGGTAAGCCTTGTGGCGGGCGTGTTGCCGACCGTTGCACTGATGCTGAACCAAATCACGATTGCGTTCATCACGAGGAACAGGCCGCTCTGCCAGACGGTAACCAGTCCCTGCGGATCAAATGGACTGCCGAGCGAAAAGCCGAACAGAAGCAGGCCTGTCAGCACCGCGCCGATCAGGTGCCGCCGCAACGGACCGTCGCGGCGCATCGTCATGGCGATCACGCCAACACTGATACCGGTAAGGACGGCCGGTCCCAGCTGGAGCGACAGCGGGGCCCCTGTGCTAACGATAAGCACCATCGTCAGCACCAGCTGCCACATGCCGGCCCATAAAGCCCCGGCGAGCGATCCTGCAAAGAGTCCATGCATCCAGAACTTCATCAGCCGGCATCCTTTGGCGAGAAACGGATGAAGATCACCGAGAAAACAAGAAGCAGGAAGAAAATCACCACGGCAACCGCGGCCCCTGCCCCGAGATTCGACACGGCAAATGCCTGTTCGTAGACATTGACCGTCAGGGTGCGCGTTCCGGCATTGCCTCCGGTCAGCAGAAAGATGTCATCGAACTTGTTGAAGGTCCAAATGAACCGCAGCAGGAAAAGCACGGCCAGAATGCCGGCAATATGCGGAAGCGACAGAAACCTGAACTGCTGCATGGGCGTTGCGCCGTCGATCTCCGCGGCTTCATAAATGTCAGACGGGATCGACTGCATACGCGCCAGTATGAACAGGAAAGACAGCGGGAAATAGCGCCAGACTTCGAACAGAATAACCATCGTCAGGGCCATGGGAAAACCGAAGCTGATGCCGAAGAAGCTGATCTGCACGGCGCGCTGGCCAAAGAAATTGATAGGCCCCTCGGCGGCGCCCATCTGCTGGAGCATCGCGTTCACCGCACCCGAAAACGGATCGAACAGCACAACCCATGAAAAGGCGACGGCGATCACGGGCGCGACATAGGGAAAGAGCAGGAGCCCGCGAATGATCGATCTGCCGGGAAAGGCCTTCTGCATGATCTGCGCCGCGAACAGACCCAGGATCAGCGCCCCGGCGGTTCCGAAGACCGTGTAATAGATCGAGGTCTTCAGCACGTCCCAGAATTCACTGGCGGAGAATATCCTGTCGAAATTCGCGACTGTGAAATCAGTCGACGTCATTACGTTATAGCTGGTGAACGTGGCTGCCGGTTGGCTGGTTTTCAAAACGGCCTTGGCATCGGGAAACGCCTCGACGGTTTCAACCTCGACGCGGATCTTTCCACGCGCCTTTCCTTCCAGATCGCCGAGTTCGCACCGAAGCCGGGTGCCTTCATTGGCCGGGGACATGCTGCACGAGTCATCGAGCGCTTTAACAGCCAGTTCGGGAGGGATAACGTCGGTAAAGGCAACGCTCTCAAGCGGATATTTCTGCGAGGAGTTGCGATAACGATATTCGATTTTTCCGACAGCGCCGGCATCGTCCAGTTTGCCGCGCGGATTCTCTTTCAGGACAAGGGTCGGCGGGCGGAGGTCGGACAGGGTGACCGGTTTCAGGGAAATCCAGAAATTCGCGACCAGCGGCAACAGAACCACGGCAAGCACAAGCATGAACGTCGGCATCAGCAACGTGTAAGCGAGCCGTTTTTCGCGGCGTGCCAGCGCGCCTTCAGCGCGGCGCCTCGGCTGTTTCGGGCTCGTTTCGGACATGGCTAGGTGACGATCGGGTCTTTGGTGCCAGAATTAGGTGGAGGGCAGCCGCGAAATGCGGCTGCCCAATCTCTTGTTTACTCGACGGCGCCAAGGCCTTCATTCATCTTGGCGACGGCTTCGGATGCGCTGATCTCGTCGTCAATGTACTGACGAACCACGCGGTTGATAAGCTGCGTGTTGATCATCTTCGAAGCAAGCGAAAGCTGCCCTTCGGCAACGCCCCAGCGGTCGGCAGTCTCAAGGCCGCCAACAATGCGGCGAATGGTGCCCGCATCATAGAAATCGGACAGCGGCGCCTTGCGGTCGACACCCACGGGAAGCTTCGACCACGCGTTCACGTAACGGGCCGTGTCTGTGACTTCGCCACGACGAACCGGGAACTTACCTTCCGGAGCGATTGACAGGGTGGCGGTGTAGCCGTCCTTCATCGAGTAGGTCACGAACTCGCTTGCGACATCGGTGTTCGCATCGCTGGTGATGCCGAAATAGCGGATGTCGGCCCAGGCAGCGCCACCGGCATTCGACGGGCCGCCGAAGGTTGTGACGATACCGGTCTTTGATGCCAGCTCCGGCGAGGTCGGGTCGTCATTGATAGTCGGCGGAGCCGAGTCACGAAGACCTGCCAGCTCGTCGAGGATGAAGGGCGACCAGATGATCATCGCCGCCTTGCCGGCGAAATACATCTCGCGGGACTGCTTCCAGTACAGCTCGCCTTCCGGGGAAGCCTTCGAGATCTTCTTGTAGAAGTCGAGAACCTCGGTGGTGGCCGCTTCATCAAGCGCTGCGAAACCGTCCGCGCTGACCGGCGATACGCCGTTGGCGAGGAACACATGCTCGAGAACCTGGCTCATGAAGTTTTCGTCGACCTTGTTGGGTGCAACGAAACCGTACATCGAAGGCGGGTTGTGAAGGGCGTCGACTGCGGCTTCGATGTTGGCATAGCTTGTCGGCGCGGCAAGACCGGCTGCTTCGAACAGGTCCTTGCGATAGACCACCATCTGCGTCCAGCCATCGACCGGAACGGCGGCTGTCATGCCGTCGAACTGGGCCATGGTGATGGCGCCGGGCGCGAAAGTGTTCTTCTGAAGGCTGTCGACAATGTCGTCATTTGCCTCGACATCGAGGATGCCGGCTTCGGCCCATGGCAGAACGTACTGAAGCGTATGGTAGATCACATCAGGAAGATCGCCAGCGGCAAAAGCCGCGGTTGCGCGGGTACCAAGGTCCTTCTCCTCGACCGGAATCACCTCGACGGTGTGGCCGGTCTTCTTGTTGAAGTCGTCTGCCATCGCCTGCTGCTTGGCAAGACGCTCGGGCTGGTTCTCGGTCGTCCAGAACCGGATTGTGTCAGCACTCGCGACACCGGCAACCAGGGTGGAAATCACCGCGGACGCCGCCGTTATCAAAATTGGTCTCATGATGGAACACCTCCAGAGTTTCCTGTTTTTGATTGCCGGTCTAGCGCCGGCCCCCCGGCCAATCCTCAACTGGTGGGTTGGCCGTTCCTCTCCGCACAAGCGAGGCACGGAAGAGTTCCTGGCTGTCGCAGGGCTTGCTTTCGCCCTCGACAAGCTTGATCAGCATGTCAGCCAGCATGCGTCCGGCGGACTGCAGCGGCTGACGCATCGTTGTAAGTGGCGGGTCGAGCCAGGCGCCGAGGTCAAGCCCGTCATATCCAATGACAGAAATTTCACGGCCCGGGCGCAATCCGGCTTCGCGGATGGCCTGCATGGCGCCTACCGCAACAACATCGGACACGCAGCACACGGCGGTTGGCACGGTATCCAGCTTCAAAAGCCTTTCCATCGCACCGCGCCCGCCTTCGAAACTGAGTTCGGTTGTCTCGCCATATTGAGGCGCAGCGGCAAGACCGGCCTCTTTCAGGCCACGTCGCCATCCTTCGGCGCGCTGGCGTGCAAAATTATAGACAGGCGGCCCGCCGATATGCGCGATATCACGATGTCCGAGACCGGCCAGATGCACCGTCATTTCCACAAAAGCGCCTTCATTGTCGACATCGATCCAGGCCGCATCGGCGCAGTCATTCGACCGGCCGTGCGACACAAAGGGGATATCCAGTTCGCGCAGTATCCTGAAACGTGGATCGTCGCTGTAGGTTCTGGAAATCACGAGGCCGCTCAGATGACGTGTCCGCGCGACCTTCTGGAAGATTTCCATTTCCTCCTCGACACTGTTCGGCGCAAGGACTGTGAGATCCCAACTCCTGCCGGCAAGCGACGTTGCAAGACCGGCAATCAGTTCGCCAAGGAAGGTCTCCGTCAGTTGCCCGTCCTGTGCCGGCATGACATAGCCAATGGTATCGGATTTTCCGGACGCAAGGCGCCGCGCGTGCATGTTCGGCTCATAGCCGAGCTCCTGCGCCGCTTCCCGGACGAGCTTCTTTGTCCGGCTTGCTATGTCTTGATAGTCATTGAGAGCGCGCGAGACCGTACTTTCCGACAGGTTCAGACGCTCGGCAATGACTTTCAGCTTTGTAGGCTCCCCCATTACACAACCGTTACCGAAAGCGGTTTCGCAGTCAACCGAAAACGCTTTCGGATATATTGTAAGTTGGTTAGGCTTTGCATTGAAGGAAGCATTTTTGGTTCAACGTCAGCCAACTGGCGACACTTGCAATATGGATGGCGCAGTCCGCGAACATGCCGCAGCACGCTCACCAAGCAGGCCTGTCAAAGCTCTTCAAATTCCTGTTGAAAGAGACCGATACTGATTCGTTGAGACTGGACAAGGCGCCCGATGATGGGGCCAGGATCTGCCGGGCATGGCTTCTCAACGGGCATGCGGACAACCCTCATCACCTGGCAGCCGGTCAATTGCTCTCCCTCGCCAAAGATCAACCGGTGGCAAGGTTCCTGAGCCAGGCTACGTCTGATCTGTCGAACATTGACGTTGCTGAAACGGATCTCTGGCAATATTTCTGCCCGCCTGCAGCCGAGGCAGACCGGGACGCCCAAAACATGGCGGCTGAAATCATTCGCCGCCGCAGGCTGTCATCCGTTGAACCGGCACGGCACCCGCTGCGCGATCCGGCAACCGAACTGCTGTTCACAACCAACGCATTGATCTCGCCGCCACTTGAACCTGACTCACCAAACATTCCACCGGCCTTGCGCGCTGAGGCCCGACGCTTTGCCGAACAACCGCAGGATTTCTGGTACGACCACCCTGTGCCACTTGATGCCGCACCGGCCGAGAATGAGATCCTTTACGGTCTGGCCAAACTGGATGATGTGTTGGCCGAG
>JAYYLR010000069.1:0-24218 GCA_036143955.1 Pseudomonadota bacterium | reverse complement strand
CGCCGCACATCGGGCATCCGTACCGACCGGCGCCTTGTCCATATATTCGCAATGCTGCCCCCTGGCGGGGGAAAGCCACTTCTGATCAGCGATGCGGCGGTGAACATTGCCCCCGATGTCGGCACACGGACCGAGGCGGCGCTGGCAATGGCGGATCTGCTGCGCCGGATGGGCGTCGACAGGCCGCGGATCGCGGTTCTCTCGGCAACGGAATCACAGCTACCGGGAATGCCTTCGAGCATCGAGGCGGCCGAAATCGCCGCTGCCGCCGCGTCGTCCGACCCTGATACCGCCTTCGCCGGGCCACTGTCCCTCGATCTGGCCCTGTCGCCAGAATCGGTCGCCATCAAGGGAATCGACCCGGACAGCCGGGACGGCGGTGTCGCAGGTTACGCCGACGGACTAATCGTGCCTGACATCGTTTCCGGCAACGTGCTATTCAAGTCGCTCGCCTATTGCGCGGGCGCGCTCGCTGCCGGCGTTGTGCTCGGCGGCACCGTACCAATCATGCTGACCAGCCGGTCCGATCCGGTGGCAGCGCGACTGGCATCACTTGCACTGGCGGCAATCGCCGCTCAGGAGGACCAGACATGACCGTTCAACCGAAGGTCGACACCGCCCCCCATGTCAGTGACGAGGTCAGGAAGACGACCTGCTACATGTGCGCCTGCCGCTGCGGAATCAATGTTCATCTTCGTGACGGCAAGATCCGTTACATCGAAGGCAACCGCGACCATCCGGTGAACCAGGGCGTTCTCTGTGCCAAGGGGTCGGCCGGTATCATGCAGCATTATTCGCCGGCGCGCCTCCGTGCCCCGATGAAGCGGGTCGGGCCGCGCGGCTCCGGCCAGTTCGAGGAAATCAGCTGGGACGAGGCGCTTGGCATCGCGACCGACTGGCTTGCCCCGATCCGCAAATCCGACCCGAAGAAGCTGGCCTTCTTCACCGGCCGTGACCAGTCGCAGGCCCTGACAGGATGGTGGGCACAGCAGTTCGGCACCCCGAACTTTGCGGCGCATGGCGGCTTCTGTTCGGTCAATATGGCGGCCGGCGGTATCTACACCCTCGGCGGCGCATTCTGGGAGTTCGGCTCGCCGGATTGGGATCTGACCGAGCTTTTCGTGCTGTTCGGGGTTGCTGAGGACCATGATTCGAACCCGATCAAGATGGGGCTTGGCAAGCTGAAAACACGCGGCGCAAGGGTAATCTCGGTGAACCCGGTGCAAACCGGCTATGCGGCCATTTCCGATGATTGGTATGGCGTTACGCCTGGCACCGACGGGCTTCTGATTCTCTCGCTGGTGCGCGAACTGATGCGTGCCGGCAAGGTCGATATCGACTATCTCAGCCGTTACACCAACGCGCCATGGCTTGTGATCCGCAACCCCGGCAGGGCGAATGACGGCTTGTTCCTTCGTGATGGTGACGGCACGCCGATGGTGCTTGACCGCGACAGCGGCAAGCCTGCGCCACACACCGACCCGAAGGTGCGCGTCGCGCTTCACGGCGAGGTGAAGGTGAAGGGTGGCGGCACCGCGGTGCCGGCCTTCATGCTGATGACCGAAGCCTATCTCACCGATGAATATGCGCCGGAAACGGTGGCCCCGAAGGTCGGGATTTCTGCTGCACGGATCCGCGAGCTTGCCGCCGATCTGGCGACGGCGGCCTTTGAGAAAGAAGTCGTGATCGAACAGCCCTGGACCGACTGGAAGGGCGAGCGTCACGAGCGGATGATCGGGCGGCCCGTCTCGATGCATGCGATGCGCGGGATCTCGGCCCATTCGAACGGCTTCCAGACCTGCCGCGCGCTTCACATGCTGCAGCTGCTTCTCGGTTCGGTCGAGGCACCTGGCGGTTTCCGGTTCAAGCCTCCTTATCCGAAGCCGCCGCATGCGCACCCCAAGCCGGCTGGACGGCCTGACCAGGTGGCGCCTGAAAAGCCGCTCGGCGGCGCGCCGCTCGGTTATGTCCTCGGCCCCGAGGATCTTATCGTCGGGTCGGACGGGGTGCCGCAGCGGATCGACAAGGCCTATAGCTGGGACGCGCCGATGTCGGCACACGGGATGATGCACATGGTTATCTCGAACGCTGTTGCCGGCGATCCCTATCCGGTGGATGTGCTGTTCATGTACATGGCCAACATGGCCTGGAATTCGTCGATGAACACCCGCGGTGTCATGGAAATGCTGACCGAGACAGATCCCGAAACCGGTGAATACAAAATCCCGAAGCTGATCTATTCCGATGCCTATTCATCGGAAATGGTGGCCTATGCCGATCTGATCCTTCCTGACACCACCTATCTTGAAAGGCATGACGCCATCTCGCTTCTCGACCGCCCGATCTGCGAGGCAGACGCGGTGGCCGATGCCATCCGCTGGCCGGTGATCGAGCCGGATCGTGACGTCCGCGGGTTCCAGTCGGTGCTTCTTGATCTCGGCGCCAGGCTTGGGCTTCCCGGCATGGTGAATGACGACGGAAGTGCGAAGTTCGCCGATTACGGCGACTACATCGTCAATCACGAACGCAAGCCCGGCATCGGGCCGCTTGCTGGGTTCCGTGGTGAAGAGGGTGACTCGGAAGGACGCGGTGAGCCGAACCGCAACCAGCTCGAGGCCTATATTGAAAACGGCGCCTTCTGGCAGGCGGAAATTCCCGAGGAAGCGCGTTATTTCAAGCAGGCGAACGCCGCTTATCAGCAGTTTGCCGTTGATATGGGATTCTATGACGCTCCGCAGCCCTATGCGTTCCAGATCTATGTCGAGACGCTGCAGAAATTCCGTCTTGCCGCCGAGGGACATGGTGACCAGCAGCCACCGGATTATCTTCGTGAGCGGATCAGGACCTGCTTCACCCCGCTGCCAAGCTGGTACGCGCCATTCGAAGGAAGCGCTGTCGACGAGGAAGCCTACCCGCTGCATGCCCTGACGCAGCGACCGATGGCGATGTATCACTCCTGGGGATCGCAGAACGCCTGGCTTCGCCAGATCCACGGGCACAACCCGATGTTCGTGTCGCAGGCACTGGCCGCCGAGCATGATCTTGCCGATGGCGACTGGATCTGGGTGACATCGCATCACGGCCGTATTCGGGTGCCGGTTGCGGTCATGGCTGGCGTGAACGACCACACGATCTGGACCTGGAACGCGATCGGCAAGCGCAAGGGCGCCTGGCAGCTCGATCCCGATGCACCGGAAGCGAAGAAAGGCTTCCTGCTGAATCATCTGATCCATGAACTGCTGCCGGCCAAGGGCGACGGCATGCGCTGGTCGAATTCGGATCCCATCACCGGTCAGGCGGCCTGGTTCGACCTGCGGGTGCGGATCGAGAAGGCGGCGGCGGATGAACCGGCTGAGTCCTGGCCGCAGTTCGACACCCTGCCACGAATGAACGGCGAGGGGGCCCCCGACGCGACGCTTCGATACGGGCTCGAATGGACGAACAAAAAGAATGGAGACGCATCATGACCATGTTGCCGGAACCTTCCGCGATCAAGCTGGGGCTGGTCATTGATCTCGACATCTGTGTCGGCTGCCAGGCCTGTGTCGTCAACTGCAAGGAGTGGAACACCTCCGGCTATGGCGCGCCGCTGTCCGATGCCGACGCCTATGGCGAGGCGCCAAGCGGTGCCTGGCTGAACCGCGTCCATGCCTATGAAGCCGGAGACGGCGCCGACTCGCGAACCGTGCATTTCCCGAAATCCTGCCTTCATTGCGAGGATGCGCCCTGCGTGACGGTTTGCCCGACGGGTGCGTCCTTCAAGCGCGCCGAGGACGGTATCGTGCTGGTCAATGAGGACTGGTGCATCGGGTGCGGCCTGTGTGCCTGGTCATGCCCTTACGGCGCGCGTGAACTCGATCCGGCCGAAGGCGTGATGAAGAAATGCACGCTCTGTGTCGACCGAATCTACAATGACAATGTTCCCGAAGAGGACCGGGTGCCCGCCTGTGTGCGGACCTGCCCGACCAATGCGCGCCATTTCGGTGATCTTGGCGATCCGAATTCGGATGTCAGCAAGATGGTTGCCGCGCGGGGCGGGATCGATCTTATGCCGGAACAGGAGACAAGGCCGGTCAACAAATACCTGCCGCCGCGCCCGCGCCGTGCTGTCGAGGATACGCCGGTGTCGCTTGTTGCCATGGCCGAGGCGGAAACGCCGACGGGCTTCTGGAAATGGGTCGATTCGACACTCGAAAAGCTCGGCTGACAGTTGTCGCGGAAACGAGGATTCTAAAATGAGACCTGCCTGGTCAATCATCTTCTTCACCACCATTTCGGGCCTCGGTCTCGGCCTTGCCGGCTGGACCGTCATCGGGCTGTTACCGCTGATGACGCCCGGCAGCGTGATGGGGGTGGGACTCGCGACGCTGGCGCTGATCGGCACCGGGCTCCTCAGCTCGACCTTCCATCTTGGTCATCCCGAGCGCGCCTGGCGGGCGCTCAGTCAGTGGCGTTCGAGCTGGCTTTCGCGGGAAGGTGTTCTCGCCGTGCTGGTCATGGCCGGCCTCGCCGGGTGGTTTGCCACCGCCTATGGCGGCGGGCGTGTCCCGTTCTGGGCCAATCTTGTCCTGCTGGCGCTGATCTACCTGACCGTCTATGCGACATCTATGATCTATGCGTCGCTGAAGACGGTGGCGCGCTGGTACCACCCGCTGACCCCGATCTGCTACCTGATGTTCGCCGCTGCAGGCGGGCTGCTGGCGGCGCTGGCGGTGCTGGCGATATTGAGGCTGCCGATCACCGCGGCGCTGGCACAGGCGGCCATCGTCCTGATGCTGTCGGCCTGGGGCGTGAAAATTGCCTGGTGGCGGCTTGCCGGGCAGGCAAAGATCGAAGGAAGCATTGAATCGGCGACCGGTCTTGGCGCCTTCGGCGAGGTGCGCCCGCTGATGCCGCCACATACCGAGGAAAACTATCTCCAGCACGAGATGGGATTTGTCGTCGCGCGCGCCCATGCCGACAAGCTTCGGATGATTGCGCTTGCCCTTGGTGGCGGTCTGCCCGTGGTGATCCTGTTCCTTGCGCCTGCCTCGGCCGGTGCGCTGGCGGTTGCCCTGTTGGCGCATGTCACCGGCATGTTCGTCGAACGCTGGCTGTTCTTTGCCGAGGCGAAGCACGTCGTCACGCTTTATTACGGCGATCCGGCCTGACGGTAATTTTCGTTGGCTGCGCGCAGCGAAGATGACTCGACCGTAAGTCCGGCGAGCCGCGCGAACCTGCGAAGCTCGGCATGAAGCCGCTCGGTGCGGTTGTTCGTCCATTTGATGCCCGGCTCTGACCAGAATCCTGTCACCCGCATCCGGCCTTCGCCGCGATCGCCCTTCAGTTCGATCCGGCCGACAAACCTGTCTGCTTCCAGAAGCGGGTAGACATAATAGCCCCAGCGCCGCTGTGCCCGCGGCACGAACATCTCGTTCCTGTACTCGAAGCCGAAAAGACGCCGCAGCCGCTGCCTGTCGCGAATTGCCGGATCAAACGGGTTGATGATCCGCATCCGTGTTGTTGCACCAGGGTCCTCGAGCCATCTCTCGATGTCGGGCACGGCCCATGTGTCGTGCCACCGGCCTTCGGCGTCCTCCACGCTCACCGGCAACAGCCCGGCACCCGCGACCCAGTCCGAGACCTCGGCTGGCGTGACGGCATCCCAGAAACGTCTGATCTCGGATCCGTTTGCGACCCGAAGCCTCGTCATTGCGGCATCGCACAGATGATCAGCCTGGTCCTGCAGGCTGGCGCGACCTTCCGTCAGGGTTGGGAATACCCGTTCGCCAAGATCGTAGAATTTCACGAAATTCTCGCGATGCGAGGTGGCGAGATCACCGGCATACCACATCTGCTCAAGCGCTTTTTTGTGCGGCGGACGCGCCCACATTTCCCCGCTTCGCGGCTGGCTCTCGAAGGCGTGAGTTGAAAGCGGGCCTTCGACTTCGATCCGGTCACGGATTTTCCTGATGTCGCCCTGTGTCAGCCCGGACTGGTACCAGGTTGCATTTGCCGTCCGCCTTCCGAGCCTTTCGAACTGGCGCTGCCACATTGGATAGATCTCCATCGGCAGAAGCGAGGCGTCATGGGTGAAATGCTCGAACAGATCGCGCCGCCGCAACAATTGCCAGACACCGTCCTCGCGATAGCGGTTGTTGCGGCTCCACAGAATATGGTCATGGGCGCGGACGATGTTTCGCACCGTGTCGATCTGCAGGAAGCCAAGCTCGCGGATTGTGCGCAGCGCGTCGACAGGCCCTCCACCGGGTCCCAAAAGACCATTTGCCGCCAGCCAGATCCGCCGCGCCTGCCTGTTGCCGATGCGCAGCCTCTGTCGATGTTGGAATTGTCTTGGCATGGGAGGGTCCGGCAGGCTGGTTTCGCCCCATGATATCGCCGGAGTGGCGGCCTTATACACACAAAAAAGCCGGCCCGCGGAAACGGGCCGGCTTGCAAGATTATGATGTGACGGTTAGCCGATCAGCAGCGGTGCGATAACAAGGCTGACGATGGCCATCACGTTGATCAGGATGTTCATCGACGGGCCCGAAGTATCCTTCAGCGGATCGCCGACGGTATCGCCGACAACGGCCGCCTTATGGACGTCGGAACCCTTGCCGCCGAGATTGCCCTTTTCGACATATTTCTTGGCGTTGTCCCAGGCGCCGCCGGCGTTCGCCATCATCAGAGCCATCATCACGCAGCAGATCAGCGCGCCACCGAGCATGCCGCCGAGCGCCTTCGGCCCGAGGCCGAAACCGATGACGACAGGTGCCAGAACGGCCAGCGAACCGGGCATGATCATCCGGCGCAGTGCGGCGCGCGTCGCGATGTCGACGCAGCGGGCGGTGTCCGGCTTTGCCTTGCCTTCGAGAAGGCCCGGGATCTCCTTGAACTGGCGACGGACCTCGACAATCATGTCGAAGGCGGCGTCACCGACAGCTGTCATCGTCATCGAGGCGACGATGAACGGGAAGATTCCGCCGATGAACATGCCGACAAGGACCATCGGGTCATTGATCGCCAGAACGAAGTCCGGGTCACCATTGCTGACCTTGGCGATATAGGCGCTGATCAGGGCGAGGGCGGCAAGCGCCGCGGCACTGATGGCAAAGCCCTTGCCGATCGCCGCGGTGGAGTTGCCGACCTCGTCAAGCGAGTCGGTGATTTCGCGGGTTTCGGGACCCATCTCAGCCATTTCCGCGATGCCGCCGGCGTTGTCGGCGACCGGGCCATAGGCGTCGATGGCCATGGTGATGCCGACCGTGGCAAGCATGCCGACAGCCGCCATGCCGACGCCATAGAGGCCTGCGAACATGTTGGCGAAGAAGATGATCGCGGCGATGGTCAAAACCGGAACGGCAACCGACTGCATGCCAACGGCAAGGCCGCTGATCATGATCGTCGCCGGGCCGGTCTCACCGTCCTTGGCGATTTTGCGGACAGGCGCGCCACCGGTGTAGTACTCGGTGACAAGGCCGACGATGATGCCGCCGATGGCGCCAACAAGAACCGCACCCCATACGCCGCCCGAGGCGCCCATGCTGGTGATGACGAAATAGGCCGCGACGATGAAGATGACCGCCGAACCGATGGTGCCGAAGCGAAGCGCCACATCCGGGCTCCGGTCGGCAAACATGCGGACCGACAGAATGCCGAGAAGCGAGCAGATAAGCCCGGTCGAGGCAAGAACGAGCGGCATGAACTGAAGAACCGACCGGTCACCGCCAAGGCTTTCGACCGAGGCCATCGACATCGATGCGGCAAGCGCCATCGAGGCAATCATCGAACCGCAGTAGGATTCGAAAATGTCCGATCCCATGCCGGCGACGTCGCCGACATTGTCGCCGACATTGTCGGCTATCACAGCCGGGTTGCGCGGATCGTCCTCGGGGATGCCGGCTTCGACCTTGCCGACAAGGTCGGCGCCGACGTCAGCCGACTTGGTGAAGATGCCACCGCCGACGCGGCTGAAAAGCGCAACCGACGAGCCGCCCATCGCGAAACCTTCAATGGCTTCGATGCCGTGCGCCGTGCCACCCATGAAGTGGTACAGGACGCCGATACCGAAAAGGCCCATGGAGGCGACAGTGAGGCCCATGATCGAGCCGCCGAAGAAGGCGACATTCAGTGCTTCCGCAGCGCCCTTGCTGTTGGCGGCGACGGCGGTGCGAACATTGGCCTTGGTGGCGGTATACATGCCGATATAGCCGGCCGTGCCCGAGCACAGCGCGCCAAGCAGGAAGGCGACGGCAGTGTCGGCGCCAAGGCTGGCATAAAGGGCAACAATACAGATGATGCAGAAGATGGCGAGGCGCTTGTACTCGCTGGCCATGAAGACCATGGCGCCGAGATGGATCTCGTCAGCGATGTCCCTGACGCGTCCTTCGCCTGCGGGAGTCTGCAGAATTCGTGCATAGACCAGGAAGGCCGCGACCAGGCCTAGGATGCCCAGGCTGATCGGCAGAACGGCTGTGGTAAGCATGAAAACTTCCTTTTGACTGGTGTTGTGACTGGACTGCCGCACCGCCGGATACTCCCCCCGACAGGCCGCGCAAACCGCCGAGGTTATAGACGCTTCACCAGAGGCTGTAAAGCCGGCGTGTCGGGCATCCCCACAGCTTGTCGGGCAGTGCCGCCGCGACCCAGAAAGCCGTCGCCATCGCCAATGCCCATACCTATAGTATTCAAGACCGGATGGCCGGCATTCTGGGCGGGAGAGGATTGATCCTGAATGAGCGCAAGCAATGACATTTTCGCCGAAGGGTTTCGTCCCGAACCCTATTGGTGGGACCATGTTCCCCGCGACGACGGCGCCGGTCTTCCTGCCGAAGCGCTTCCGGACAGTGCCGACGTCGTTGTGATCGGTTCGGGTTACGCCGGACTGCATGCCGCCATCAGCCTGGCGCGGATTGGAAGTGATGTCGTGCTGCTTGAGGCGGGCCCGCTCGGCCTTGGCGCCTCCACCCGTAACGGAGGCATGGTGTCCGGCGGGGTGAATGTCGGAAAACACACAAGCATTTCCGGACGGCATGCCGACGAGATGCTGGCCGAGGCTGCGGAATCCTACGGCTGGTTCGAGGATTTCATCCGCGACGAGAATATCGACGCCGTCTATCAGCGCTGCGGGCGGTTTGTGGGCGCGCATTGTGAAGCGGCATGGCGACGCCAGGCAGAGTCGCTTTCTCGCCTCAATGATATTGCCGATTCCGGCGCCAGCATGGTGCCGCCTGAAAAGACCCGCGATCACGTCGCGTCCGACTTCTACAGGGGCGGCATGCTGCTCGACCGCAGCGGCGCTGTCCACCCCGCAAAGCTGCATCGCGGCGTCCTGAATGTTGCCGCGGCAGCGGGTGTCAGGATGTTCGGCCATATGCCGGCTGGCCGGATCACCCGTTCCGGCGGCGGGCTCAGTGTCGAGACTCGCCGCCACCCGGTTCGCGCTGATGCCGTGATCGTCGCGACGAACGGGTATTCAGGCGATCTCAGCCCCTGGCACCAGCGCCGTGTCGTCCCAGTGCCGTCATACCAGATTGCAACGGAGGAGCTTGGTACCGCACATGTTTCCGAGCTGTTTCCGACCCACAGAATGATCGCCGATACCAAACGGCTGCTTTTCTATTTTCGGCCGTCGCCGGATCGCAAACGCGTGCTGTTCGGCGGCAGGGCCAGATATCTGATGCATGATCCGGTTGCCGGGGCAAGGCATCTCCACGCACGCATGATGATGATCTTTCCGCAACTTCGCGGCGTGAGGCTGTCGCATGGCTGGTGGGGAAATGTCGCCTATCTTCGGGACGGCGTGCCGCATCTTGGTGAAAGCCGCGCTTCGGATTTGCCGGGCGTTTTTCATGCGCTTGGCTGCCATGGCAGTGGTGTTGTCATGATGAGCTGGCTGGGGCATCGAACGGGTCAGCTGGCAGCCGGAAGGCTGAATCGCGAAAGCGCGTTTTCGGGCCGACGGCTCGATGCCTTTCCTGCCTATCAGGGCCTGCCCTGGTTCCTGCCGGTCGTCGGACGATACTACCAGTTTCGCGACTGGTGGGACCGGCGTGTCGAGAGATAGTTCTGCTGGCGTCTTGCGCCCTCCATATTGACTTGCTTTGCAAGGGGCCCGCATACTTGCGACCATAGGATGTGAGGCCATGCTGCGGCTCGTGACCATGAAGGCGGCAGGCTTATTTCATCGAGGAGGCCCCCATGAAACCAATTTCCACCAAGCCCGTCATTCTGGCAGCAGCGATAGCTGTCATGGCCGGTCCCCTGCAGGCGCAGGAAGTTCTGAATGTCTACAACTGGTCGGACTATATTGCCGAGGACACGATTGCCAATTTCGAGTCTGAAACCGGCATCAAGGTGACCTACGACATGTATGACTCCAACGAGGTTCTGGAGGCCAAGATGCTGGCCGGCTCCTCGGGATATGACGTTGTCGTGCCGACCGGTGATTTCCTTGCGCGCGGCCGTGAGGCCGGCGCCTATCAGGATCTCGATCTTGCGCGGCTTGGAAACTATGGCAACCAGGACATGCAGGTCCAGGACTTTGCCAATGCTCAGATCGGTGTCGGCAATGCCGGCGCCGTTTACATGTGGGGCACTACCGGTGTCGCCTACAATGTGGCGATGATCGAGGAACGGCTTGGCGCCGATGCACCGACCGACAGCTGGTCGCTTGTCCTCGATCCTAAATATGCCTCAAAGCTCGAGGATTGCGGGGTTGCCATCCTTGATGCGCCGACTGATGTGCTGCCGAACGTCATCGCGTATATGGGCGGCGACGGCACCAGCATGGACGCGAAGGATTTCGAATCCGCAGGCGATATTCTCAACGCGGTGCGCCCGCACCTTCGTTACATCCATTCCAGCCAGTCGATCAACGATATCGCGAACGGCGACATCTGCGCCGCGATCATGTGGTCGGGTGATGCCTTCCAGGCCGCCTATCGCGCTGAAGAGGCTGAAAACGGTCACGTCATCGAATATTACATTCCGAAAGAGGGAACGAACCTCTGGTTCGACCATTTCGCCATTCCGGCGGATGCCAAGAATCTCGACAATGCCTATAAGTTCATCGACTACATGCTTCGTGCCGACGTTGCCGCCAGCAATGTGAACTATGTCTGGTATGCCAGCGGGAGCGAAGCCGCGAAGCCGTCGATCGATCCCGAGATCCTTGGTCATCCCGGAATCTATCCGACTGACGAAGCGAAGAAGAATCTGTTCGTCGTGCCGGTCTATGACGCCCGTCTTGACCGTGCGGTGACGAGGGTATGGTCGCGCTTCTCGGCTGGAAGCTGATTCGGCCCGACATGTCTTGCAAGCTGCCCGCCGCCGGTACGCCCGTATCGGCGGCGGCGCTGTTTTGAAACGCCCGGGACGGTAAAGCGCCAATGTCGCCCATTGTTCGAATCCAGAATGTGACGCGCCGGTTCGGCGACGTGCTGGCGGTCGACGATCTGTCGCTCGACATCGACAAGGGTGAGCTGTTCTGTCTTCTCGGTGCATCGGGATGCGGCAAGACCACGCTTCTCCGCATGCTGGCCGGCTTCGAACGGGTCGACAGCGGCCGCATCGAAATCGACGGCATCGACATGGCTGACGTGCCGCCGGCGGCGCGTCCGGTCAACATTATGTTCCAGAATTACGCTCTGTTTCCGCACATGTCGGTGGCGGACAATATCGCCTATGGCATGCGGCGCGCCGGCATGGCGCGGACCGAGATCGCAACGCGGCTTGACGAGCTTTTGCGTCTTGTACGGCTTGAAGGCATGGGTGCAAGGAAGCCGCACCAGCTGTCGGGTGGCCAGCGCCAGCGCGTCGCACTGGCGCGGGCGCTCGCACGGCGTCCGAAGCTTCTTCTTCTCGACGAGCCGCTGGCGGCGCTGGACAAGAAACTGCGCGAGGATACGCAGTTCGAGCTTGTCGATATCCAGGAACGGCTGGAAACCACTTTTATCGTTGTCACGCATGACCAGGAGGAGGCGATGACACTGGCAAGCCGCATCGGTGTCATGGATGCCGGCAAGCTTGTCCAGGTTGATTCACCGCGCGAGCTCTATGACCGGCCGCACAACGGGTTCATTGCGGATTTTCTTGGCACGGTGAGCTTCCTTGACGGCACTGTCGAGAGAATTGCGGGTGGTGTCCTGCATATTGCAGGCACGGTACCGATCATCGCCGAGGATCCTGGCGGATACGAGACCGGCGATCATGTGCGGATGGCCATCCGGCCTGAAAAGATCACCCTTTCCGCAGCAAGGCACGGCGCCGTGAATGAAATTCCTGTCATGGTCGAGGACCTCGCCTTCACCGGTGTCGCGACCAATTACCGTGTGATCGGGCCGGACGGGCTTCGCCTGAAACTGACGCAGCCGAACCGGCGCGCAAGTGATCCAGTCCTCGAATGGGAGCAGCAGGGCTTCGCCAGCTTTGATCCGGCGGATGTCGTGCTGCTGCGGGACTGACGGATGGGACAGGCGCGACAGTTCATGGCAAAACATGGCCGCCGGATCGTGGTCGCGCTGCCGCTTCTGTGGCTTCTTGTCTTCTTCCTGCTGCCGCTGGTCGAGGTGGCGCAGACTTCCTTCACCACGGCGCGCCGCGGCATACCGCCCTTCGCGCCTCTGTGGGGTTACGGCGACGAGGGTTTCTATACCAACTTCAACCTCGAGAATTACGGGCTTCTTGTCGATTACTGGCAGGACTACATAGGTCCGGCAGCGAACAGTCTGAGGCTGGCCTTCTTCTCGACCCTGATCTGTCTTGTTTTCGCCTATCCCATGGCCTGGTGGATCGCGCGATCAAACCCGCGCCAGCGGGCGGTTCTTCTCGTCCTGGTGATGCTTCCCTTCTGGACCTCGAGCCTGCTGCGTATCTATGCCCTGATCGGTCTCTTGAACCCGAACGGGTTCATCAACAGCATGCTGCTGTTTCTCGGTGTGATCGATACGCCGCTTCGCATGATGCAGACGGATTTTTCGATCTATATGGGCATGCTGCTGACCTATCTGCCGCTGATGATCCTGCCGCTTTACGCTGTCATGATCCGACTTGAGGATGACATCCTCGACGCGGCGGCGGATCTTGGCGCCACAAGGTGGGACCTGTTCCGCACCGTTGTCCTGCCGCTGACGATCCCTGGAATCATTGCCGGAAGCCTGCTTGTGTTCATCCCGGCGGTTGGCGAGTTCGTCATACCGGCGCTTCTCGGCGGGCCAGAACAGGTCATGATAGGCAAGGTGCTGTGGACCGAATTCTTCCGCAACCGTGACTGGCCGGTGGCATCGGCCATCGCCATGCTGCTTCTGGCGATCCTTGCTCTTCCCATCATCTATGCAAGGTATCAGGACGGGCGCGAGACCGCGCTTGACCGTGCCGGTGGCAAGGAGGGCACGGCATGAACCGCGGCGTTGGCTGGCCGGCGCTGTGGCTCGGCATCATCGGATTCGGCATCCTCTACGTGCCGGTCACCATCATGGTGATCTACAGCTTCAACTCCAGCCGGCTGGTATCGGTATGGGCCGGTTTCTCGACGAAATGGTATGGTGCCCTGCTGCAGAACGACCAGCTTCTCGCGGCACTCGGCAAGTCGCTCTGGGTGGCGGTCAACGCGGCGACCCTGTCGACGGTCTTCGGCGTCCTGATCGCGCTTGCCTTTGTCCGTTTCGGCAATTTCCGCTTCCGGCTGCTTCTTAGCGCGCTTGCCAGCACCCCGCTTGTGATGCCGGAAGTTGTGACCGGCCTGTCGCTTCTGTTGCTGTTTATCGCAATGGAAGGGTTTCTCGGTTGGCCGGCCGGTCGCGGAATCGACACCATCATCATTGCCCACACCACCTTCGGCATGTGTTTCGCCGCCGTTGTGGTGCAGTCGAGGCTTCGTGACTTTGACATGTCGATCGAGGAAGCTGCCGCCGACCTTGGTGCAACGCAGCCCTATATTTTCTTTTCGATCACGCTTCCGGTGATCGCGCCGGCGGTCATTGCCGCCTGGCTGCTTGCCTTCACGCTCAGCTTCGATGATCTGGTGATCGCCAGCTTTGTCAGCGGACCCGGAAGTTCGACCCTTCCGATCCTCGTGTTCTCGAAGGTAAGGCTTGGCGTGACGCCGGAAATCAACGCGCTGGCGACAATCATGATCGCGCTTGTGGCTGTCAGCGTCGTAACGGCAAGCGTGATAATCTACCGTAACGGCATTGTCCGCGGACCCCAATCGCAACCGAAAGGCAGCCAGCCATGACGCATAATGACGGCAAGAGTGACCAGTCTCGAGGAGATCAGGCCTTCCGCGACAGTGACGGGCGCGGGAGTTGGGCCGAGATGACATATGGCGGGGCGCTGAGCTTCGCGCGTCGCCGCTACAGTCGCGAGCTTGCTGGGGTCGACCTTGTTATCAGCGGCATACCCTATGACAATGCCGTGACCTACCGTTCCGGCTGCCGCCTCGGACCACGCGCCATCCGCGCCGGTTCGGTGCAGCTTGCCGAACTGAAACATTTCCCGTTCGGTTTCGACCCGTTCGAAACACTCTCGGCGGTGGATTACGGCGACTGCTTCATCGACCCGCATCATCCTGCCGGCGTGTTCGACTGCATCGAATCGCATGCTGACAGTATCCTTGAATCCGGGGCGCTCATGCTAAGTCTCGGTGGCGATCATTCCGTGGCCTACCCGTTACTGAAGGCGCATGCGAAAAAACATGGTCCGCTGGCGCTGGTGCAGTTTGATGCGCATTGCGACACCTGGCCTGACGATGGAACGCGTTTCGATCACGGAACGATGTTTGCGCGTGCGGCGGCGGAGGGGATTATCGATGTCAGCCGGTCAACCCAAGTCGGTCTTCGCACGTACAATGACAGCGATTGCGGGTTCGAAATTCTGACAAGCCCCTGGGTGCATCGCAACGGCATCGACGCCGCCATGGACATCGTCCGTGATCGCGCCGGAGATGCGCCCGTCTATCTGTCCTTCGACATCGACGGACTCGATCCGGCCTTCGCCCCCGGCACCGGAACGCCGGTCCCCGGAGGGCTGGCAAGCTGGCAGGGTCTGGAATTCATCCGCGGACTGGAGCCGCTGAACCTGATCGGAATGGATCTGGTTGAAGTGGCACCCGCCTATGACCATGCCGAGATTACGGCCATTGCCGCCGCCAGCATGGCGTTCGACTGGTGCGCCGTGATTGCCAAGAAACGCGGCGCCGTCCCGAAGCCGGTGGGTCGGCTCTAGAGGCGCAGCCTATCGCGAAGCTTGTACCAGGCCATGCCAAGCGCAAGAGCCGGTGTGCGTAGTGGCCCGCCCGGGAAGGGCAGGTGCCGCAGCCTGCACATCACGTCCAGCTGCGATGCGTCCCCGATAACGGCGTTTGCGAGAATGGTACCGGCCTGTCCCGACAGCGCCACCCCATGCCCGGAAAAGCCCTGGACGAAATAGACGTCGTCCTCGGTGCGCCCGAATTGCGGCACACGGTTGACGGTGATTCCGATCCTCCCGGACCAGACCTGTTCCGTGTCGGCCTGCGCCAGTAGGGGAAAGACGTCGACCATGCGCCGTCTCAGGTCGGGCTCGACCCTGCCGAAATCGACATTTGAATAGCTCGCCCTGCCGCCAAAGATCATGCGGTTGCGGCCGTCAATCCGGTAATAGTTCAATGCCGTGTTGCAGTCGGCCACCGCAGCGCCTGTCGGCAGCAGCCGGCGGACAAGGTTCTCGGACAGCGGTTTCGTCGCCAGGATCGACGACGTCACCGGCGCAAGTTTCCGCCGCATCTCCGGCAGGCCGACATCGGCGAGGTAGGCGTTTCCGCAGAGCATCACGGCCGCGGCGCTGACCGACCCGCTGCCTTCGATCAGGAGGGTCTTTTTTGGCCCGCGCAGAATTTTGCGAACGGCGGCACCCTCATAGATCTGCGTGCCCTGAAGCTGTGCTGCCCGCGCCAGCCCGTGAAGATATTTCAACGGCTGTAAATGGCCGCAGCCGGTATCGTGAAGAGCACCGACATAGGCATTGCTTCCTATATGTTCGGCAAGCGAGGACGGATCGCCAAGCCGCGTAAAGTGCCGGTATCCGCGGGCTTCCCATTCCGCCTTCATGTCGTCCAGCTCATCCATCTGGCGGCGATGCAGCGCCGCGTGAAGATAGCCGAAACTCAGGTCGCAGGAGATGGCATATTTCGCGATCCGGCTTTTCACCAGATCGACGGCGTCCATGCCGGCCTGCCAGGCGATGTCTGCATCGGCCGCGTCGAGCTGCTTGCTGATCTTGTCGAAGTCGGTCGGCCATCCCTGGCACAGGTGGCCGCCATTGCGGCCCGATCCGCCGGCTCCGATCCGCCCGGCTTCCAGTACCACTGCGGTGATCCCGGATTCGGCCAGCGTGAGCGCGGCGGAAATGCCTGTCAGGCCACCGCCGACTATGGCGACGTCGGCCGAGACCTGTCCTTCCAGCCTTGGGTAGGAAGGACGGTCGGGAAGCTCGCTTTCGTAGATGCTGTCCTGGTTCATCTGTAATGGCGCCATTTGCGAATTACGTTGCCACAAGGTAGGCTCGCATGTCGTTCGGGATCAAGGTGAAGTGTCGGTTCCTGGCCGGCTGTAACGAGCATGGTGCTGACATGACCTTAGACGAACTTTCGACCCGCGAGTGGCAGGCGCTTGACTCGGCGCACCACATGGCGCCCTTCTGCGACTATGGTGAACTGCGCCAGCATGGTGCCAGGATCATCACACATGCCGAAGGTCACTATATCCATGACAGCGAGGGCAATCGCATTCTGGACGGCATGGCGGGACTGTGGTGCGTGAATGTCGGCTATGGACGCACCGAGCTTGTCGAGGCCGCGTCGCGTCAGATGGCGACGCTCCCCTATTACAACAATTTTTTCAAAACCAGTAACCGGCCCGTTACGGCACTGTCGGCGAAGCTCGCCGAACTGACCCCGGACGGATTGAACAACGTCTTCTACGCCAATTCGGGTTCCGAGGCGAATGACACCATCATTCGCATGGTGCGCCATTTCTGGGCGCTGGAAGGACATCCGGAGAAACGTGTCATCATTGGCCGTGACTATGGATATCACGGCAGCACCATCATGTCGGCAAGTGCCGGCGGCATGTCCGGCATGCACGAACAGGCCGCACATGAGGCTGATTTCGAACATATCCGTCCACCATACGGTTTTCTTTACCAAGGCAATCAGGACGAGGCTCAGTTTGCCGCGAATGCGGCGTCATGGCTTGCTGACAGGATTGCCGAGGTGGGCGCCGACCGCGTTGCCGCCTTCATCGCTGAACCCGTGCAGGGGGCCGGTGGGGTCATCATCCCGCCACGGGGTTATTTCGAGCATGTCCAGGAGATCTGCCGCCGCCATGACATTCTGTTCATCGCCGACGAGGTGATTACTGGCTTCGGCCGTACCGGACAGTGGTTCGCCAGCCAGACGATGGACCTTCAGCCTGACATGATGACGATGGCCAAGGGGCTGACCTCGGGCTATGTGCCGATGTCCGCCGTCATGGTGGGCGACCGTGTCGCCACCAGGCTCATCACAGATGGTGGCGAGTTCTATCACGGCTTCACCTATTCCGGGCATCCGGTGGCGGCCGCGGTGGCGCTTGCCAATCTCGAAATCATTGAAGGCGAGGGCCTGGTCAAGAGGGTTCGCCAGGAGACGGGCCCATATTTGGCAGAGGCACTGGCACCGCTTGCCGAGCACCGGCTCGTTGGCGAGGTGCGGACATACGGCATGCTGGCCGCGATCGAACTTGTGAAATCCAAGGACGGGCCGGAGCTGTTCGCCGACACTGGCACGGTCGGCGCAATCTGCCGCGACCACGCCATTGCTGGCGGACTGATGATGCGGGCTGTCCGGGATGCGATGATCCTGTCCCCGCCGCTGACCTTCACCCGTAACGACATAGATGAAACGGTGCGGATCGCACGCCGCGCCCTCGACCTGACAGCTGACCAGCTCGGGCTCTGAGCCTGGCGGCACGCAATCCAAGGAGACGTCGGATGACGTTCGACATGCATGGCTGGCTGAAGGCGCAATCGATCACTGAGGTCGAATGTCTCGTAAGCGATATTGCCGGAATCCCGCGAGGCAAAATCCTGCCGGTCCATAAATTCTCTGCGGCCGCCGGCTCAGGCGGCCTTCGGCTTCCCGAATATGTGTTCGGGCAGTCGGTTACGGGTGCCTATCTCGACAGCGAGGTGTTGAACGAAATAGGCGCAGACGTGATATTGAAGCCTGACCCCAACAGCTGCCGTCTTGTGCCATGGTATGCCGAGCCGACGGCGCAGATCATTCACGACGCCTATGACCACAAGGGTAAGATCGTCCCGTTCACGCCCCGCGCGGTACTGAAGCGGGTTCTGGCATTGTTCGAAGATGCCGGGCTCACTCCTGTCGTGGCGCCCGAACTGGAATTCTTCCTTGTCGAACAGAGCGCCGACGCGAACAACCCGCTGGTCACGCCGACCGGAAAATCAGGCCGCCCGGAAAAGGCGCGTCAGGCCTACGGGATTGACGCGGTCAATGAATTCGATCCGCTGTTCGAGGATATCTATGACCACTGCGAAGTGCAGAAGATCGATATCGACACGCTGAGTCACGAGGCCGGGGCGGCGCAGATGGAAATCAATTTCAACCATGGCGATGCTCTGGAACTCGCTGACCAGACCTTTCTTTTCAAACGGACCGTCAGGCAGACGGCGCTGAACCATGATCTTCATGCCACCTTCATGGCGAAGCCGATGCAGGAACAGCCCGGAAGCGCGATGCATCTTCACCTGTCGGTCCGCGAGCGCGAGACGGGGCGCAACCTGTTTGTCACCGAAGATGGTGACGACAGCGAGGCCTTCTACCATGCGCTCGCCGGCATGCAGCGCTACCTGTCCGGCGCGATGGCGCTGATGGCGCCCTATGTGAATTCCTACAGGCGGCATTCGCTGACCGATGATTCGCCAACGAACCTTGCTTGGGGCATGGACAACCGGACGGTCGGCCTGCGCGTTCCGGTCGATGATCCTGCCAATCGAAGGATCGAAAACCGCGTTCCCGGTGCTGACGCTAACCCTTATCTCGCCATCGCGGCAAGCCTTGCCGCGATCTGGCTTGGCCTGAAGGAACAGCGCCGGCCGAGCCGGCCGCGTACCGTCAGCGGAGAAGATCTGACAACCCTGCCTCGCAATCTGGACATCGCGCTCGACGCGCTTGAACGCGCCACGCCGCTGCACGAGGTGCTTGGTGAACAGTTCGTGACCCTGTTCATGGAGGTCAAGCGCGGTGAGGCCGACGCCTTTCTCGAGGTCATCAGCCCGTGGGAACGGGAATATCTTCTGCTGAACGTATGATTCGTCCTGCCTTTGCGCTTAGTGCTGCGCTGTCTGGCAGGTCTGGCAGATTCCGGTGATCTCGATGACCTGGCTGGTGCCGCTGAAACCGCGTGAGCTGCACAGGGCGGCAAGGGCCGTTGCCGCAGCGCCATCCATCGCTTCCGTAACCTCGTCGCAGCGCTCGCAAAGCATGAAGATGCTGACTTCGTGACCGCTGCAACCATGGTGTTTACAGGCAACGAAGGCGTTCAGGCTTTCAATCCTGTGAACGGAGCCGGATTCGATCAGTTTCGACAGTGCCCGGTAGATCTGCAATGGCGCGCGAAGACCCTGTTCACGAAGCGCGTCGAGAATGTCGTAGGCGCTGGCGGGCTTCCCCGCTTCATGGAGGTATCCAAGGACGAGGTCTTCGTTTCGGGATCTGTTCACGGCCCGAGCCTTTTCTGCGCAATCACCTGGTTCGCGGATGATGCGGTGGCGAGGCCGGCTTGTCAAACCCACCGGCGGGTTGCCTGCATCTCGGCGGAATGCTAGCCAGAAATCGTGCCACCCGCTCCAAGGACGACAATCATGACCCGCTCCCTGACCCTGACCCGCCCCGATGACTGGCACCTTCATCTACGCGACGGGGCCATGCTCGGTGTTGTTACCCCCGACAGCGCCGCCGATTTCGGGCGCGCGCTTATCATGCCGAATCTCGTGCCGCCGGTGGTGTCGGGCGCGCAGGCGGCGAACTATCGCGACCGGATCATGGCGGCAGTGCCAGACGGGGTGGACTTCGTCCCCCTGATGACACTCTACCTTACAGAGACGACGGATCCGGCCGACCTTGTTTCGGCGGCACGCGAAGGGATCGTTACCGCGGTCAAACTGTATCCTGCCGGCGCAACAACGAACTCGGAGTCTGGCGTTCGCGATATCGCGGCCGTGACGCCGGTTCTCGAAGCCATGGCAGACGCTGGCATTCCCCTGTGTGTTCACGGCGAGGTCACGGATCCCGAGATAGACATCTTCGATCGTGAGGCGGTATTCATCGAGCGGGTGCTCGATCCCCTGCGGCGGCGGTTGCCGGAACTCCGCGTTGTGATGGAACATGTAACGACGTCCGACGGGATCGATTATGTGCAGGGCGGTGGCGCGACGATCGCTGCAACGCTTACGACCCATCATCTGTTCATCAATCGCAATCACATTCTCGCTGGGGGGATCAGGCCGCATTATTACTGCCTTCCCGTTGCCAAGCGCGAAACGCATCGCCGCGCTCTGGTCGCCGCCGCGATGTCTGGTGACCCGTCCTTCTTTCTTGGCACCGATAGCGCGCCACATCTCGATAGCGCTAAGCTTTCTTCCTGCGGGTGCGCCGGCATCTATACGGCGCCGAACACGCTGGCCTGCCTTGCACAGATATTTGAGGATGAGGGTGCGCTCGACAGGATCGACGGGTTTGTTGCACGGCATGGCGCGGCCTTTTATGGCCTTCCAGCCAATGAAGGCACGGTCACGCTTGTTCGTGAGGACGAACCGCAGCCTGTGCCTGACCTGCGGGCAACACCGGAGGGTGATTTGACAGTCTTTGATCCCCTGACCCCGATCTACTGGCGCGTCGCCTGAGTCCTAGATGGGGGCGCCGGCGCGGCCTTCTGGCGGGCGTTCAAGGCGACGGGCAAGCGCTTCGCGGCGAGTGATGTAGGCTGTCGAGCAGAAGATGACCGCGCCGCCGATCCAGATCCAGATATCCGGCCATTCGCCAAAAACGGCCCAGGCGAGGACAACAGCAAAGGGAAGCTTGGCGAACTCCAGCGGTTGCAGGCTGGTGATCTCGACCATGGCGCAGGCGCGGGTGAACATCACATGCGCCGCGGTTCCGGACAGCGCCATGCCCCACAGATAGATCCAGGCTTCGGCTGTCGGCCATTCCCAGACGAAAAGCATCGGCACAAATGCGATCGGCGCCTGCATCATCACCATCCAGAAGACGATTGAGGAGGCAGACTCGATCTCGGTCATCTTCTTGACGATGAGGCTTGCGGAAGCAATCGACAGCGCGCTCACCAAGGCAAGAATCGCACCGGTCGAAATGTCGACAAATCCCGGCCTGAGGATGATAAGAGCGCCAATGAACCCGACTCCGATGGCGACAAGGCGGCGGATCCGGATAGCCTCGCCAAGAAACAGCGCTGCACCTATGGTGACGAAGATTGGGCCGGTAAAGGTCAGCGACGTCATGTCCGCAAGCGGGATCAGTGTCACGGCGGTGAATCCGCTGAGCATGCCGATGAAATTGACAGCGGCACGGCCGAAAAAGAGACGGGGCCGGTTCATCCTGATCCTTGCCGCACCGCTTCGGATCAGCACAGGCGCCATGATCAGCAGCGCAAGAAAATTTCGGAAAAACACAATCTCCAGGACCGGAACGAAAGCCGAGGACAGGCGGATGCATATACCCATGGTGGTGAACATGAACATTGCTGTAAGCATCATCAGCGATGCCTGGAGGGTCGCCGGAAGCGTTCGAAACCGCGCGATCACGTTGTATTGTCGTATATCAGGATCATATCTGCATTACCGCATGGCGCCTCGGAAAAGGCAAATCCGGGCTCACAAAGCTCCCTTCGTGCGGGCCCAGTAGCGAAGCGCCTTGCGGTAGCGCGAATCCTCCTCTGTCACCGACCCCTGCGCCGCCAGCGCGGATGCATAGGCTGCGATCGGGTGCGGCAGAACAACCTCGAGATCGAGAAGCTCCCGCAGGAGATCAAGGATGCCGAAGCTGGCGACGAAACCACAATCCGCAATGGCAAGATACTTGCCCGTCAAAAGCGGCGCTGGCGCGGCAATGGTAGCAAGCTGGTCCAGCCGCGCCTGCAGCAGCGCACCTGTTTCGGCAATGAAGGTGGCGTCGCGCCCGGACGGAGCAACCTGTCCGAAGAAGGATCGCAGTACCGGCTCAAGCCTTGTGTCATGAAACCGCGACAATTCACGTGCCCGCGCGCGAGCGGTCACATCCGCCGGCATCATGGGCGGTGTGGGAAAGCTCTCATCGAGATATTCGGCAATCGCCTCGGAATCGGCCAGCGTCAGGCCCCCATGGATGATTGCCGGAACCGTTCCGGCGGGAACGATCTGTTTGTAGGCGGCGCTGCCATAGCCGTCAGGCGGCGCGGCCTCTGTCCATTCCAGACCCTTGTGATTCAGGATGATGCGCACTTTCGCGCCATAGCTGCTGACCGGGACATTGTAGAGCGTGATCATTCGAGCAGGCCTCCCTGATGCCAGAAAGCGGAATCAAAAAAGGCGGGAACGAGCCCCGCCTTTTTCAGCCGATGTGTCGGTCAGTTGGACAGCTGCCATTTCTTGCCGAGGGCGGCGAAGAAACCGCGTTCGGTCTTCAGCCTGATCCAGGTGTTCACATAGTTGATCCACACCTGATCGCCCTGCGGAAGCAGCATGGCAATCGGCGTCGGCGCTTTCGGTGCCGAAACGGGAACAACAATCATCTGCGGGTATTTGGCGACAAGCTTGTAGGCCTCCACATTCGAGGTGATGTGCGCGTCGGCACGGCCGGCGAGGACCTCCTGGAAGTCACGGGCCGGGGCCTCGACGATCTTGTGGGTCGCGTTCGGGAAGAACTGCTTGACCTGCTTCTCCTGCGTCGTGCCGAGCGTTGCCGCCACGGTCACCTCCGCCCTGTCGAGATCGGCCCAGTCGTTGAACTTGCCTTCATTCTTCTTCAGCGTCAGCGGCACGGTGGCAAGCGAGAAGTAGCTGTCGGAATAACCCGCAGCCTTCGCGCGCGCCGGCGAGATCGAAGCCGAACCGGTCATGTGGTACTTGCCGGATACGACGCCGCTGACGAGGGTCTTCCAGTCGGTCGGAACAAACTCGACCTTGACGTCGAGATCCTTCGCCAGTTCGGTCATCACATCGATGTCGTAGCCTGTATAGCTGTTGGTGGCTGGGTCCTTCATCGTCATCGGGTTCCAGTCGCCCGTGGTGCCGACCTTGAGGACACCTCCGGACAGGATTTCTTGAAGGGTGTTCTGAGCCTGTGCGGGAAGGGTAGCGCATGTCAGCACAATTGCGGCGACTGCGAGCTTAAACAACTTCATGGAACAGCTCCTTGCTGAAGATTGGATTTTTTGTGAGTTCTGCTTGAACCAATCAAATGGTTTGTAACTTAAAGATTACAACAACCCATTTCGTTTTTCTGTGGGCTTTCCTGCGTCATAATTTCTCGATGATTGCGCGTTTGCTAGATCTCGAGATATCTTCACGCTGAACGTCCAAGAAATTTGACACCCGTATCTTTCTGCAGTCTGTGATGGCACTCTAGGGTAAAGTGAGGCGTCCCGCCGGTGGATGTGGGATTTATATGAGCGCATTAATTTAGCGAAATCTCATTGCGGCTTGTCGTTTTGATTTCTAATGGCATTTGAGATCAGGCGCGAAAAACAGGTTCAATTCATGATCGAAAAACATTCGTCAACGCTTATGTCTTCGTCTGGCGATGGGACTGAAGTCTTAACCGATACTGGATTTATAAGTTTGTTGAATGTTAGCAAACTTTTTGGAGACTTCCTGGCATTGGATTCTGTTAATCTCGATATAGACGAAAGCCAGAAAATCGTCATATGCGGTCCGTCCGGATCGGGAAAGTCGACCCTGATCCGCTGCATAAACAGGCTTGAACAGCATGATGAAGGCCAGATCGTCATTGACGGCGTGCCGATTGATGACAGCGCGGCGGCCCGCGCCGTATTGCGGAACAACGTTGGCATGGTTTTCCAGCAGTTCAATCTGTTTCCGCATCTTTCGATTCTGGATAACCTGACGCTTGGGCCGGTGCGGGCGCGAGGAATGGCGCCGTCGTCCGCACGTGAGCTGGCCGAGTACTATCTGGAACGTGT
>JAYYLR010000068.1:0-2883 GCA_036143955.1 Pseudomonadota bacterium | reverse complement strand
CAGTCGCTGGCGCGCGAGCTTCATCCGCAGAACATCCATATCGGCCATTTCGTCATCGATGGCGGCATCCGCTCGGACCGACCCGACCGCCAGGATGACGGCGGCGACGGCATGCTCGACCCCGACGCCATCGCCGACTCCTACATGCAGTTCCACGCGCAGCACCGCAGCGCCTGGGCCTGGGAGATCGAGCTCCGGCCCTGGGTCGAGCGCTTCTGACGCTTCGGGACGGGGGAACAGGCATGCGCTACGACTACGTCATCGTCGGCAGCGGTTCGGCCGGCGGCATGATCGCCGCGCGGCTGAGCGAGGAGCCGGCGGTTTCTGTCCTGCTTCTCGAGGCCGGCGAGCGCGAGGGCCACTGGACCATCCGGATGCCGGCGGCGACGCGGCAGAATTTTCTGGGCGGGCCGCGCAACTGGTGCTTCTCGACGGAGCCGGAGCCCTATATGGACAACCGGCGGATCTTCCAGCCGCGCGGCAAGGTCATCGGCGGGTCGTCCTCGCTGAACGGCATGGTGTTCGTGCGCGGGCACAGGCAGGATTTCGACGGCTGGGCGGCCGGGGGCGCGACAGGGTGGGGCTATGACGACGTGCTGCCGCATTTCCGGTCGATGGAAACATACGGTCCCGGCGCCGATGACCATCGCGGCGGGTCCGGCCCGATTTCGGTCGACAGGCTGACCGACCACCATCCGCTGGAACAGGCCTTTCTCGACGCCGTGGCCGAGGCCGGGCTCGGCAGCGCAATCGACTATAACGGCGCCGAACAGGACGGCGGCACCGCCTTCGACGTCAATATCGCGCGCGGCGAACGCTCCGCCACGGCGGCGCTGATCGGACGAATCCGCCACCGAAGCAACCTGACCATCCTCACCGGCGCGCATGTCACGGCCCTGACCGTCGCCGGCGGGCGGGCCACCGGCGTCTCCTTCCTTCAGGGCGGCAGGCTCCGCGAGGCATCATGTGACAGCGAGGTGATTCTGTCGGCCGGCGCCGTACAGTCGCCGCAGATCCTGATGCTGTCGGGGGTCGGGCCCGACTCGCAGCTTCGCCGGCATGGCATCCGCACGCGCTGCGATCTGCCGGGGGTCGGCGAGAACCTTCATGACCATCTCGAGGTCCATATCAAGCATCGCTGCGCCGCCGGACTGTCGCAGAACCGGCTGCTGAAGCCGCACCGGATGGCGGCCATCGGCCTGCAATGGTTCCTCACCCGCAGCGGCCCGGCCGCGACGACGCCAAGCCGCGTCGGCGCCTTCCTTCGTTCCAGCGCCGCCGACTATCCCGATATCCAGTACCATTTCTGGCCCTATTTCCTCGACGGCTGGTCGCCGCCGCCGGACAAGGACGGCTACTGCTTCGATGTCGGGCCGGTGCGAACCGAAAGCCGTGGCTGGCTTCGGCTTGCGAGCGACGATCCCCTGGCCGCGCCGCGCATGTGCCTGAACGGCCTGCAGGCCGAGGCCGACAGGCGGGTCTTCCGCGAAAGCGTGAGGATGACCCGCGAGATCGCGGCGCAGGCAGCCTTCGACAGGGTCCGCGGCCCGGAGGTCGCGCCGGGACCGGATGTGACCTCTGATTCCGATATCGACGCCTTTGTCCGCGCCAACGCCAACAGCGCCTACCATCTGTGCGGCACCTGCCGCATCGGCACCGACAGGATGGCGGTGGTCGACCCCGAACTTCGGGTCCGCGGGATCGACGGTCTGCGGGTCGCCGATGCGTCGGTGATGCCCTCGATCACCAACGGCAACACCAACGCGCCCTCGCTGATGATCGGCGAGAAGGCGGCGCAGATGATCCGCGGCAACCGTTCGGGCGCGGCGGCGGCATGACGATCCGCACCGGCTTCGACATGTATCTGGCGACGCCGAGCGAACCGGCCTTCACGGCGATGGCGGAAACGATGCGGCACTCCGTCACCGCGCTCCGATGGGCCGGCGAGCCCCTTGGCGACTGGCATGTCGGGCAGGTCTGCGGCATCACGCTGGCGACCGAGCCGGAGGCGCGTTTCCACTATCTCTCGACCCCATGCCTCGACGAGGACGGGGTGCCGCCGGGGCACTACAATTCGCTGATCATCACCCCGCGTGACGGCGGCCTCGCGGCGGTGTCCGATTTCGACCCGGCACGGCACCTGGCGGCGATCAACGAGCCGGGGTCATTTTCCGGCGCCCTTACCTTCATCGACCATATGTGCCGGAACACCGGCCACGGACTGTCGGACCCGGTCCACTCCGGCGGGCATCTCGATTCACTCGCCATGGTTGCCGAGGGGGCGGTACAGCTTGCCGCCATCGACCGGGCGAGCTTTCGACTCGCCGGCGCGGCAAACCCCGATGCGGCTGCGGCGGTGAAGGTCATCGATGAAACCAAGTTCTATCCGGCGCCCGCCCTTGTCGCCGACGGGGCGCTGCCCGAAACGGCGGTGGCGCCGCTTCGTGGGGCGCTGGCGGCGTTCCGCGCCGATCCGGCATGGGAGGCGCTTCACGCCATCCTCGGTTGGAGGGAATGCCGGCAGCTTGACCGCGGTTCCTATGACGTCATGGCCTCGGTCGGCCGTTAGCCGTCGCCGTCGGTGCAGGGCGCGCCGCAGGGCGCACAGGCGTTGCCGAGGTCGCTCGGCGCGCCGAGCCCGGCCATGCTGCGGCTTGTCAGGTGATCGCCGACGACGAACATGCCGCCGACAACCAGGACCAGCACATAGACCCATTTCGGTGTCGGTCTCGCCATGCCGGTCTCCTAGCGCGCCTGGCCGAAGGCCGGACGCCAGCGGATGCCGACCCAGCTTCCGGCCATCGCCATCACGAACCAGATCCATCCGTGAAGCGAGCCGGAGGCGATTCCCGCCAGGAACGCCCCGATATTGCAGCCGAAGCC
>JAYYLR010000067.1:0-5940 GCA_036143955.1 Pseudomonadota bacterium | reverse complement strand
GCGGCAACGATCTGCATCGATTCATCGGTCAGGGCGTTTGCCTTGGAATGGAATTCAACAAGCCGCAGGTCGCCGTCAAGCGCGAACAGGCTGGCGGCATTGTTCGACATGATCGGTGTCAGTGTCTGGCGCGTCATGTGAAAGCGCTTGACCCCTGCAGGAAGGCTGACAGGCTGGTATTTGCCATCCGCTTGCCTGACTGTCAGGGTCTTGCCGTCAACCCGGTAGAAGCTGCTGCCGCCCGACAGCACCGGGGGCACCTCCACATTCGCCTCGGACAGAATGGCGGCCATCCTGTCGGGACCAATGGCGTCGATCATCTCAAACGGCCCGCGCTGCCAGTTGAAGCCGAGCTTCATGGCATCATCAATGTCCTGTGGTGACGTCGTCACCTCGGGAACGAGGCTCGCAGCGTAGGCAAGGACGCGTCCAAGTACGCGGCGGCAGAATCGTGCGCAGGCATCATTGCCATCCAGAATTTCATGCAGCGGCTCGCCGCGGGTTGCGGTGGCCTCGGCCGCCCGGATGGCGGCATCGGGGAGTGTCTTGTCGACGGCCCGTGGCGATGCCAGCGCCTCACCGGACCCGGTCAGCGGCCGTGCCATTTCGGCACCGTCTTCGCCGGTCAGGTAGAAACCGCCCCGGCCTTTGTCGCCGGTGTAACCGTCGGCAATCATCGCCATGATCATGTCATTCTGTCCGCCGACGGCATGAAAGGCGTCGCCATCCGGCAGGATGCTGCGAAGCGAAGCGACGACGTCGACCATCAGGTCGATCCCGATCAGGTCATAGAGGCCGAAAACCCCTGTTTTCGGGATGCCCATGGGTCGTCCCATCAGCGCGTCCGCCTGTTCGACGCCAAGGCCGCATCGCATGGCCTCGTCGATCCCGACCTGAAGCGCGAAAACGCCGACCCTGTTGCCGAGGAATCCCGGCGTGTCCGCACAGCGAACGACACCCTTGCCGAGAATGCGGTCATTGAAATCGGCGAGCCGGTCGATCACGTCGTCGCGCGTATCGGTGCCGCGAACAAGCTCCAGAAGGCGCATGTAGCGCACAGGATTGAAATAGTGGGTAATCGCAAAGCGCTCGCGAAATGCGCTCGGCATATCCTCGACAAGAAGGCGGATCGGGATTGTCGAGGTGTTCGAGCTGACTATACAGTCCGGACCGATGGTTGCGTCCAGTCGGGCGTAGAGATCCTTCTTGATGTCCAGCCTCTCCACGACAGCCTCGATGATCCAGTCGCAGCTGGTGAGCCTGTCGAAATCATCGGTGATGCTGCCTGTGATGATGCGGACTGCATTCCGCTTGTGCATCAGCTGTGGCGGGTCGGAGGCAAGCAGCCTGTCTATGGCCTGTTCCGCCGGGGATTTCTCGCCATCGGCCCGCGCCGGCAGGTCGAGGAGAAGCACATCATGCCCGGCATTGGCAATCTGAGCCGCAATCCCGCTTCCCATGGTGCCGGCGCCAATGACAGCGATGTTGCTGAAGATCTGGTCTGTGGATGTCATGTCGATACCCCGGGGCCGCGTGGCGACCGTTGTCAGCGCGCAAGGAAATCGGCGAGCGCGTCATTCACCTCAAGTGGATATTCGGCGGGAAGGAAATGCCCGGCACGATCAAATTGGCGTGTTTGCGACCCGGAAATGGCTGCCGCCATGCGGTGGCCGGATTTCGCCGGCGTCATGCGGTCGCGACCGGCTATCAGGCAAAGGCTTGGCTGGGTCACCGCGGCGGCGGCATCCTCGCCGCCATCATAGCTGTTGCAGGCGACAAGATCCGCATGAAGCGCCGCCACGTCATTCTGCGCCATCACCCGGCGGCCGTAACCGAGGAATGCATGGCCAGGCTGCGTGTTGTCGAACTTGTGCGCTGCGGGGCCGTGACCCCAGCTTGTCATGGCCTTGAAGGCGTTTTCCGGCTTCGTCTTCGCCATGTCGATCAACATGTCATTCACCGGAATCGCCATGGCGCCGGCGATCAGCGCCAGCGCAGTGATGCGCTTCGGGTGCCGCTTTGCCGCTTCCAGCGCGACGAGCACGCCCTGGGAATGGGCGACAATTGTCGCCGATGCCACGCCGAGACTGGCAAGCAGTTCGTCAACCCAATCAGCCATCTCTGCGATACTGGTCAGCGGGGCGCCATCAGACAGACCGTGCCCCGGAAGGTCGGGTGCCAGGACGGCGTAGTCGCGATGCGCGAAATAGCGGCTCTGCAACACCCAGGTAAGATGGCTCTGGCCGCTGCCGTGAAGAAATAGAAGCACCGGTTTGGTGCTGTCGAAATCCAGCCCGCCTGTCGCGATGTGAAGGCGGACACCGTTCAGTTCGTGCTTCATTGGCCCTACCCCGCTTCGATGCTATTCGGCGGCTTTCGCCGCGACGCGCGACGCGGCCTTGAAGCCGAGTTCGAAATCGGCCGTGATGTCACTGATATCCTCCAGCCCGACCGAAAGGCGGATCATGTCATCCGACAGGCCGCCCTCGACCATCGCGTCTGCGGAGATGTGCGAGTGCGTCGTACTTGCCGGATGGATCACCAGCGTCTTGGCGTCGCCGACATTCGCCAGATGTGACGACAGCTCGACAGCTTCAATGAAGGCCTTGCCGGCGGCCCGGCCCCCCTTGAGTCCGAAGACGATGATCGATCCGGCGCCGCGTGGCAGCATCCGTTTTACGAGCTCGTGACTTGGATGATTTGCAAGTGTCGGGTGCTTGACCCAGGCCACGGCATCATGGCCGGTCAGGAAGTCCAGCATCGCCGCGGTATTGTCCATATGCCGCTGCATGCGAAGCGGCAGCGTTTCCAGGCCCTGCAGGATATGGAAGGCATTCGTAGGCGACATCGACGGCCCGAAATTATACATCCCCTCGGCGCGGAATTTCGCGGTGAAGGCGGCGGGGCCGAATTCCTCGAAGAAATTGATGTCATTCATCGCATAATGTGGACCGGCGATTGTCGGGAACCTGTCGTCTTTCCCCCAGTCGAAATTGCCGCCATCAACGACAGCGCCGCCAATCGCGACGCCGTGCCCGCCCATCCACTTGGTCAGCGAGTGGATGATGATATTGGCACCAAGCTCGATCGGCTTCAGCAGCCAGGGGGTGTTGAATGTGCAGTCAAGCATCAACGGCACATGCTTGTCCCGTCCAACGGCGGCAACGGCGGCAACATCCATGACGTCGAGCCCGGGGTTGCCGATCACCTCGCCAAAAATGATTTTCGTGTTGGGCTGGACAGCAGCTGCTATCGCCTCGACATCGTCGGGCGCGACAAAGGTGGTGGTGATGCCGAAGCGCGGCAGCGTGTTTTCAAGAAGATTGATGTTGGCGCCATACATGCGCGACGAGGCGACGATGTGGTCGCCGGACGAACAGATGGTCATTACCGCTGTCGTCAGCGCCGCCATCCCGGACGCTGTGGCGGTGGCCGCAACGCCGCCATCAAGGGCAGCCACCCGCTGTTCCAGAACGGCCACCGTCGGGTTCGAAATGCGTGTGTAGAGATGCCCGCCAAGTTCCATGTTGTAGAGCGCGGCGGCATGCTCGGTGTCGCGAAATACATAGGACGTCGTCTGGTGTATCGGCACCGCGCGCGAACCGTGCTGCGCGTCCGGCACATGGCCCGCGTGAAGGCTCAGCGTATCGAATTTGTAGTCGTCGCTCATCTCGCCACCTCAGTATAAAGGAGTCAGTCGGTTGTGCCGGACTGCCATCGGGCTGTCAATTGTGGCAAGCGCCGCAGCATCAGTTGCCTGCCGGGCTGAAAACGGCCTTGCCGTCCCTGGTCTCGCGGAACATTTCTCCGCGCGTCACCAGGTGATTCAAATGCGCCCGCGCCTCGCAGCTGGCGAAATAGATCTCATGGTCGGTCAGTTCCATCGGAAACAGCGTTGCAATGGCGTCAGCGGTTGTCTGCGGCCCACCAGCCTCGCGTAGCTGTTCGAGTCGGCGGTCGTGATGCGTTATCAGCTGTCGTGCGCGACGCGCGCCGTCGAAATAATGCCAGTCATGACCGCAGACGATCAGCCAGTCGGGCGTCAGCCAGTCAAGACCACGAAGATAGTCATAATAATCGGCAAGCACGTCGCCGTTCGTCTCGCGAAGGCTGACCGAGATGTTCGGGGAGATGCGGCCTAGCAGGAAATCGACCGCCAGATAGATACGCCGCTCCGCATCGACAAGCCCGACATGGCCCGGCGAATGCCCGGCATCAAGGCGAACCGTCCATTCGCCGGCGATTGTCCGGATGGTCTGGCCGGCATCGACAATCTGAATATCGGGAAGCGGCGCGACAAGCTTGCGGTAGTAGTTTCCTATGTCGCGGTTTCGCGTCACGATTTCTTCAGGAAGATCGTAGTTGAGATAGGCGTTCGCGGTCATCTCGCCATAGGCGGCGTCGCTCATCGCCAGTGCGTGGCGGGCCATGTCATGTTCGGCGCGGCTCATCAGGATCGGGGCACCTGTCCGTTCGGCCACCGGTCCGGCATGGCCGATATGATCGCCGTGATGATGGGTAACGAGGATGCCGGCGATCGGGCGCCGCGCAGTCAGCTGCGGCAGGATGGCGTCCCATTGCGACCGCGTATCCTCGGTATTGATCCCGGTGTCGATCAGCAGCCACCCGTCTTCCGTTTCCAGAGCGAAAAGATTGATGTGGTTCAGCCTGAACGGCATGCGGAACCGGTACCAGACAAGATCGTCAGCAAGCTGTGTGACCTCGCCGTCTTCCGGTGGCGCGACCTCGTGGCGGCGGAGTTGCGAGGGGCCGTCGATTGAAATATCCGAAGGGGCCATGCCTATGAAAATCCCTTTCCTTGCGCAGGTGACGCCATGCCCTGGAAACCGCATTGGCGCCATGCCTCATAGATGATGATAGAGACGGCATTGCTGAGATTCAGGCTGCGATTGCCGCCGCTCATGGGAAGGCCGATTTTCTGCGAATCCTCAATTCTGTCATGAATGGCGGCGGGAAGGCCGGTCGTCTCGGCCCCGAAAAGGAAGGCGTCGCCGGCCGCGAAACGCGGACTGTCATACCGCCGGGTTGCGAATTTGGTCACCGCAAACAGGCGTGGCTGGCCAAGCGCCGACAGGCAGTCCTCGAGATTCTCATGTTTCGAGACATTCGCCAGATCGTGATAGTCGAGACCGGCCCGCCGGCAGGACTTGGCGTCGAGCGTGAATCCAAGCGGCTCCACAAGATGAAGGTCGGCGCCGGTGTTCGCGCACAGCCGGATGATGTTGCCGGTGTTCGGCGGTATCTGCGGCGTGAAGAGAATGACGCGGAACATCTCCTGAAGCTGTCTCAGCCGTCTGCCGGCCTGACAGCTTCCGGGGCCGCCGCCGCGAAGGCGGGAAGGCTCAGGCAGGCCTCCTCGACGGCGACAAGGCGCGGCATGTCGTCGAGCGCGACGCCCCAGCGCCTTGCGTTATAGAGCTGCGGCACAAGAATGATATCCGCCAGCCCCGGCGCATCGCCGTGAAGAAACGTGCCGGTCGCCGGGTGGCCGGCAAGCGCCTCGACAGCCCTTAGTCCCTTGTCGATGAAATGCCGCATCCAACCCGCCTTGTCCTCGGCATCGCCGTCGAAGGCGGCGGCGTGGTGATTGACAACACTTGGATTGCAGATCGGATGGGTGTCCATGGCGATGACATAGGCCATGGCGCGAAGGCGTGCCGCCTCGGCCGGATCGGCAGGAAGAAGAGGAGGCTGCGGTGCGCGCGAATCGAGATATTCGATGATGGCCAGCGACTGCGTCATCATCATGCCGTCGATGGCCAGTGTCGGAACGAATCCCTGCGGGTTGCGCTTGCGGTGCTCCTCGGTGCGGTGGCTGCCATCCAGAAGATTGACCGGCACGCTGTCGAAATCGATGCCTTTGAGGTTGAGCGCTATCCGCACGCGATAGCTTGCCGAAGACCGCCAGTAATCATAGAT
>JAYYLR010000066.1:0-2736 GCA_036143955.1 Pseudomonadota bacterium | reverse complement strand
TTCCCAGATTTCGGGCTGGTTGCGGTTGATCCACAGGCTCTTCGAGAGCATCCACTCCGCCGAGACGGGGCCCTTTCCACCATTGTTCACCTGCAGGGCCGCCTCGCCCGTGGCAAGAACGGCGTTGGCTTCGGCATCGGCTCGCACATCCATCCATATGATGGCGTCGCGCAGCGGACGCATCTCCGCATCCAGCGCGACCACCGAACAGCAGGTTGTGTCCGCTGCCAGGCCAAGAATTTCGTCCTTGCTGACGTTACTCTCAGCAAGGGCGCGTCTCATCGCCACGCCAAGCGAGCGCCACCAGTCATCGGGGCTCTGCTCTGCCCAGCCGGGCCGCGGAAAGCTTGTCGTGTATTTCTCCGCGGCGAACACCACCGGGGTGCCATCAAGCGTAAAGATGCCGACACGAATACCTTCTGTGCCGCCGTCAATGCCCACCAAATATTTCTTGTCGGTCATGTCTGCGCTCCCATTTGCCTGTTATGATCCTACCGACCGGTCGGGCTGGAGCAGCCATGGCTCAGGGCATGAGGCTGCCGCCATTCACTTCGATTACCTGACCGGTAATATAGCCGCTGGCCTCCGCATGGGCCAGAAACAGGTATGTTGGCGCGCAGTCCCCCGCCTCGCCAAGCCGGCCAAGAGGAATGGATTTGGCGGTGGCGGCAAGCTTCTCCGGCGTCGAGTAACGTTCGTGGAAATCCGTCATGATGGTGCCCGGGGAGACCGCGTTGACACGGATCCCGCGCGGCGCCAGTTCACGCGCGCTGGATCTGCTGAAAGTCGAGACAAAGGCCTTAGCGCTGCTATAGATGCTTGACCCGGGTGACCCTCCGGTTCGGGCCGAGATGGATGTCGTGTTGATGATCGAGGCGCGGGACGACTCACTCAACGCCGGGATCGCCGCGATGCTCGCCTCGACAAGCGAGGTGGCGTTCAGATCGACGATCTGGCGATACAGTTGTGGGGGCAGATCAGCGATCGGGTTGCGGCCCATCATGGTTCCGGCGTTGTTGATCAGGCAATCAAGGCCGCCAAGCTGTTCCACTGCCGCATTGACAACGGTGGCGGCCACCCCGTTCTCGCGGAAATCGCCGGCCAGTGAGACCAGTGCGCCAGGGCCGGCGCCATATTGCGCCGCGTCGGGTGCGTTGGTGCCGTGAACGGCGATGTCGGCGCCAAGGCGGCGCAGCGCCGTAGCCACCTCATGGCCGATGCCTCTGGAAGAACCGGTGATCAGGACCCGATAGCCGGAAAAGGCGTTTGCGTCGAACATCTCGCTGCTCATGATCAATCCCTCAGACTGGTTGTGGCAGATCGACCTTGCAGAAACGCTCCGACGAATAGTCAAAGATATGGCCTGTATGGGTAACGCCATCGGCGAGAAGCGCGAGTACAGCAGGTGCCAGGACATCGGGGGTCGGCAGTGTCATCGGGTCTTCCTCGGGCACTGCCGCGGCGCGCATGTCGGTGCGCATGGGGCCCGGGCTGAACAGGTTCACCTTCAAATCGGTATCGGCCATTTCGGCGGCAAAGGCCATGATCAACGCATCAAGACCAGCCTTCGATGCTGAATAGGCGCTCCATTCCGGCTTACCCTTATAGGCGGAACGTGACGTCATGAACACGCTGCGGCTGGCGCCGACGGCAAGCAGCCTTTCGCGAAGGTGGCGCAGGATCAGATAGTTCGCGGCGACATTCACAAACTGTGTGTCGAGCCAGGTGTCCTCTTCCCCCGCCTCGATTCGGCAGATGTCGCCAAGCAGGCCTGCATTGCCGATCACCCCATTCATGGCGCCCGGCATCTGGTGGCAGAATTCGGCGATGGATACCCGGTCGCGAAGATCGACACTGTAATTATGCACATTGGCATGATCCACGCCGTCGTCGGCACTTCGCTGTGCCGACATCACCGTCGCCCCGGCCTGTGCCAGCGCCTCGACAATTGCCCGTCCAAGGCCGCGGCTTCCGCCGGTCACGATGTATCGTTTGCCATTCAGGTTCATGTCAGTACCCTTCGTTTCCATCCAGATAATAGTTCTGCAAGATTTCGGAATTTCTTTCGAGGCTGGCCTTGGCCGCGTCGAAATTCTTGATGACAAGCATCAAGAACAGCACGTTCAGGATAAATAGCTGGGCAATTCTGCCTTCAAGAAAGTCGCCATATAACGGTGTCATCTGGTTCGCGGTGACACTGCTCAGGATACAATGCCGCGAATTCTTCGCCACTGGTGAGACTGGGTTGCTTGTCACCGATACCGTATTCGCTCCGAGTCTGGCGGCAACGGCTAGCGTATTGGCCACCGACGGTGTCGTGCCGGTGAAAGAAATGCCCACAACAAGCGTTGTTTCGGGCGACATGGAAGCCGAAATCAACTGCGAATAACCATCGCTGTGCGCCGAGCATTGAATGCCGATCTTGGTCAGCAGATGGACCGCCTCCACGCACAGGGCGTAACCGCCACCAACGCCAACGAAGACAACATGCTTGGCGTCAAGAATGGCATCGACGACAGCGTTGAAGACGTCCTGGTCGAAAAGGTCATGGGTCTTTTCCAGCGCCACGATCTGCGAATGAAGCAATCGCTTGGAGACAGTGATGGGGTCATCCTCGAGTGTGATGTCCTCGGGCACGTTCTTCACGAATTGGCCACTTCCCTGCTTGGCGTGTTCGGCGATCGAGAGTTTCAGGTCCTGGAAATTCGAGTATTCAAGCTTGCGGCACATACGGCT
>JAYYLR010000065.1:0-7933 GCA_036143955.1 Pseudomonadota bacterium | reverse complement strand
GCCGCTGTTCGCGCGCTGAACGAGATTGTCGACTCACTCGAATAGGTTCGTAGCGGGCACGGGCCCGCATTGTTGGGGGACGTTGAATGAACATTCATGAACATCAGGCCAAGGCCCTTCTGGCCGGCTTCGGCGTCGCCGTGCCGCGCGGCAAGCCCGCCTTTTCGGTCGACGAGGCCGTTGCCGCCGCCACCGAACTTGGCGGACCCGTCTATGTCGTCAAGGCGCAGATCCATGCCGGTGGCCGCGGCAAGGCCGGTGGTGTCAAGGTCGTCTCATCAACCGACGAGGTTGCCTCGGTCGCGTCCGAACTTCTCGGCAAGACGCTGGTCACGCACCAGACCGGCCCGCAGGGCCGCGAGGTAAAGCGTCTCTATATCGAAGAAGGGTGCGATATCGGCGAAGAGCTGTACCTGTCGCTTCTGGTCGACCGCGGCAGCAGCCGTGTGACCATCATCGCCTCGAGCGAGGGTGGCATGGACATCGAGGAAGTCGCCGCCACGCAGCCTGACAAGATCCTGTCCGTGGCGATCGACCCGGCAACCGGGCTGCAGCCCCACCACGCACGGCGCTTAGCAGGCGTGATGGGCCTTTCCGGCGCCACCGCCAAGCAGCTTCCGAAATTCCTTGGCGGGCTTTTCGAGGCGTTCAGCAGGCTTGATGCCAGCCTTGTCGAAATCAACCCGCTGGTCGTGACCGGTTCCGGCGATCTTCTTGCGCTCGATGCAAAGATGAGCTTTGACGACAACGCGCTGTACCGGCACCCCGAAGTGATGGAGCTTCGCGATCTTGCCGAAGAGGATCCGGCCGAGGTCCGTGCCAGCGAGTTCGACCTCAACTACATCAAGCTTGACGGCAATATCGGCTGCATGGTGAACGGCGCCGGCCTTGCCATGGCGACGATGGACATCATCCAGCTTCAGGGCGGCTCGCCCGCCAACTTCCTCGACGTTGGCGGCAGCGCCACGGCCGAGCGCGTAACCGAGGCCTTCAAGATCATCCTGTCCGACGACAACGTCAAAGGCATCCTCGTCAACATCTTCGGCGGCATCATGCGGTGCGACATCATCGCTGAAGGTGTGGTCGGCGCGGCCAGGACGCTGGGGCTGGACAAGCCGCTGGTGGTCCGGCTCGAAGGCACAAATGTCGAGGAAGGAAAGCGCATCATGGCCGCAAGCGGCCTCGATATCATTCCGGCTGACAATCTGGCCGACGCTGCGGCGAAAATCGTCGCCGCAACCGCGTGACGGGGGAGATTTCATGTCGGTTCTCGTAAACAAGCAGACAAGGGTCATCTGCCAGGGCTTCACCGGCTCGCAGGGCACCTTCCATTCCGAACAGGCGATCGATTACGGCACTGCCATGGTCGGTGGTGTCACCCCAGGCAAGGGCGGGCAGACGCATCTCGGCCTGCCGGTGTTCAATTCGGTTGCCGAGGCGATGAGTGAGACCGAGGCCAACGCGTCGGTCATTTACGTCCCGCCGCCCTTTGCCGCGGATTCGATCCTCGAGGCGATAGACGCCGGCATGCCGCTGATCATATGCATCACCGAGGGCATTCCCGTTCTCGACATGGTGCGGGTGAAGCGCGCCCTCGACGGCAGCGACAGCCGCCTCATCGGCCCCAATTGCCCGGGCATCATCACCCCCGGCGAATGCAAGATCGGCATCATGCCGGGGCATATCCATACCCCCGGCAAGGTCGGCATCGTGTCGCGCTCCGGCACGCTGACCTATGAGGCCGTGGCGCAGACATCGGCCGTCGGGCTCGGTCAGTCGACCTGTGTCGGCATTGGCGGCGATCCGGTCAACGGGACGAATTTCATAGACTGTCTCGAAATGTTCCTTGCCGACGACCAGACCGAGGCCATCGTGATGATTGGCGAGATCGGCGGTTCCGCAGAGGAAGAGGCGGCAGCTTTCTACAGCGCGCAGCCGGTACAGAAGCCGATTGCCGGGTTCATTGCCGGACAGACGGCGCCGCCGGGCCGACGCATGGGCCATGCCGGCGCCATCGTCAGCGGCGGCAGCGGCGGTGCCGACGACAAGATCGGCGCCATGAAGGCCGCTGGTTTCGAAATGGCGGACTCACCTGCCGATATCGGCAATGCCATTACCCGCGCCATGGCGCGGGCCGGGTGATACGCTGACGGCTTGAATCTCAGCCAGCAGCGCATAGACTGGAGGCGGGAAACATAATGAACGGGTGCTACACATATGGATGACGCGGCGCAGGTGCCGGGTTCACCGGACCAGAATAACGACTTCGATCTGACCTTCCTTTCGGCGGCAAACGCCACCTTCATTGCCGAGATGAATGCCGCCTGGCGGCGCGACCCCTCGGCCGTCGACCCGCGGTGGGCGCGCTATTTCGAACAGCTGAACACAATCGGCGACGTGACCGCCGAGATCGATCGGGGACCGAGCTGGGCACGAAACGGCAGCCGCATCGTCGGCGCCACCGACCCTGCTGACTCGGTCAATGCCGTGGCGGCCGGCCATGCTGCCGGACGGCATATGAATGCTGATGACATGCGGGCGGCGACACTCGACTCGCTTCGCGCCGTGATGCTGATCAGGGCCTACCGCATCCGCGGGCATCTCATTGCCGATCTCGACCCGCTGTCGCTCGAGAACAAGCCGCTTCACCCGGAACTCGACCCGGCCACCTACGGCTTTACTGACGAGGACTGGGACCGGCCGATCTTCATCAATTACGTCCTCGGCCTCGAGACGGCGACGCTTCGCGAGATCGTCGAAACGCTGCGCCGCACATATTGCGGCACGATCGGCGTCGAGTTCATGCATATCCAGGACCCGGCCCAGAAGGCCTGGATCCAGGAGCGCATCGAGGCCATCGGCAACCGCACCGACTTCACCAAGCGCGGCAAGAAGGCGATCTATGAGCGCCTTGTCGATGCCGAGGAGTTCGAGAAGTACCTTCACAAGAAATACACAGGCACCAAGCGGTTCGGCATGGACGGCGCCGAGGCGATGATCCCGGCGATCGAGCAGATCCTGAAACGCGGCACGCAGCTCGGCGTTGGCGAGGTTGTCGTCGGCATGGCGCATCGCGGCAGGCTGAATGTGCTCCACAACGTTTTCAGCAAGCCGTTCCGGGCCATCATTTCGGAATTTTTGGGCAATCCGGCCAATCCGGAAAATGCCGGCGGCTCCGGTGACGTGAAATACCATATGGGCGCCTCGTCGGACCGCGAATTCGACGGCAAGACGGTGCATCTGAGCCTGTCACCAAACCCGTCGCATCTCGAGATTGTCGACCCTGTCGTCGTCGGCCGCGTTCGCGCCAAGCAGCAGCAGCGCAACGACGTCGAGCGCAAGGAGGTCGTTGGGATCCTGCTTCATGGCGACGCGGCCTTCGCCGGGCAGGGCGTTGTTGGCGAGACCTTCGCCTTTTCAGCGCTCCGCGGCTATCGCACCGGTGGTACCATCCACATCATCGTGAACAACCAGATCGGTTTCACCACGAGCCCGCATTATTCGCGGTCCTCGCCCTATCCGACCGATGTTGCGAAAATGGTCATGGCGCCGATCTTCCACGTCAATGGAGACGATCCGGAAGCCGTCGTACATGCAGCACGGATCGCGATCGAATTCCGCCAGGCCTTCGGCACCGACGTCGTGCTCGACATGTTCTGCTACCGCCGTTTCGGGCATAATGAGGGCGACGAACCGATGTTCACGCAGCCCCTGATGTACAAGACCATCGGCAAGCACAAGACGACCCGCGCGATCTATGCCGACAAGCTGATTGCCGAGGGCATTATCAGCCAGAAACAGGCGCAGGCCGTCGTCGACGAGCGGATCGACTATCTCGACACCGAATTCGAGGCCGGCACGAGCTATCGCCCGAACAAGGCCGACTGGCTTGAGGGAAGCTGGTCCGGCATGCGTACCGCGCACGGCGTGGAGCGCCGCGGCGAAACGGCGGTCGACCTCGACACGCTTCGCCGGATCGGCGAATCGATGACGACGGTCCCCGAGCATATGACCCTGAATTCCAAGCTGACACGCATCATCGAGGCGCGGGCGGCACGGATCAGGGACGGTGAAGGTCTTGATTGGGCGACGGCCGAGCATCTTGCCTTCGGATCGCTTCTCCTCGAGGGTGATCCGGTGCGTCTTTCGGGACAGGATTCCTGCCGCGGAACCTTCAGCCAGCGCCATGCCGTTCTTGTCGACCAGGCGAATGAGGAGCGTTACGCGCCGCTTGCCCATCTCGATCCGGAACAGGCCGTTTTCGAGGTCATCGACTCGCCGCTGTCGGAAGCTTCCGTCATGGGATTCGAATACGGATTCTCGCAGGTCGAGCCGAACGCGCTGGTAATGTGGGAGGCGCAATTCGGTGATTTCGCGAACGGCGCGCAGGTCGTCATCGACCAGTTCATTTCCTCCGGCGAGGCGAAATGGCTTCGCATGAACGCGCTGGTGCTGCTGCTCCCGCACGGATATGAGGGGCAGGGACCGGAACATTCCTCGGCCCGCCTCGAGCGCTATCTGCAGCTCTGCGCGGAGGACAACATGCAGGTCGTGAACTGCACCACGCCGGCAAACTATTTCCATGTGCTGCGGCGCCAGCTGCGGCGGGATTTCCGCAAGCCGCTGGTGATCATGACGCCGAAGTCGCTGCTCCGCCACAAGTCCTGTGTCTCTTCGCTTGCCGATATGGGTCCGGGAACGACCTTCCACCGCATTCTCGACGAACGCGACACAAAGGTGAAATCGGGCAAGGCGAAGCGCATCATCATGTGTAGCGGCAAGGTCTATTACGATCTTGCGGCAGCGCGGGACGAGGCCGAGATGTGGGATACCGAGATCATCCGCCTCGAACAGCTTTACCCGTTCCCGACCAAGGCGCTCATCGAGGTTCTGGAGCAGACGCCGAAAGCCACCATGGTCTGGTGTCAGGAAGAACCGCGCAATATGGGCGGCTGGACCTTTGCCCGCGATTTCATAGAGGATGCGATGCAGACCGTAGGTGCTGTACAGCATCGCGTTATCTATGCCGGTCGCGATGCCGCGGCATCTCCGGCGACCGGCACCCTCGGGCGCCACAAGCGTGAACAGGACAAGCTCGTGGCCGACGCGCTCGGGCTTGGCGAGTAACATCACCGTTCGGCCGGTTTGTGCCGGCCGACGGCAGTATGAAGAGGGGGTCGTGCCGGCCCCGCACAAGGGAGGCTGCAACGCCATGGCGATTGAAATCACTGTCCCAACCCTCGGCGAGTCCGTTGCTGACGCGACGGTGGCGCGCTGGATCAAGACCACCGGCGACGCGGTGGCCGCCGACGAGCCGGTTGTCGAGCTTGAGACCGACAAGGTGACGCTCGAGGTGCCTGCCCCGGCGGCCGGCACGCTGGGAGAGATCATTGCCGCCGAAGGCGCAAGCGTCGAGGTTGGCGCCAGCCTTGCGATCCTGAACGAGGGCGTCGCGCCGGTGGCTGCGAAGGCGGCCCCCGCCAAGGCGGAGCAAGCCAGGGAAGAACCTGTGGCCGCGCCGGTCGTGCCGAGCGATCACCCGCTGTCGCCGGCGGTACGCCGTCTTGTCGAGGAAAACAATCTGAACCCGTCTGCGATTAACGGGACCGGCGTCGATGGCAGGCTGACCAAGGCCGACGTTCTGGCCCATATGAAGGGCGCACCCGCACCGGCATCACCACAGGCCGCCGCACCGGCAGCCATGGCAGCCGCGCCGCGCCAGCAGCCGCGGGCAGAGGACGCGGCGCGCGAGGAACGCGTGCCGATGTCGAAGCTTCGCCAGGTCATCGCGACACGCCTCAAGACGGCCCAGAACACGGCGGCGATGCTGACCACCTTCAACGAGGTCGACATGTCGGCGGTGATGAAGATGCGCGCCGACTACCGCCAGGAATTCGAGGCCGCCTACGGAACCCGGCTTGGTTTCATGGGCATGTTCGTTCTTGCCTCGATCAAGGCGCTGCAGGAATTCCCTGCCGTCAACGCCGAGATCGACGGCACCGACATCATTTACAAGAACTATTACAATATCGGCGTCGCCGTCGGCACGCCGCAGGGCCTTGTCGTGCCGGTCGTCCGCGATGCCGGCAGCATGAACCTTGCCGAGATTGAATCGAAGATCGCCGATTTCGGTGACCGCGCCCGCAACGGCAAGATCACGCCGGATGACATGGCAGGCGGAAGCTTCACCATTTCAAACGGCGGTGTTTACGGCTCGCTGATGTCGACCCCGATCCTGAACCCGCCGCAGTCCGGCATTCTCGGCATGCACAAGATCGAGAAGCGCGCCGTGGTGATCGACGACCAGGTTGTGATCCGCCCGATGATGTATCTGGCGCTGTCCTATGACCACCGGATCATCGACGGGCGCGAGGCCGTGTCCTTCCTTGCGAGGATCAAGGAGCTGATCGAGGATCCGCGGCGTCTTGTTCTCGGAGTCTGACCGTCACGCCCCTGTGGCAGGATAACCATTCAAGCTGGGAGACCAAGATGAGCGAGACCGCATTCGACCTGATGGTGATCGGCGCCGGCCCCGGTGGCTATGTCGCCGCTATTCGTGCCGCCCAGCTTGGCATGAAAGTGGCCTGTGTCGACAGGCGGGACAGCCTTGGCGGCACATGCCTGAATGTCGGATGCATTCCTTCCAAGGCGCTTCTCAACGCATCCGAACATTACGCCGATGCTGCCGGAGGCGGGCTGGCGGCGCTCGGCATCTCGGTCGGAAACGTCAAGCTCGATCTGGCGAAAATGATGCAGGGCAAAGACGACATCGTCGGCAGTCTGACAGGCGGGATCGACTTCCTTTTCAAGAAGAACAAGGTCACGCGGCTTCAGGGCCATGCGAGGATTGAGGGTGCCGGCAAGGTCATGCTCAGCGACGGGCCCGACGCCGGAAGCTATGAGGCCGAGCGGATCCTGATCGCCACCGGAAGCCATGCCTCGAGCCTTCCGGGGATCGAGATCGACGAGACGCGGATTGTCAGCTCGACCGGCGCGCTGGCGCTGCCGAAGGTGCCGAAGAAGCTGATCGTTATCGGCGCCGGCTATATCGGTCTTGAACTCGGCACTGTCTGGGCGCGCCTTGGCACCGAGGTCGAGGTGATCGAATTCCTGCCCCGCATCCTGCCCGGCATGGATGACGAGATTGCGAAGAAATTCATGGCCATCGCCAAGAAGCAGGGCCTGTCCTTCCGTCTGAAAACGGCTGTGAAGGCTGCGAAATCCGGCAAGAGCGGCGTGACGCTGACGGTCGAGCCGGCCGGTGGCGGCGCTGCCGAGACGCTGAAGGCCGACGTGGCGCTTGTTGCCGTCGGACGGCATCCGGCGACAGACGGTCTCGGGCTTGAGGAGGCCGGCGTGGCGATGACCGAACGTGGCCGGATCAAGGTCGATTCCCGGTTCGAGACGTCGCTCGAGGACATCTATGCCATCGGCGATGTGATCGACGGGCCGATGCTGGCGCACAAGGCCGAAGAAGACGGTGTCGCTGCCGTCGAAATGATGGCCGGGCATGCCGGACATGTCGATTACGAGCTGGTTCCCGGAATTGTCTACACGGCGCCTGAAGTGGCGACGCTTGGCAAGAGCGAGGACGCGTTGAAGGAGGCCGGGGTCGCCTACCGCAAGGGAAGCTTCCCGTTCTCGGCAAACAGTCGCGCGCGTGCGCAGGGCCATTCGGACGGCTTCGTGAAGATTCTTGCCGATGCTGAGACCGACCGTGTGCTGGGTGTCCACATCATCGGCCATGAAGCCGGTACGATCATCCATGAATGCGCCACGGCGATGGCGTTTGGCGCGTCTTCGGAAGATATCGCGCGCACCTGCCACGGACATCCGACGCTGAACGAGGCGGTCAAGGAAGCCGCGCTCGCCGTCGATGGCCGCGCCATCCATATGTAACCCCCGCTTGTGGTGGTCAGCCGCCGCCTGTCAG
>JAYYLR010000064.1:0-7521 GCA_036143955.1 Pseudomonadota bacterium | reverse complement strand
GTGAGCGGTGGTCGAAGGCGAAGGCAAGAAGTTCGTCAAAACGCCGGCGCCGTGTGGTCGCCCAGTGGATCTGTTCGAGGGCCCGGTCCTTGCGAAGCGCGAAATGCTCGCTCCCGATCTCGATCATGTGACGTAATTCGGTCTGTGACGGATAGGACGGCGCGCAGCCATGGCGTGAAACGGCAAGCGCACCGCAGATATTGGCATAGAGCGCGCAGTCCGCCAGCGGCGCACCACGAAGCCAACCCGATAGGAAACCCGCCATGAAACCGTCACCAGCGCCAAGAACGTTGAACACCTCTATTTCCCGCACCGGCGAGGCGATGCCGTCATCCCACTCCCCGATATCACCGTCAAATACGACGCAGCCAAGCGGGCCCCGCTTGCATACCAGCGTTGCTTCAGTGATGGCACGTGCCGCCTGCAGGGCGGCTATCGTATCGGTCGTTCCACCGGCGATGTGCCATTCCTCTTCGGTGCCGACAATCAGATCACAATACGGCAGAACCGTCTGGAGATGGGCAGTGACACGTTCGCTTTCTGCGAAGCGACTTTCTCCATCGTCATGCCCGCCAAGCGCCCAGAGACTTGGGCGATAGTCGATATCAAAAGCCACCAGCCGATCAGACTGACTTGCCATCTTCATCGCAGTGAAACTAGCACCGGCTACACGGTCAGTACTGAAATGCGTTCCTGTGACAACAACAGCGCGCGCCGAAGCGATGAAATCGGCATCCATATCGGCCGCCTCGATGGCCATGTCGGCACAGTCCTCACGATAGAAGACCAGAGGAAACCTTTCTCCGTCGCGGATGCCGAGAATGACCAGCGCTGTCAGACGGTCCGGATCTGTTTTCACATAGCTGGTGTCAACACCCTCACGGACCAGCTGTTCGCGGATAAAGCGCCCCATATGCTCATCCCCGACACGAGTGACAAGCGCAGAATTCAGACCAAGTCGCGAGCATCCGATGCTGATATTGGTCGGGCTGCCACCAACATATTTGGCGAAGCTGGACATGTCCTCGAGACGGCCACCGACCTGGCCGCCATATAGATCAACCGAGGAACGGCCGATACAGATGACATCAAGGGTTGGTTCAGTCATTCCCAAGACTCTTGTCGCGTTTCAGACCCGCCTCAATGGCCAGATATTGGGTTAAATTCATCGTCGCGCAGAGCGACCGGAACCCAAAAAGGTGTTCCTCAGTAACAAGCATTGTGGTGTCAAGCGCAATTGGGCTTACACTGGTATCGGTGATGCTGATGATGGACACGCCCATCTCATGTGCCTGCCGCGCCAGATTAGCGGTCATTTCGCCATAGGGGGAAAAGCTGACGACAAAAAGCACATCACGCGGCCCAATCAGTCCCAGCTCGCGTACCGCTACAGTCGGAGAGTCGCGAAATTCTTGTGAACGAATGCCAAGCTGCGTAAGAAGATAGCCAAGATAAACCGTCACTGGTTTTGCCCGCCCGCCGGCGGCAAGCCACACTGTCTCAGCATCCGCCAGACGTTGGGCTGACCGTTCAAGAATATCGATTGATACCGTTTTGGACAGGCGCTTGATCGAATCAACCGCGGAAAGGGACAATGACTCAAAATGATCTGCCGGATTGACTGCAGCCATGTTGGAAAGTCGGCTGCCATATTGCGGCCAGCTGTTACGCACCTGCTGACGAAATACCGACTGCATCTGAGTAAATCCGTCAAACCCGAGTGTCTGCGCAAATCGTACAAAAGCCGACGTGGCGATATCGGTCTCGACCGCAAGCTCCGCAAGCGTCGAAAGAGCGATGGCTTCCGGATGCCCCAAGACGAAGGTTCCGATTTCACGAAGCCGTCTCGGAAGCGCGGCATGCTGTGCCTCGATCCGCTCCACGAGTTCGTCGAGGGTCTCCGGCCTTGTCACGACTTCTACGGAGTCCATGGCAGCATCCATTCTGTTCCGATTGTCTAGTCCGCAAGCTCCTTGGCAAGATCGCCGATCTCCGCGCCACCAGCCATTAGACGCTTGATGTCGTCGCCTTCCAGATCCTTCGAGGTGCCACTGCCGATTACCTCGCCAAGGCTAAGGAAGGTAAAGCGGTCGGCAATAAGGCGCGCGTGGATCTCATTGTGCGTGATAAGGATGATGGCAATGTCGCCAAGCTTCTGAACCGTTCGGATGGTTTTCAGGACTTCCATCTGCTGCTTCTGTCCGAGGGCCGAGGTCGGCTCATCAAGGATCAGTACCTTTGCGCCAAAATAGATCGCCCTTGCGATGGCGAGGGTTTGTCGCTGACCGCCCGACATTGTTCCGACCGGCTGGTTCGGGTCGGCGACATTGATTCCGATCTTGGCCATTTCCTCGGTGGCGATTTCGTCCATCTCGCGCATTTTCAACAAGCCGAAAGGACTGGCGAAATGCGTCATCTCACGTCCGAGAAAGAAGTTGCGCGTGACCGAGGTCAGGGCGTTCAGGGCGAGGTCCTGATAAACGGTACCGATTCCCGCTCCGGTTGCGTCACGCGGCGATGCGAAGGATACCGGCTTGCCCTCAACCATGATCTGGCCCGCGGTCGGCTTGAAAACACCGGACAGAATCTTGATGAGAGTGGATTTTCCGGCCCCGTTGTCTCCGAGGAGTGCATGCACCTCTCCGGGAAACACCTGCAGATCGACCCCGTTCAGCGCCGTGAAAGAGCCGAACTTCTTTACCAGTCCGGTGGTCTCGATAAGCGGTTCTGTAGCGTTGCCAGCCATGTCAGAGCGTTCCCATGATCCGCTTGCGTATGTTTTCATTGAGTAGCGCCGAAGCGATGATCACCAGACCGAGGAACACGCGGTAGAAGGATCCGTCGATCCCTGGAATGTAGAAAAAGGCCTCCTTCGCAATCCCGAAGATGAAAGCGCCGACAATGATGCCGACGACCGTGCCGAAGCCGCCGGTCATCACGATACCTCCGATAACCGCTGCCGCGATGGCTTCCAGCTCTTTTAGGTTACCCTTTGCCGCATCGGCCGTGTTGACTTCGAACACCTGGCATGTCGCGAAAATCGTCGCGCAGAAGGCCGAGAAGACGAAGAGCGATATTTTCACCCGGTCAGTCGGCACGCCGTTCGCCTTGGCGGCCTGAAGGTTTCCGCCGGTGGAATAAATCCAGTTACCTGCCTGGGTGCGGCTTAGAACGACATAGCAGAGGATCGCTAGAATGACCCAGATCATTACGCAGCTGTAGAGGCCTGGCGCAAATTGGTTGCCGAAATTGTTTGTGTTCCAGTCTACAGGGAAATAGAGAAAATCAAAGATAGGCTCGAGGATGTCACCGCCGAAGAAATTCGCAATTGGTCGCGCCGAGCTGATCGAATCGATATAGGCACGCGCCACATCTATGTCGGTGATTTCCTTAGGGACGACCGGGTTCACCACAAATGTTTCGATCTTGTTGCGGATGGTCTCTGCCATTGTTTCGTTGCCGGATTCAATGGCGTTCTCGAGCGCCCGCTCGAGCGGCTTCACGCCCTTTGCTGCCATGATCTGCGTCTTCGCATCGGCAACACGCTGGGCAGTGTATTGAAGCCTTTCGGTAATGCTTGCGACGGTGTCGGCAGGAATTTCCTTCAGGATTGCCATCAAGTCCGCCTCGGGAAGCCCCTTTGCCGCATCGCGTTCCATCTCGCCATGGCCGGGAACGTCTATAATGTTCTTGATGTCGGGAAGCTCGGTTACCGTTGTCGCGCCCTTCGTCTGGTCTGGGCGATGATTGAAAGCGCGAAGCGACACCTCGGTCAGACCGCGAAGGAAGAACAGACCACCAAGAGTGACGATGAAGGATGGCAGTCCCGAGCGCACAACGATGTAGCCCTGGAGCCAGCCGAAAAACAGGGTGAAGCACAAGGTGATCAGAATCGCGCCAATTGGCGAAACATTCTCGATATAGATGAGTGTGAAAAATTCGATATGGGCTCCACCCTCAAAGGAGACATAGGGCAGAACGATGGCGAACCCCCACCGCAGCACCATGGCCATACAGGCACCGGCAAAGCCGATCATAGAACCGATCGACAGATCGAATTCGCCTGCAATGATCAACAGACCCGCGCCAAGCGCGATAATGCCGAGCTGGGCGATGACCCGGAGGTTGTTCCGAATGCCGAGCGCGTTGAAGCCTTCGCCAGCGAACGGGTTAAGCGAAAACTCGCCGGCCGGAATAGAAAAATATCCCAGCATGCCGAAGAGAAGGAGCATGACACCGATTGGTCCGATTTCAGGACGGCCGAAAAGCGATTTCAGCCACCCCTTCGAGGCGAGTCGGTCGGACTCCTGCCTGGAGCTTGCAGTCTGGTTCATCTGAATTTCCAAAAAAAGTGGGTAGCTGGACGCTACCCACTTTGTTGTTTGCCGTGATTACCGGTCAACACCAGCAAGTGCTGCGACCGAAGAGGCGTTCGACTTGTCAACAAAGCCGGGGCCCGACGGGATGTTCGCACCGGGAAGCAGGCCAGCGCCGTTGTTGTACAGGTGCAGAACGATGATAGGCATATAGCCCTGCAGACGCTGCTGCTGGTCGATTGTGTACTTAACCTTGCCAGAGTTGATCATGTCCATGACCGGCGGGCTAAGGTCAAAGCAAGAATGGTGCACGGACATGCCAAGTTCGTCGATGGCTTGCTGAACGCCAGCGCAGACATGCGGGCCTACCGAAAGGACGGCGTCAATGTCAGGATTGGCCTGCAGGCCAGCAGCCGCACGGGTCGGGATGGTGGCAGGATCGTTCGAGCTATCAACGAGCTTGATCGGAACCGACTCGCCATAACCGTTACAACGGTCGTTCAGAGCGGTGTTGTAGGCTTCCTGAATGAAGCAGACGCCCTTTGTGGCACCCTCTGCTTTGGCGCGGGCACCAGCAGCCTGACCAGCTAGGTATTCAGGCTGACCTACATGCATCAGGGCACCAACGTCCTTTGACGACTCGAGGCCCGAGTTCATCGTGATCACAGGAATACCGGCAGCCACGGCATCTTTGATGGCTTGACCAAGTGCATCTGGATCCGGAAGCGAGACAACCATGCCGTCAGGCTGTGTTGCTGCGGCAGCGGCAATCGACTTTGCCATATCACCCATGTCACCAGACGGGGTAAAAATATACTCAAAGTCAGCCCCGACGTGGCGAGCGGCGTCTTCGCCACCCTTCTGCACTACGGGCCAGAACGGGTCTTTACCTTCACCATGTGTAACCATCACATAGCGTTCTGCCTGAGCTACGCCTGAAAACAGAACGGCAGCAGACAGCGCAAGAAGCAACTTCTTCATTGTGTCCTCCAAAAGTTTAAGGGGGACCATAAATCGTCTGATAAATTCCCCCGGGCACAAACCTTAGTAAGGTCAAAAATGTTGTAAAGGGAAAATTTGGAAAAAATATTTTAAATCTCAAATTCCGTGATTTTTAATCTTGCGTCATCGCGCGGCATGCGCGACCACATCTGTCGCAAACCCCATTGGCGCGAAACTTATTAGTTGGAGACTATGATGAAGGAAATAGGGATCGGCGTTATCGGCACCGGCTTCATGGGCAAGGCGCATTCAATTGCCTACAGCGCGTCGGCATCAGTCTTCGGGACAGGCCTGCGACCGCGCCTGGAGATCGTCTGTGACCTCAGCCCCGATCGCGCGTCGCAAAGGGCAACGGACCTTGGTTTCAGTCGCTATACCGCCGATTGGCGCGAGGTTGTCAATGATCCTGGCGTCGACCTGATTTCCGTTTGCACGCCTAACGACACCCATGCTGAAATTTCCATCGCCGCCCTCGAAGCCGGCAAGCATGTATGGTGCGAGAAGCCAATGTCGACATCGCTTGGTGACTCGCAGGCAATGACCGCAGCTGCCGAAGCCAATGACGGCAAGACCATCATCGGCTACAACTACACGAAGAACCCTGCCGTCACTCACGCTCGCCGTCTTATCGAGACTGGCGCCATCGGACGTGTTGCAGCCTTCTTTTGCCGCTATGATGTCGATAATGAAGCAGACGAATCGCGTCCGTGGTCCTGGCGCATGTCGCGCGCGCAGTCAGGTACCGGCGCCAATGGCGACGTCCTGAGTCACGTGATCAGCGTCGCACATTACCTCACCGGCTCGACCATAAAAAGGGTCGTTGGCGACATTGCCATCGTTCACGCCGATCGTGACGATCCGAAAAACGCCGGCGAGCGCAAACCCGTCGACAATGACGACATGGTGGCCGCTCTTGTTCAGTTCGAGAACGGCGTTCACGGCCATATCGGCGCTAGCCGAGTTACCTGGGGTTACAAATGCGGCCTTCGCTGGGAGGTGCATGGCACGAAGGGAACAATCATCTTCGAGCAGGAACGGCTTAACGAACTTCGCCTCTTCACGCCGCAGGACGACCCGGCGAAGGATGGGTTCCGCACCATCCTGACCGGCCCACATCATCCGCCCTACGCCGCATTCCTTCCAAACGGAGGCCATAGCCTCGGCTATATGGACGTGAAGATATGCGAACTCCATGAACTCCTTACCGCAATCGAAGATAACGGTCCAGTGTGGCCGTCCTTTTCAGATGGCCTTGTCATCGAGCAGGTCATGGACGCCGTCGATCGCTCTTCCATCAGCGGCAGCTGGGAAGACGTCTGAAGCGAATTGGAGGTTTGAAATGGTCGATAACAGCTCATCCAGCATCATCATAACCGGCGGCACCCAGGGATTGGGCTTCAATGTTGCGGAAACACTGATTGCGCAGGGATGCAGGCGTATCACCATTGCGGGACGCAACTTTGAGCGCGGCGAAGCAGCGGCGGCACTGCTTCGTGACAAGGGTGCCGACTGTCTGTTCGTCGCCAGTGACGTCGGACGGGTCGAGGATTGCAGGCGTATCGTTTCCAGCGCCATTTCGCACCACGGCTATGTCGACGGGCTGGTCAACAGCGCCGCGGACACATCGCGTGGCAGCCTTGTCGATACGTCGCCGGAACTGTTCGACGAGCATATGAACACCAATGTCAAAGGTCCGTTCTTCCTGATGCAGGATGTGGCGCGGCATCTGCTGGAAACCGGCAGGCCTGGTTCGATTGTCAACATTCTCTCCACAGCGGCATTTGCCGGCCAGAGCTTCCTGTCCACCTATTCCACCTCCAAGGGCGCGCTGATGACCCTGACGAAGAACACCGCCAACGCCTACCGTGCGAACCTGATCCGCTGCAACGCGGTCGCGCCGGGATGGATGGACACCCCCGGCGAGGATGTCGTGCAGAAGAAGTTTCATGATGCAGAGGATGACTGGCTGGAAAAGGCGGAAGCCTCCGTGCCGATGGGACAGCTTGTCAAACCGGCACAGATGGCGCCTCTCATCGCCTATCTTCTAAGTCCGGACTCTGGCATCATAACCGGTGCTGTCATCAATTATGACCAGCAGATTATCGGCGCGGTCCCCGAAGCAATCGGGCTTGGTGACTGACAAAAGGACCCCGCCGCAGCATGTGCCTTGGTGCACGGAGGGCGTTTCATGACGGGCAGCTAT
>JAYYLR010000063.1:0-4965 GCA_036143955.1 Pseudomonadota bacterium | reverse complement strand
GGAAATCGCGAATCTGTCCGTGGATCTCGAATTTCACCGCGCCGCAGTGGCAGGATCCTTTCTGGATATTCATTTTGCAGCCTCCCGTTCTACGGTTTGAAGGCTAGGGCGAAGCAACTTTGCGGCGCAATCACAATGCGCTTTGCGCCGACCCTGTTTCCTGATAATGCGGATTTGAAGTTTCCACGCGTTGTTGCGAGGTGATGTCATGTCGGGCTTGATGCAGCGCCCTTTCGTCGCCCTTGGCCTGTTGGCAATGGGAATGGCCGTCATTCCGCTGAACGACGCTTTCATAAAGCTGATGAGCGACCGTCTGCCGCTTGCCGAGATCGTGTTTATACGCGGTGTGCTGGCGCTTCTGATCATGGCGGTTTTCAGCCGTGGCATTTCCAGCATGCTGAAACTTCCGCGGCGCGATTTCTGGCAGTTCTTCGGACGCGGCATGTGCCTTGTCATCGCAATGGCGCTCTATTTCATTCCGCTCGGCAGCCTGCCCCTGCCGACGGTGATCTCGATCTTCTTCGTCTCGCCGCTTCTGATCACCCTGCTTTCGGTTCCGTTCCTCGGTGAGCGGATTGGTATCCACAGGATCCTGTCGGTCTGCATAGGCCTTGCCGGCGTGCTGTTGATCATCCGCCCGGGAACGGCGGACTTCAGGGCCGAGTCCGTGATCGTGTTCGGGGCGGCACTTTCCTACGCGCTGTTTCAGATCTGGACACGCCGCCTGAAGGCCGTCGGCAACCTGTCGGCGATGGTGTCGGTTCAGCAGATTTGCTACATCACTGCAGCGCTGCCTGTCCTTCTGGTGAATCTCGTCTGGCCAAGGCAGCCTTCCGACAATATCTCGCTTGATTTCATGCTTCGCGCGCCGGCCATGCCAGATGGCAAGGACCTGCTGTTCCTCGGCTTTTGCACCATGGCTGTTCTTTTCCTGTCGGTGGCCTCGTCAAATGCCTACCGTTCGGTCGAGGCATCAATCATTGCGCCGTTCGAATACACGGCGATACCCTTCGCGGTGATCTGGGGAATCCTGATCTGGAACGAATGGCCTGATGCTTTGAGCTGGGCCGGGATGGGGCTGATACTGGCGGGTGGGCTGTACACGGTCTATCGCGAGCGGCAGCGACAGGTCGAGGTGATGAGCGGTGCGCCGATGCCGGCCTCCGCCTCGGCATCGCAGCAGGTCGAGGACGAAACGACCTAGTTTTCCCGACCCTGCCAGACACCTTTCTCGCGAAGCGAGTCGGCAACTTCGCGGGGCATGTAGGTTTCGTCATGCTTGGCAAGAACGTTGCTTGCCGCCAGGCTGCCGCCGTTGATCCGGCCTTCGGCAACGACGCCCTGACCTTCGCGGAAGAGGCTTGGCAGCGCGCCGTCGAAGCTGACGGCGATCTCCGCTTCGCCGTCGGTGACGACAAAGCGTGAGTTCAGCCCGTCTATTTCGACACTGCCGGTCTTCACCAGGCCCCCAAGCCGGATGGCGCGGCCGTCAACATTTGCCGGGATTTCAGACGGGGTGTAGAAAAACACGATATTTTCGCGAAGCGCCCCAAGCACAAGCGCCAGCGCGCCGGCCAGAAGGGCAGCGATTGCGGCGATCGCGATCAGGCGCCGCTGCTTCGGGGACATGCCGTGGAAGGGTACGTGTGTCATGGCCAGTGTCCTAACGCCGCGCAGTCCATATCGCAAGGGCTAGCAGGCCATGTGACGTCATGGCGCGCTCAAGAAGTGCCTTGCAGCGAGCCGGCGGGTTGCATCGACGCACCGCGTGATCTATTTCGAGTCAGCTCGTAGTTAAGTGGGAAAAAACAATGAAATCGAAGCTAAACGCTTTCACCATGGTGTTGTCCATCGCATTTGCAATCGGCTCTGCAGGCCCTGCCTTGGCTGGTGATATTGAGGCAGGTGCAAAGGTCTTCAAGAAATGCAAGGCCTGCCATGTCGTTGACAAGGAAAAGAACAAGACCGGGCCACATTTGGTAAATCTGTTTGGCCGCACGGCGGGTTCGCTGGAAGGCTACAAATACTCCAAGGCGATGAAGGCATCCGGTATCGTCTGGGACGAAGAAACCCTTGCTGGCTATCTGCGCGCACCGAAAAAGTATGTTAAGGGCACCAAAATGGCCTTTGTGGGACTGAAAAAGGACGCGGATATCGAGAATATCATCGCATATCTCAAGTCGCCGAACTAAGCTCACAGCTTTCGTGTTGAAGCAGGCCCCTGTGGGTCAGAAGAGGCATCATGGACCCGATGATGAAATATCCGCGGCTCCGCGACCTTGAACCGGTGGCCCGCCGGCGCATTCCGCCTTTCATCTTCGCCTATCTCGATTCCGGCACCGGGCATGATATTACCAAGGCCGCCAACGCGGCGCGTTACGAGCAGCTTACCCTGACGCCTCAGTTTCTGCGCGGCCGGGTCGACCCAGACACCTCGACAACGCTTCTTGGCAAACGCTATGCCGCGCCTTTTGGCGCCGCGCCGGTCGGCCTGTCATCGACGATCTGGCCCGGGGCTGAGCGGATTCTCGCGGCGGCGGCGAAAGCAAACGGCTTTCCCTACACCTTGAGCACCGTCGCCGGCGAATCCATTGAACGCGTTGCCGCGGTCGGTGGTGATATGGCCTGGTTCCAGCTCTACGCGCCGCATGATCGGGATATCTGCTTTGATCTGATAAGGCGGGCACGAGACTGCGGCGTCGAGACCCTTGTGGTGACTGCCGACGTTCCGGCGCCGAGCCGCCGCGAGCGCATGCGGATCGCCGGCGCGCCGCTCGGAAGCCGAGGCAATTCCATGTACAGCCCGACCGTCTTGTTGCAGGCCGCCAGTCGGCCAAACTGGGCGCTTCGCATGCTGGCCAATGGCGGGCCAAGGTTCCGCAATATGGAACCCTATGCCGACAGGGCACCGGAGTTGCCAATCACAAAGTTCATCGGATCGCAGCTGAATGGAAGCCTTGACTGGGACTATCTGGATGCCATCCGTGACAGCTGGCCTGGCAAGCTGCTTCTCAAAGGCATTCTTCACGGGCAGGATGCAGAACGCGCCGTGCGGCAGGGCTGCGACGGGCTGGTTGTGTCCAATCATGCAGGACGCCAGCTTGATGCGGCGCCGCACCCGCTTGACCAACTGCCGCATATTCGCGCTGCCGTCGGTAACAGGCTTCCTCTCATTGTCGATAGCGGGATCCGCTCCGGCCTTGATGTGGCGAAGGCCATTGCTTCGGGTGCGGATTTTGTACTGCTCGGCAGAGCCTTCATGTATGCCGTGGCGGCACTCGGCAATCGGGGAGGCGAGCATGCCGCCGCCATCCTCTTCGAAGAGCTGCGTGACGTGATGGCCCAGCTCGGGATTGCCACAATCGACCAGCTTTCCGAGGTGTCCGTGACAAAGGCCACCGGATAACAATGATGACAAGACGCTTTCTTTCCGCGCTGGCCGCGGTGTTTTTCCTCGCAGCTTTCACCGTTGGCGAGGCCTTTGCCGGAAGTCATTCCAAGATCCAGGCAAGCGACATTCAGCTCCGTGCGACGATGCCGGGCATGACGGCCACAGGCGGGTATCTGATGATCCACAATCCTGGTTGCAAGGCTGACAGGCTGATTGGCGTGTCGGCAGACTTCGCCGCAAGGTCCGAAATCCATGAGATGATTCATGATAACGGCGTGATGAAAATGCGGCCTCTGGACGGTGGCATTGAAATTCCGGCCGGCGGTATGGTGACACTGAAACCCGGGGGCATGCATCTGATGTTGATGGGACTGGCAGAGCCGCTCGAGCCGGGCCGCATGCTGGAACTCACGCTGGAATTCGCCTACGGCCACAGCATCACGGTGCCGGCGCATGTAAAGGGGCCGGCTGACATCACCATCGGCACCGGTGACGGTGCGAACGGCCATGGCCATTCGCACGGCAGCGGCAGCTAGGAAGCGCTGCAAATTCTAGAAAATCCCGGCGTCGAGTCCGGCTGCCATACCCATGGCAAGTTCTTCGACCTGGGCTGGATAGTCTTCCAACCACGCGCCATGGAGGATCAGGGGCGGGGCGACAAGGCGCCATCGCTGGGCACCGGCGATGCCCTCAAGGGCGCGCCTCGTTGCCGTGCCGTCAAGCCCGGCACGGATGTAGATCCCCACTGGAAGTCCCTCTTTCTGCTCCAGCCAGTCATTGTAGCAGCGATCGAACATGTCCTTTGTCGCGCCTGCCATGTAGCCGATATTCTCGGTTGTTCCGATTATGAATCCGTCGCAGGCAACTACATCCGCTGTGCTGATATCGAACGGTGATTTCATTTCGACCCGAACGTCGCCGGCATCGGGGTTCGTCGCGCCCCGCAGCGCCGCATTGGCGAGAGCCGTGGTGTTGTCTGATGGCGCATGAGCAGCAATCAACAGGTTTTTGGACATGGTGACAGCGACCTCCGGCGGGTATAGTTGCCGAACACGCAGGTGGTGGGCAAGTGGGGAGGACCACATGGCAGAGCTGATTTCCAGCGATGCGCTTGACGAGGCGATTGGCGAGCTCGACGGTTGGAGCCTGTCAGCCGACGGCATTGCCCTCGAGAAAACTTTCACGTTCAAAGGTTTTAACGCAGCGTTTGGATTTATGACCCGCGTGGCGATGGCAGCTGAACGTGCCAACCATCATCCTGAATGGTCCAACGTCTATAACCGTGTCGTGGTCCGGTGGACCACACATTCACTTGGCGGCGTTTCGGATCTCGATGTCAAACTCGCGCGGTCGTGCGACCGTTTTGTGGCGTCCTGACGATCGTCAGTAGACAAACCATTCCAGACACCATAGCGCCGCGAGGCCGGTTGCGATTGTCGCCAGCACCGAGCGGGTGAGCAACGCCACCGATACCGCGATTACGGCGGCAGGAAGGCGTGAATTTCCGGCAATGAAAAGGGTGCCTTCGGGGCCTGTTACGACGGCCGGCACGATGATCGCGGTTAACACCGCGA
>JAYYLR010000062.1:0-28702 GCA_036143955.1 Pseudomonadota bacterium | reverse complement strand
GCCGAGGGCGAAGGCGGCTTCGATACTGGCGACATGGCTGATGAGCGGATTGAAGGAGGGGCGCTGTTTGGCGGCAAAAATACCGGCGACGGCATCCGCGTTACAGGCGTCCGCGCCCAGCCCGTAGACGGTTTCCGTCGGAAACGCCACAAGGCGGCCGTCGCGAAGGGCTCTGGCAGCTGTTTCCACGGCACCGTCCGATATCGCGAGACACTTTGTCTGTCTGTGCCCTTGGGGCTCTGACATGATGCGGCAGCCTTGCTGTTGGGGTTCATTGGGGTTTAGCGCAGCTTGCCATTCGGTACCACCGAATTTCCGCCGGCAACCGCCTATGCGCCTTGGCTGGGCGTTGGTTCTGGCGCATCATGACGGCGACAGGCAGCCAGTTAGGAATGTGAACATGTGCGGCAGATTCACGAGCACGGCCTCGCCAGATGAGCTGATGCGAAGCTTCGGCGTGACCGTGACGGACAATCTGCAGCCGCGCTGGAACGTGGCGCCTTCGCAGTCGGCTCTGGTAATCTCGCAGAACGGGTTGCATCCTGAAGCGGCTTTCCCGCATTGGGGCCTGCCGCCAAGCGGGGACGGGCGAAGCTTTCTCATTAATGCCCGCATGGAAACAGCGGCCGAGAAGCCGACATTCCGTGATGCTTTCGCGAACAGGCGTTGCCTTGTTGTCGCCAGTGGCTGGTATGAATGGTCGGCCCCGAAACAGCCCTGGCATGTTCAGCTCTGTGACGGCGGGGTGATGGCCTTTGGCGGCCTGCTGTTTCGACGTGGTGATCAGGACAGGTTTGTGGTGATGACCAGCGCTGCGGACGGTGATCTGGCTGCGATCCATCATCGGGCGCCGCTTGTTTTGCCACCTGACAGGTGGCAGCGATGGTTGACTGGCGGTGCGGATGTCGCCATTGAGCTATGCGTTGCCGCGCCGTCTACCTGGTTCAACTGGTATCGCGTCGGACCGGATGTGGGGAAGGTCGCGGCGGACCATCCGGAGCTTGTCACGCCGCTGGACGACGCGGCACTTGCTGCTGAGGCCAAGCAGGGAGGCAGGATCTCATCAGCTGAAGGGCAGGGCGACCTTTTCGGTTGATTCAAATATCAGCGACGGTGGTTTTTCGCACTTCGATGCCATATAGGTGCCAGAGAACGAGTGCTCCGGCGCCGCGATAGGGGCGCCATACTTCGCCCATATCCTCCATTTCTGCCGCTGTCGGACGCTGGTCAAGAGACTTCAAGCGCTTCATCGCTTCCTGAAGCGCCACGTCATTGACCGGCCAGGCATCCATGTCGGCAAGCGCGAAAAGCCTGAAATTATCCGCCGTCCAGGCACCAATTCCCCGAATGGCCACCAACCGGGCCTGAACATCCTCGCCAGGCAGGCCGGCGAGTGCCTTCATGTCGAGCCTGCCGCTGGCGATCTCTTCGGCAATGCCGATCAGATACTCGGCTTTGCGGCGCGACAGGCCAACCGGCATCATGTCCTCAACGGTCAGGCCGGCGACATTTTCCACGGACATCAATCCGGCAGCCAGCATACGTTTGTGAATCGAGCTTGCCGCGGCGCGCGAGACCTGCTGTCCGATGACAGCACGAGCCAGCGTGTCAAAACTGGCAGGAAGCGACCTGTCTGGCGGGGGCCCATAGGCGGTAATCACGCGCGCGATGTCGGCGTCACGCGATGCCAGCGCATCAAGCGCGCCGCCTTCGCCGTGTCCCGCATCGGTAAAAAGCCTGTGCTGCATGTCTCCCATGGCGCAAGGATAGCAGGGCATCAGCCGTCGTCAAACCAGCGTAATCGTGAAAATATTGAAATGAAACAGAGCGTTAAATCTGCTAGAACATTGAGTTGAAGATTGGGAGTTCGGAAATGCCGGAACCGGAGCAGGACAGGCTATTCGTATGGGATCTGCCGCTGAGGCTGTTTCACTGGGGGCTGGCGGTGGCCGTGGTGACCAATGTCGTGACGGCGAATATCGGACGCATGGATCTTCATGAGCGCTCGGGGCTCACTGTTCTTGGGCTTGTCGCGTTCCGGATCGTCTGGGGGTATGTCGGCGGGCACCATGCCAGATTTGCCAGTTTCGTCCGCATGCCCTGGACGGTGCTCGCGTGGCTGAGGGCACCTGCAGACCCAGCCGTGCCGCGGCAGGCAGGCCATTCGCCATTGGCGGCGCTCTCGGTGCTGGGTTTGCTGGCCATCACAGGGTTCATGGCGGTGACAGGCATGTTCTCCACCGACGGAATCCTGTTTGACGGGCCGCTGGCGCATCTGGCGCCGGAACGGTCAGCTGAAATCACGAAAATTCACCATCTGGCAAAGCTGGCCCTGATCGCGCTGGTGATCCTGCATCTGGCGGCGATCCTGGTCTACAAATTCGGCAAGAAGGTCAACCTGACGCTTGCCATGGTCTCCGGCCGCGCCAGTGAGCCGCCCGCCATGATCAAGGGACCGGACGGCGGCATAAGCCTGGCAAGGATGTGGTTGGGACTAGCGTTGATGGGTGGGCTGCAGATCGCCACACACGCGCTGCCGCTGCTGCGTCCTGCCTGGTACTAAGCCCTACCAGCTTTTGAATTTCTGGTGGCAGCCCTTGCAGGTGCCGCCAATGGCCCGAAGGGCTTCGCCCGCCGCGTCGGCATCCTGTTTGGCAGCAGCGGCGATCAGTTCCTGCGCCGCGTAGTAGTTTGCCTCGGCGGCATCCTTGAAGCCGACGAAATCCGTCCAGATGGCAGGCTTGGCGCTGGTGCCTTCACCGCTTCCTTCCGGGAAATAGTCCGGCATGACCATGGCCCATGCGGCAATTCTTTCGGCCTCGCGGGTTACCGTCTCGAAGTCACCGGCTCCGATGGCGGCGCCAATCGCGCGCATTGATGCATTGTTGGCCTTGAAATTGGCCTTCCGGTCCTCAACCACACCTGCATTGGCTACGAATGCTGTGGTGCCGATCAGGATGGCCGCGGCGAGTGGGGCAAGGCTACGCATGGTGAGAATTCCTCTGCTTTTGCTTATTCGGTTTCGGCTGACTGATCGTGCCGATGATGAGTAGATGGGGATCCGTGTCGCGAAATAAAGTCATCCTCTAACTTTGTCGTTGCGGACGGAATCTCATGTGGTCCTTGTGAAACAACTTCTCTAGATTGAAGTCATCATCAAGCGAGCTTCATGTGACACTTCCAAGATCCTTCATCGGAATCATTCTTACCCTCATGGTGGTCCTTTTCGGTGTGGCGACGGGGATGATCGTGAAGCTCATTGGCGATGGCGTGCCGCTTGTCACGGTTCTGATGTATCGGTTCCTGTTTTCCCTGCCGCTGATCGCCCTGCCGGCGGTGCTGGTGCGTGGCCGCGACTTCCTCCAGATCAACGCCAAGCGGACCTTGATGATCCGGATCGCCTTCGGGTTCATCGCCATGGCCTGCTGGTTCACCGCGGCGAGGCTGCTGCCGCTCGGGCAGGCCACCGCGCTTCTTCAGAGTGCCGTCATCTTCATCACGATTCTTTCGCCATTTCTTCTTGGCGAGCGGATCGGTGTTTATCGGTGGAGCGCCGTCATCATCGGCATGATCGGTATCATCCTGCTGACCAACCCGTTCGACGGCGGGTTTTCGCCGAATGTCGTGTTCGGGGTCGCCGGAGCCCTCGCCAGTGCCGTCCTTGCAATCCTGTTGCGACGCCTCGGCAAGGCGGACCATCCTTTCAGCGTCGCCGTCTGGTACAACGGCAGCGGCGCCGTGACGCTGACACTGTTGGCACTGACGCTACCCGGAGATCTCACGGCAATCAGCAGACCGCTCATGACCGACCTGATGGTTCTCGGTATCGTCGCGGCAGGGCTGCAACTCTGCATAACCTCGGCCTATCGATTTACCGAAGCGGTGGTGATCTCTTCAATGCGCTATCTTCAGATTCCGCTTGCTGCCTTCGTTGCGTTTCTCTTCGTCGGCGAGGTGATGTCAACCTCCGAACTCGTCGGAAGTGTGGTCGTCATCGCAAGCTGCCTTTTCATTGCCCGACGTGAATTCGTTCGGGCGCGCCACCCGTCTTCGGCGGAAGAGCCGCCGGCCTGATTGCAAGTCAGCTGTTGCCAGTCGGCCTGATGCTGCTAAAACCGACGCGCGGAAACATCACCTGGGACGCGAAAAGCCATGCCGGCAACCCTACTTCGCCTGATGGGCGAATCCGACATCATCGATATAGATCCGGGCCAGCATGGCCCGGAGCTTCACCCGCGGCTCATGGGGCTTGATGAAGCTGACAGGATCAACCTTCTGGGGCATTGGCTGGACCATGACCAGGGGGTGGCAATGTCGGATAACCCTGAAACGATGTCCGCCATCATATCCATCGCCGCCGGCATCCTGTCTGCAAGCGGTTCGGCGCCCGGCTGGGGACATGACGTTAATTTCGTGGTGATGACAATTCTTCGCGAGCGCTGGCCTGTTGGTTCGAAATCCAGTTACCGGGCCGCTGCTGAGCGCGTCGGCGCCACGCACACCTACCTTGCCGAACTCTGCACACCCGCACGCCTGGACGATCTTACAAATGATGCGGCGCTGAAACAGTCTGAAACAGCGCAGTTGATGATGGCACTTTCGCGCTACCGGCGGGACCGTAAACGCTACGCCAACAGCAGTGCCGTGCAGACGCTGATCCGCCAGGGTCTGTAGATCGTCTATTCCGACAGCTGTGGCAGGTTGCGGAAGTTTTCGAGTGCTTCGGCATTTGCCAGTGCCTCGGTATTCTTTACCGGCCGTCCGTGGATGATGTCGCGCACCGCCAATTCCGTGATCTTCCCCGACCGCGTTCGCGGGATGTCCGCCACCGCGATGATGTGGCGCGGCACATGGCGCGGTGTGGCGCCACTTCTTATCCGTGACCTGATGCCAGTGGTCAGTGTTTCGTCGAGTGTCTCGCCCTGTGCCAACTTCACAAACAGGATGACGCGAACGTCATTGTCCCAATTCTGACCAACGACAAGCGCTTCTTCGATCTCGGAAAAGGATTCGACCTGCCGGTAGATTTCCGCGGTGCCGATCCGCACCCCGCCCGGGTTCAGCGTGGCGTCCGACCTGCCATGGATGATGACACCGCCGCGCTCGGTCAAAGTCGCCCAGTCGCCATGCCGCCAAACCCCGTCAAAATGTTCGAAATATGCCGCCCTGTATTTGGCACCGTCCGGATCATTCCAGAATTTCACCGGCATTGAAGGGAAGGGCTTCACACAGCACAGCTCGCCCTGTTCGCCCGTGACCGGAGTGCCGTCCTCGTCAAGTACCTCAACGGCCATGCCAAGCCCGCGCGTCTGGATCTCACCTGCATATACGGGCTGGGTAGGGCTCCCGAGCACAAAGCAGGAAATGAGGTCCGTGCCGCCCGAGATCGAGGCAAGCTGCAGATCAGGGTTCACAGCGTCATAGATGAATGCGAAGGCTTCTGCGGACAGGGGTGATCCGGTCGACATCAGCACCCGAAGAGACGACGTGTCGAGCTCCCGACCTGGCTCGAAACCCGCATTGCGAACGGCGTCGACATATTTCGCTGATACCCCGAAATGGGTCAGCCGCTCATCAGCAACGATCTGCCACAGACGTTCGGGACCGGGGTGAAACGGATTGCCCTCATATGTGATGACAGATGCGCCGACAAGAAGCCCTGACACCATCCAGTTCCACATCATCCATCCACAGGTTGTGAAGAAAAAGAGCCTGTCATCGGGCCCCAGATTGCTGTGGAGGCGCAGTTCCTTGGCATGTTGAAGGGTGACCCCGCCAACGCCGTGAACAATGCATTTTGGTGCGCCCGTCGTGCCGCTGGAATAGAGGATATAGAGGGGATCGTTGAAGCCGACGCGCACAAATTCTTCAAGTGGTGCGCCTTGTTCGGCCTGTTCAAACAGGCAGGCGCCGGGCAGACCGGAAAGGTCGGGGCTGTCGGCGAGGAATGGAACAATGAGGCATCTGGTGACCGACGGCATCGATCCGGCAAGCTTGCGTACGATCTCCAGCCGGTCGAACCTCTTGCCGGCATAATTGTAACCGTCGCAGGCGATCAGCAGTTTCGGCTCAATCTGGCCAAAGCGATCTTGAGCCCCGCCAAGGCCGAAATCCGGAGAACAGCTGGAAAAAACCGCGCCCACCGCAGCTGTTGCCAGCATTGCAATGACAGTTTCGGGCGTGTTGGTGATGTAAGCCGCGACGCGGTCGCCGCGGCCAATGCCGTTGTCACGCATCCAGCCAGCAAGGCGAAGAACGCGCTGCTTCAACTCGCGGCGTGTCAATTGGATTTGGCGGCCATTCTCACAATGCGAAGACAGGGCAAGGCGGTCGTCAGCATTTGCCAGCATGTTCTCGGCATAGTTCAGTGTGGCATCCGGAAAGAAGCGTGCACCCGGCATGGCATGCTGCTTATCAATCAGACGGGTGCCCTTTTCACCGATTACGCCATGCCAGTCCCAGAACAGGTCCCAGAAGCTGACATTCTCCTGTGTCGACCAGCGCCACAATGTCTGGAAATCCCCGTTCCAGTCCATGCCGGTACGGCTCTTTACAAAGGATGCGAACGCGGCGACCTGACTTGAAACAGGGGCGTCGTCGGGCGGTGTCCAGAGCAGCTTTCCGGAGAGCGGCGCGGCGGATTCGGTCATGGCATAATGGTCCCGCGAACAGACGATAAAGGACGGAAAACAACGATATCCGCCATTCCGTCAAGGTACAACCGATGATCCGGAAGCTTCTCCGGCACCTAAGGATCAATCGATATGTCCATGAACATCCCGTCGGCAAATTAATTTGTTAACAACAAGTTAACCCATGGTAACAAAGCGGTGAAATTTGAATGTCACGCGCCGCTGCCAGAAGGAACACAGAAATGCACGCGCCCATCAAGGCCATGATGAACGAACTTGTCCAGAACCCGCCAGCCGCCGGGCCGTGCGACGTCACGGCGCTTTCACAGCGGCGCTGGATGATTGAAAGCGAGACAGGTCCGATCGTTCAGCTGGAGCTGATGGACGATGACGTCACCGCACTGGTTTATGCGACGACCGCACGCGATGGCAGCGGTCCGCTCCGTGCCTCATTCCTGACGATGCTTCTGCTCGAGGACACCGTGGCCAACATCATGCTGCCGCATGGTGTCTGTTCGGGAGAGGCGACGGTGACGGTTTACCGCAAAATAGCGCTCCACGAGGCAACTTCGGCTTCGATCTATCACGAAATGATGGATTTCGGACAATTGGCGGCCACGCTGCTGGCAAAGCGTGGCATCGGTCTGCCAGAAGTCATGCTCCATGATGATCGGGACCTCGTCTGATTGGCGAACGCGAAGGCGTCACACCCTCTTGCATAAGCTGGCATCCGGACTAGGTTAGGGACGCGAAATCCCTTCCGGAGACCCTCATGTCCTACGACTATGACCTGATCGTGATCGGCGCCGGTTCCGGCGGCGTCCGCGCATCCCGTATTTCCGCCGGCCATGGTGCCCGGGTTGCGGTGATTGAGGAAAGCCGTCCAGGCGGCACCTGCGTCATTCGAGGCTGTGTTCCGAAGAAGCTGCTGATGTACGGCTCGTCGTTTTCATCCGAGATTGAAGATGCCGGCGGTTACGGCTGGCAGCTAAGTGTGGATGGTCATGACTGGCCGTCGCTGATCGACGCCAAGGACCGCGAACTGGACCGACTTGAAGCCATTTACAGATCTCTGCTGTCCAATGCCGGGGTTGAACTGATCGAGGGGCGTGGCGTCGTTAGCGGGCCCAACAGCGTTCGTGTTGGCGAGCGGGAAATCACGGCGGAGCGGCTTCTGATCGCCACTGGAGGCTGGCCGCAGATACCTGAGGTGCCTGGCCTTGCGGAACATGCCATTACCTCGAATGAGGCGCTTGATCTGGCACAACGACCCGATCGGATCATTGTCTATGGCGCAGGGTATATAGCGTGCGAATTCGCGAGCATCTTTAATGGATTTGGTATCGAAACCCATCTTGCCTACCGGGCGGACCTTCCGCTTCGCGGTTTCGACGAAGAGATTCGCGCCGAGGCGGCAACGGCATTGGCAGGCCGCGGCGTCATTCTCCATCCCAGTTGCACAATCGCCAATGTCGTTGTCGGATCGCAGGATTTGAAATCCGTAACGCTGAGTGACGGGAGCCAGATTGATGTCGATCAGGTGATGGCGGCGACCGGCCGTCTGCCGAACACCGCTGGCTTGGGTCTTGACGCCGCTGGTGTGACGCTCGGCCCGAAGGGTGAAATAGCGGTCGATGCAAATTCGCAGAGCACGGTGGCGTCGATTTACGCTGTAGGAGACGTCACGGACAGGGTGGCACTCACGCCCGTCGCAATCGCCGAGGGGCACGCCTTTGCCGACAGTGTGTTTGGCGGGCGGCCGCGGCAGGTCAGCCATGCCAACATCCCGTCAGCCGTCTTCACCCAGCCGCCGATCGCTTCGGTTGGACTGACAGAACAGCAGGCACAGCAAGGTGGTGCCGAGATCACGGTGTTCACCAGCCGGTTCAACGCCATGAAGAACACCATCTCTGGGCGGCAGGAAAAAACCTTCATGAAACTGGTTGTCGACAAGGCGACGGACAGGGTGCTCGGAGCGCATATGATGGGGCCGGATGCTGGCGAAATCATGCAGGGCATCGGTGTTGCCATCGTCGCCGGCGCGACAAAGGCTGATTTCGACGCGACGATCGGCATTCACCCGACGGCGGCGGAAGAATTCGTGACCATGCGGACGCCACGGGACTGATCGCCAAAAGACTTGAAATATCGGGGAATCCGGCCATTATGTTGGCCCCTGATCGGTGGTGCGCTTTCCAACAAGAACAGACGCAGTACCGCACATTTTCGAGAATATTGAGGGATGGTGCCCCATGACATGGCAGCCTGATAGCTGGCGCAATTATCCGATTTTACAGGTTCCGGAATATCCGGACTCCGACAAGCTGGACGTTGTGGAATCGAAGCTGGCCGCGATGCCGCCCCTGGTTTTCGCTGGAGAAGCACAAAGCCTGAAAAGCAAGCTTGGCGAGGTGGCCGAAGGACGCGCTTTTCTTCTGCAGGGGGGCGACTGCGCCGAAAGTTTCGCCGAATTTTCGGCCGACAACATCCGCGACTCATTCAAGGTCATTCTCCAGATGGCCGTTGTTCTGACGTTCGGAGCCTCCATGCCCATCGTCAAGGTCGGCCGGGTGGCGGGGCAGTTTGCAAAGCCTCGCTCCTCTCCGACCGAGTCGATAAACGGGGTCGAACTGCCGAGTTACCGTGGCGACATGATTAACGCCATGGGGTTCACGGCTGGTGAGCGGATTCCCGATCCGAAGCGCCTTCTTCGCGTTTATGAACAGTCCGCCGCGACCCTGAACCTTCTTCGGGCCTTTGCGCAGGGCGGTCTTGCCGACCTGACGAAAGTTCACAGCTGGGTGACCGAATTCCTTCACGGAACGCCTGAGGCCGAAAGGTTTCAGGAACTGGCAGGCAGGATCACCGAAAGCCTCGATTTCATGCGTGCCTGCGGCATCACGCCGGCAACCGCACGTCCGCTGGCCGAGACAGAACTCTACACAAGCCATGAAGCGCTGCTGCTCAATTACGAACAGGCGCTAACTCGCCGTGATACCATCACTGATGAAAAGGACTGGTATTCGACATCGGCGCACATGATCTGGATTGGTGACCGTACGCGCCAGCCTGACGGCGCGCATGTCGAATATATGCGCGGCATCGGTAATCCGATTGGCCTGAAATGTGGACCGAGCCTCGATCCTGACGAACTTGTCAGGCTCATCGAACTGTTGAACCCGGACAATGTTCCGGGCCGCCTCACACTGATCGCCAGAATGGGCGCTGACAAGGTTCATGCCGGCCTGCCGCCGCTTCTCAAGGCGGTGAAGGCATCCGGCGCGAAGGTCGTCTGGTGCTGTGATCCGATGCATGGCAACACCGTCAAGGCCAGCAGCGGCTACAAGACACGCCGTGTCAGTGACGTCATGGCCGAGGTCAAGGGGTTCTTTGATGCACATGACGAAGTCGGGACCTACCCGGGCGGTGTTCATTTCGAGATGACCGGCCAGAACGTGACAGAATGCGTTGGAGGTGTTGTCGAGGTGACCGAAGCGCGGCTTGGTGATCGCTACCACACGCATTGTGACCCGAGGCTGAACGGCGCTCAGGCGCTTGAACTTGCCTTCCTGATTGCCGATCTGTTGAAGCAGCGGCGCGATGGCGGCATGGGCCTGTCCGAAGCAGTTTAGCAACTACAGCCACAGGTGTCTCATGCGGCGATCCGCTGGGGTGCCGACAGGGCAGATCAGCATGGTCGATTTCAGAAGCACAGGACCATCCCCGGAACGCCAGCCCGGCCTGACGGACACCTACTTCCGGAACACGCAGCGGATCGTCGAGGTCAATGGCGACTGCGAGGTTGAATACGCCGTGTTCATGCGGCGGCCCGTCACCTATGCCGGAAGGCTGGCGGTTGAATGGCTGCAGGGCATGGCGGCTCATCGGAGCGTTAAGATTGAGGTTGAAGAGCCGCATGTAGAGGGCGCCTGGGTCGGTTCGGGAGATGTCCTCTGCTATCTGCGCGGTCCCTTCGCCGCTTTGGTGGATCTGGAAACAATTTTCCTGCAGCGGCTGGGTGGCGCCTGCGTGTCGGCCTACAATGCGTACAACATGTGTGTCGAGCTTCCGGAAGTGGCCTTTCTGGCGATGGACGCCCGCCATTGTGCCGGTTCCGAAATGGCCGAGTTGATGGCTTACGGCGCCTCGGTCGGATCTCACAAGGCCAAGGCCAAGGCCGGTGCGATTGGCTTCATCGGATCCTCTACCGATGCAACAGCGCATTTTTTCGGCCGTGATGCCGGCATGGGAACCATGCCGCATGCGCTGATTGGCTATGCGGGCTCCACGGTAAGGGCTGCCGAGATGTTTCATGATATGGCACCAGATGTGCCGCTGACCGTTCTCGTGGACTATTTCGGTCGGGAAATCACCGACGCGCTCGCTGTTGCCAACCGGTTTCCTGATCTTGCCGCCGCCGGCAAGCTGTCATTACGTCTCGACACGCATGGCGGAAGGTTCGTGGAGGGACTGGACACGCCGGAGTCCTATGCCGTCCTCGACCGGCATGTTTCCTATGCAACCCGGGGCTACAGAACCGATGACGAACTCAAGCATCTGATGGGGACCGGCGTCAGTGTTGCGGCGGTCTGGTACCTTCGCGAGACACTTGACGCCCATGGCTTCGAAAAGGTCCGGATCGTGGCCTCAAGCGGTTTCGGGCCTGACAAATGCCGCATGTTCTCATTTGCCAAGGCGCCGGTGGACGTGATCGGCACGGGGTCGTATCTGCCGCAGAAATGGTCCGAGACATATGCCACGGCTGACGTTATCTCCTATGATGGCGTGCCACGCGTGAAGGTCGGCCGCGAATTCCTGTTCCGTAAATGAACGGCACCAGTTCAATGACAAAAGTTACCTCCATCGCGCTTGCGCAGTTGAATTCGCATCTCGGCAATATCGGGTCGAATGTCGCGCGCCTCCTCGATGCCAGGCGCGACGCCGCGGCGGTCGGGGCCGACATCGTCGTTACACCTGAAATGTATCTTTCGGGTTATCCGTGCGATGACCTGGTCCTTCGAAGCGATTTCATGAACGAGGTGGCGGCCGGCCTTTCCGATCTTGCCGCGGCAACGTCTGATGGCGGGCCGGCCATTATCGTGGGTGCGCCGCATGCTGAGGATGGGGTTGTAACCAACGCCGTTTTCGTTATCGACGACGGTGCCGTGACGGCACGGCGCGACAAGGTCAATCTTCCGAATTACGGTGTCTTCGACGACAAACGAAATTTCATCCCGGGCGAAATGCCTGGACCGGTCCTTGTAAGGGGACGGCGGGTCGGCCTGCCGATCTGCGAGGACATCTGGACGCCGGATGTCGTCGAATGCCTTGCCGAGTCCGGCGCCGAGATCATCATCTCGCTCAACGCTTCGCCCTTTGATCACCTGAAGCCGGACAGCCGGATGATGCATGCCGTCAGCCGGGCGGTCGAATCAGAGCTTCCGTTCGTCTATGTCAACATGGTTGGCGGTCAGGACGAGCTTGTCTTTGACGGCGGGTCCTTCGCGCTGGCCGCAGATGGCAGCCTTGCCGCCCACCTTCCGAGTTTTTCCGAATCTACCGTCACGATCAGGATAGATGAGGATTTCGGCGCCGCTTCGCTGGCTGGCCAGATGACGCCGCCGGATGAAGGCATGGCGGCGCTCTACCGCGGTCTCACACTGGGATTACGGGACTATGTCGACAAGAACGGTTTCCCGGGTGTGGTTCTCGGCCTTTCCGGCGGGATCGACTCGGCGCTTGTCGCGGCGCTTGCTGTTGACGCCCTTGGACCGGACCGTGTTCACGCCGTGATGATGCCGTCTCCCTACACCAGCCGGGAAAGCCTTGAAGACGCTGCCGATCTCGCCGGCCGCCTGGGCATCAGGCTTGACGAGGTGTCAATCGGTCCTGCGATGGCAGCGATGGACGGCATGCTGGAGCAGCAATTTGACGGCGCCGATCCCGGCATTGCCGAGGAAAATATCCAGTCGCGGCTTCGTGGCATGATTCTGATGGGGATTTCCAACAAGCACGGCCCGATGGTTCTGGCAACAGGCAACAAGTCGGAATATGCCGCCGGATATTCGACACTCTATGGCGACATGTGCGGCGGGTTCGCGCCAATCAAGGACGTATGGAAGGTACAGGTCTTCGATCTGTGCCGATGGCGAAACGGCAACATGCCGCGTGGTGGGGCCGGGCCGGAGGGTGAGATCATACCTTTGCGGATCATCGAGAAGCCGCCGTCGGCCGAACTGCGCCCGGACCAGAAGGACACCGATTCCCTGCCGCCCTACGAACGTCTCGACGATATCATGCGGGCGCTCTGCGAGGAGATGGTCGATATCGAGACCATCGTCGCCCGAGGTCACGACCGTGACGAAGTTGCCCGCGCCAGCCAGTTGCTGTTCCGGGCGGAATATAAGCGTTTCCAGGCTGCGCCCGGCCCGAAGATGACGGCGCTGGCTTTCGGGCGTGAACGTCGGCTGCCGCTGACCTCCGGGTTCAACCCGTTGCAGGTTGCCGGGAAGGAAGAATAGATGAGCAAGATCAAGGTCCGTTTCGCGCCAAGCCCGACGGGCAATCTCCATGTCGGCAATCTCCGCACGGCACTGGTGAACTATCTCTTCGCACGGCGTGCGGACGGCCATTTCATGCTTCGGATCGATGATACCGACACCGAAAGGTCGACGCCGGAATTCGAGGCGTCCATTCGGGCTGACCTGACCTGGATGGGCATGGAGTGGGACAGCGAGGACCGCCAGTCACAGCGGCTCGGGCGGTATGATGAAGCATTGCAGAAGCTTGTTGCCGACGGGCGCGCCTATGCCTGCTATGAGACTCAGGAGGAGCTGGCGCTGAAGCGCAAGGCCCAGCTGTCAGCCGGCCGCCCGCCGGTCTATGACCGTGCGGCGCTGAAGCTGACCGAGGCGCAGAAGGCGCAGTTCGCGGCAGAAGGCCGCCGCCCGCACTGGCGCTTCCTTCTGGATCATTCCGAGGTTTCCTGGACCGACATGGTTCGTGGTGATGTCAGCTATGACATGTCGAGCCTGTCCGATCCGGTGCTGATGCGCGAGGACGGGCGGGTTATCTACACCATGGCCTCGGTGGTCGACGACATCGATCACGACATCACGCACATCATCCGCGGTGAGGACCATGTCACCAATTCCGCCGCACAGATACAGCTTTTCGAAGCGCTTGGCGGAACGGCGCCTGTCATGGGCCATGTTGCTCTGCTTGCCGGCGCTGATGGTGAAGGGCTTTCGAAGCGTCTCGGCAGCCTGTCGATCGGCCAGCTTCGCGATGAGGGGACCGAACCTGAGGCGCTTGCAAGTCTTCTGGCACGCATCGGGACGGCTGATCCCGTCGTCGCCAACGCCGACATGTTTGCAATCATCGAGGGGTTCGACCTGTCGCGGTTTGGCCGGGCCACCGCCAAGTTCGATCCGGCAGAACTGGTACAGGTGAATGTGAAAATCGTCCAGCAGCGCGGTTTCGACGACGTTTCGACACAGCTTGAAAAGCTTTCAGTAGGTGGTGGCGAGGCGTTCTGGCTTGCCGTCCGCGACAATGTTTCGACCGTCGCGGAGGCGGCACACTGGTGGCGCGTCTGTACGACGCCGCTGGCACCGGTCATCGACTCTGCCGAGGTCGCCGCCGCCGCCGCCGCCCACCTTCCGGACGGTGATCTCGACGGCGTCTGGGGCGCGTGGACCAAGTCCGTATCTGAAGCGACCGGCGCCAAGGGTCGCGGGCTTTTCATGCCGATCCGTCTGGCCCTGACCGGGCAGGAGAGGGGGCCTGAAATCGGGCCGCTTCTGCGGTTCATCGGTCGCGAGAGGATCCTTGCAAGGCTTCGCGGTGAAACGGCATGAGCGGCATCCGTCTCCACAACACGCTGACCCGCAGCAAGGACGAGTTCACGCCTCTCGATCCGTCGCATGTACGGGTCTATGCCTGCGGTCCGACGGTTTATGACAGGATCCATGTCGGCAATGCGCGCCCGATCGTGGTGTTCGACGTTCTTGTGCGGCTGCTGCGCAGAAGCTTCGAGCGCGTCACCTATGTCCGCAACATTACCGATGTCGACGACAAGATCATCACCCGCGCCGCCGAGCGGTCAATCGGCATCGACAGGCTGTGCGAGGACACCATTGCCTGTTTTCACGAGGATGTTGCCGCGCTTGGCGCGCTGCCGCCGGATCATGAGCCGCGGGCGACCGAGTTCATTGGTGGCATGATCGACATGATCCAGACATTGATCGACGGTGGTTTCGCCTATGCCGCCGAAGGCCATGTGCTTTTCAGTGTCGCGAAAATGCCGGCATACGGCGCCCTGTCCGGACGAAGCATGGAGGACATGATCGCCGGTGCACGCGTCGAGGTCGCACCTTACAAGCGCGATCCTGCCGATTTCGTTCTCTGGAAGCCAAGCAGCGAAGACCAGCCGGGATGGAAAAATCCCTTTTCCGACACGCCGGGACGGCCGGGCTGGCATATCGAATGTTCCGCGATGGCGCGCCACTATCTCGGCGAAACATTCGACATCCATGCCGGGGGGCTGGATCTGGTGTTCCCGCATCATGAGAACGAGATCGCGCAGAGTTGCTGCGCCCACGGCACCGACATCATGGCCGCATACTGGCTCCATAACGGATATGTCACGATGGGCGACGAGAAGATGTCGAAATCGATTGGCAACATCCTGCAGGCGCATGAGGCCATCGCGGCACATCGTGGCGAAACGGTGCGGGTGGGCCTTCTTGGCGCGCATTACCGGGCCCCGGTGGCGCTTACCGAGGCGGCCCTTGTCGAGGCCCGCAACGTCCTGGACAGGCTGTATCGGGCCGTTGGCGACGCCGTTGCCGACGATGAAGCCGTCGACGGGGCGTTCCTTGACGCTTTGAAGGACGATCTGAACACGCCGGCGGCGATGGCACGGCTCCATGAACTTGCCGGGGCGGCCAACAGGGGTGACGGGGATGCCGCCATAGCGCTCAAATCCTCCGCCGCCATCATGGGGCTTCTCGGACAGACGGGTGACGGATGGGCACGCGGTGATGCCGGTGCTGACAGCGTTGGCGACGCGGAGATTGATGCGATGATTACGGCGCGCAACGAAGCGCGCGCGGCCCGCGATTTCGCGGCGGCGGACGCCATTCGCGACGAATTGGCGTCAGCTGGCATCCTTCTTGAAGACGGGCCTGGCGGCACAAGCTGGCGGCGAAGCTAGCCTTTTGGCATCAATTTTGTTAAGTGACAGGCGAGGTTGGCGGGGCGGCATGTCCCGTTCCGGGGGACAGGCGAATGAGCGATAACAGGATCTGGTTGTTCGACACGACGCTTCGCGACGGCGGTCAGACCCGTGGCGTCGACTTTTCGAAAGCCGATAAAATTGCTATTTCAGCAGCGCTTGACGAGATCGGGATCGATTACATCGAGGGCGGCTGGCCCGGGGCCAACCCCACGGACGACGCTTTTTTCGGCGATCCTCCGAAGACAGCGAAGGCACGCATGGTCGCCTTCGGGATGACGCGCCGTGGTGGCCGCAGCACGGCCAATGACCCCGGGCTGAATGCCGTTCTTGACGCCGAGGTTCCGGCCACCTGCCTTGTCGGCAAGACATGGGACTTCCATGTCGAAACGGCGATCAACACGACGCTCGATGAAAATCTGGAAATGATCCGCCAGTCGGTTGCCGCCGCGGCCGAGCGTGGTCGTGAATCGATGTTCGACTGCGAACATTTCTTCGACGGGTACAAGAACAATCCGGAGTATGCGCTCGACTGTGTTCGCGCGGCCCATGAAGGCGGTGCCTCCTGGGTTGTTCTCTGCGACACGAATGGCGGCGCGCTGCCGAACGAGGTGTTCGAGATCGTCAGCGCCGTGCATGCCGCACTCCCGGAGGTCCGTCTCGGCATTCATTGCCACAATGATGCCGGCGTGGCGGTGGCCAATTCGCTGGCGGCCATTCGCGCCGGCGCGCGCCAGGTGCAGGGCACGATCAACGGTCTTGGCGAGCGATGCGGCAATGCCGACCTGATTACCCTGATCCCGACGCTTGTTCTGAAGCTCGGCTATGAAACAGGCATTTCGGAAGAGAGCCTTCCCAAGCTGATGGGCCTGTCCAGAATGCTGGACGAACGGCTGAACCGCCCGCCCTATGCTCAGGCACCCTATGTCGGCGAAGCGGCTTTCGCCCATAAAGGCGGCCTTCACGCGTCGGCAGCGCAGAAGGACCCGCGCACCTACGAACATGTGCCGCCTGAAAAGGTCGGCAATTCGCGCCAGTATCTGGTTTCCGACCAGGCAGGAAAGTCCAACATGATGGCGCGTTTCGCCGAGTTCGGAATCGAGATCAGCAATGACGATCCGCGGCTGGACAATTTGATCCGTGTGGTGAAGGAACGCGAATTCGAGGGCTGGGCCTTCGATTCTGCCGAAGCCAGTTTCGAGTTGCTGGCGCGACGCACTCTGGGAGAATTGCCGGACTATTTCACCATCGGCCGTTTCCGGGTGATGGATGAAAGGCGCTTCAACGCACGTGGCCAACTCGTCGTTGAATCCGAGGCCACGGCGACCATCACCGTCGGCAATGTCGTCTACCACGAGGTGGCGCTTGGAAACGGTCCGGTCAACGCCGTCGATACGGCGCTTCGTAAAGCCCTGTCGACAGCCTATCCCACGCTCGAGGATGTGGAACTCGTTGACTACAAGGTGCGCATTCTCGATGCCCGTGAAGGGCAGTCGGGCACCGGCGCCGTGACGCGGGTGATGATCGAGTTCCGCACGCCCGACGGCACCATATGGCGCACCGTCGGTGTGTCGACCAACATCATCGATGCTTCGGTGGTGGCGCTTGGTGACGGCATGATGTGGAAGCTGCAGCGTGACGGCATCTCCGGGCCGGCCACCGCCGCCTGACAGATGTCGGCAAGACCACCCGTCATAATTCTGGTTCGCCCGCAGCTTGGTGAGAATATAGGTGCTGCCGCGCGGGCAATGATGAATTGCGGCCTCACTGACCTTCGTCTTGTGGCGCCGCGTGATGGCTGGCCGAACCCGGCGGCACTTCCGATGGCGGCAGGTGGCGCCTCGATCATTGAAAACGCGGGTGTTTTCGACAGTATCGCCGACGCCGCACATGACCTGACCTTCCTTGCCGCCCTGTCTGCGCGGCGCCGTGACATGCCGGTAAGGACCAGCGATCCAAGAAGCGTGATGGCCGAAATGCTGTCGCATGGGGGGCGGGCAGGTCTCATGTTCGGGCCCGAGGCCTCAGGCCTCGACAATGACGATGTGGTGCGTGCCGACTGTCTTGTGACGGCCGACCTGAACTCGGATTATCCGTCGCTGAATCTTGCACAGGCGGTGCTGCTCATGGCGTGGGAGTGGCGTGTGGCCGCGCATTCCGGTGAAAAGAGCTCGGCAGATACCGATCAGCGGCCAGAAACGGCAACTGTGCTTGAGCGCGACCGGTTCCATGAACGTCTGGAATCCGAACTTGATGCAGGTGGGTTCTTCATTTCGCCGGAGATGGCGCCTGCCGTGAAGCGCAACCTGCGGGCCCTGTTCGCGCGGGCGGCGCCGACGAGTCAGGAAATTAGCACGCTCCACGGCGTTATACAGGCATTGACGAAGATTCGTGACCGGTCGAAATCCGGTTGACAGTCACGCCGCGGATGCCTAGTTTCCGCGCATTCCCGGGAACGTGGATTGCACCAGCGGGGTGCGATGCCGGTTCGGCGAAGACGCCAAACCCTACCGGGCCACGAACGGACGCGCGACACGCGCCTTCGTCAGACATGTGAAGGAGCCACCTATGGCGAAGTCTGATCACAAGCGGCATTCCGCCAAGCACAAAATCGATCGCCGCCTTGGCGTGAACCTCTGGGGCCGCCCTAAATCCCCGGTGAACAGCCGCGAATACGGCCCGGGCCAGCATGGCCAGCGCCGCAAGAAGCCGACCGATTTCGGCATTCAGCTGATGGCCAAGCAGAAGCTCAAGGGCTACTACGGCAACATCGGCGAGAAGCAGTTCAAGAAATACTACCAGAAGGCCGTCCGGCTGAAGGGCGACACAGGTCAGAACCTTGTCGGTATTCTGGAGACGCGCCTTGATGCCGTCCTGTACCGTTCGAAGATGGTTCCGACCGTCTTTGCCGCGCGCCAGATCATCAACCATGGCCACGTTCTGCTGAACGGCAAGCGCTGCAACATCTCTTCGGCGCTGCTGCGTCCAGGCGACGAAATCGCGCTGAAGGAAAAGGCGAAGACCATCCCGGCGGTTCTCGAGGCTGTCGGCTCGGTTGAGCGTGACGTTCCTGAGTATGTCGAGGCCGACCACAACAAATTCACCGCGAAGTTCGTTCGCATCCCGGCTCTGGACGAGGTTCCGTATCCGGTGCAGATGGAACCGAACCTGGTGGTCGAATATTATTCGCGCTAGGCAAGCGCGGCGCGCCGGCGCCGGCTATGCAAAAACAGGGGCGGTCCTTCGGGCCTCCCCTTTTCTTTGCGACGAATCCTGCTGGGTGTATAATGCGTGACGATATGCACGCATTCTACGCGATCTGTTTGGACGCGGCGGCACAAGTGCCGTCTGGACAGCGAGATGAACGGAATCGACACAGACACCACGCCGGCACCGTCGAAAGACGGATGGCCGGAACGTTATTTCGCGGTGATCTTCACCGCACAGCGAACGCTGTCCGATGAGGATATGTACAGCCTGACGTCAGACCGCATGGTCGAGCTGGCGCAGGCGCAGCCGGGGTTTCTTGGCGTGGAATCGGTTCGTGGCGACGACGGGATCGGGATAACCGTGTCCTATTGGCGGGACCGGGCGTCAATTCGCAACTGGCGGGTCAATGTAGAGCACCTCGCCGCACAGCAGATGGGGCGTCAGGAATTCTACAGCTGGTATCACATCCGGTTCGCCGAAGTGGTGGCACATCGAAGCTTTGATGCCGGCGACCAGATTTAGACCGATTCGGCGCGGTACCGGGTGTCAGGCGCCCGGTTTCGCGTCGACGCCGCGTGTCTGGAACATCTCGGTAAGTTCGCCGGTCTCATACATTTCACGGACGATATCGCAGCCGCCGACAAACTCCCCCTTCACATAGAGTTGTGGAATGGTCGGCCAGTCGGAAAAGGCTTTAATGCCTTCCCGGATGCTGTCGTCTTCAAGGACGTTGATACCACGGAACGGCACTCCCAGATGCGTCAGCACACCGACAACGGCGGCCGAGAAACCGCATTGCGGGAAAACGGGTGTTCCCTTCATGAAAAGCACGACATCGTCGCCGCCAATGTCGTTCTGAATTCGTTCGCGTGTGGTGTCGTCAAGCATGATCCTGTCTCCGGCTTGCGGGCCGCCTCCGGGGCCGCCCTGATCTTGATAAGCGTTTCAGTTGGCCGTTGGTGCCGACGTCTGCAGCGCCAGCGCGTGGAGCTCGCCGCCCATGCGGCCGCCAAGTGCCTTGTAGACCATCTGGTGCTGCTGTACGCGGCTCTTGCCAGCGAAAGCGGATGACACGACGCGGCAGGCATAATGGTCTCCGTCGCCACGCAGGTCTTCGATGACGACCTCCGCATCGGGGAAGGCGTCCTTGATCAATGTCTCTATCTGAGAGGCCTGCATCGGCATCGACTTTGCTCTCCGGCTCTGTGTCTGTCGATCAGCCGCCCTGCATCAAGGTCGGGATGGTCGCCTCCACCATCTTGCTGATCTCTTCAACAGATATGGCATTCTCGTTTCCGAATTGCAATTCGGCTTCGGTTCGGGTGCTGCCTATGGCCGCAGCCGGCACGCCGGCGTCATGGGCGGCGGCAAGAAGCTCGTCCGGCGCCGATGTGGCGACAACATAACGTGCCTGATCCTCGCCAAACGCCCAGCCGACAATATTGCCGGTATCAGGCACGTCTATCGACGCACCGAGACCGCCGGCGATACACATTTCCGCGATGGCAACAGCAAGGCCGCCATCGCTGATGTCATGTGCCGCGCTGACAAGGCCGGTTGCGATCTGCCTCTGAACGAACAGACCGTTTCTGAGTTCAGCTTCCAGATCAACCGGCGGCGGTGCGGCATCCGGAGCCCCAGCCATGTTGCGCGCGTAGAGGGATACCCCCAGCCATCCGTCGTCAACATGCGGCGACTGGCCGATTACGACAAGGGTCAGTCCGCCGGCCGCCGGCGCCATGCCGACAGCGGATGAAATTTCGTCGATGGTGCCGACCATCCCGACAACCGGGCAGGGCAGGATCGCACGCCCGTCGGTTTCGTTATAAAGCGAGACATTGCCCGAAACGACCGGCGTATCGAGAATACGCGCCGCATCGCCCATGCCGAGAACGGACTGTGCAAGCTGCGCCATGATGTCGGGCTTCTCAGGATTGCCGAAATTCAGATTGTTGGTGATTGCCAGCCCGCGGGCGCCGATTGCCGAAAGGTTGCGCCAGGCTTCCGCCACAGCCTGCGCGCCGCCTGTCCGCGGGTCGGCTTCGACATATCGCGGCGTGCAGTCGGTGCTGACGGCGATACCGCGTCGCGATCCGTGGACCCGAACAAGACCGGCATCGCCGCCAGGCGGGGCGATGGTGTCGGCCATCACCTGGCTGTCATACTGTTCGTAGATCCATCGGCGGCTTGCCAGATCAACGCTGGCAAGAAGGTTCACTAGAGCATCCCCGATCGTCGTGCCCTTCGCGACGTCGGCGCTGGCAAGGATCGGCCGTGCCGGCACATCGGCCTGCGGGCGGTCATATTCGGGCGCATCGTCGACCAGCGGTGCCAGCGGAATGTCGCATGCCGTTTCGCCATCTTTCAGAAGGACAAGCCTGCCGGTGTCGGTCACTTTGCCGATCGGCATGAAATCGAGGTCCCATTTCTCGAAGATCTGTCGCGCCGTGTCCGTCGCGTCGGGCTTCAGCACCATCAGCATCCGTTCCTGGCTTTCCGAGAGCATCAGCTCATAGGCGCTCATGCCTTCCTCGCGGGCAGGAACCAGATCGAGGTCCATTTCCATGCCGAGGCCGCCTTTGGACGCCATTTCGACCGAGGATGACGTCAGCCCGGCCGCGCCCATGTCCTGAATTGCAATCACGGAATCCGATGCCATCAACTCGAGGCAGGCCTCCATCAGCAGCTTACCGGTGAACGGGTCGCCAACCTGGACGGTCGGGCGTTTTGATTCGGTCTCGTCAGAGAATTCGGCAGACGCCATGGTGGCGCCATGGATGCCGTCACGGCCGGTCTTCGCACCAACATAGATGACCGGGTTGCCGGGTCCGGTGGCTGCCGACCGGAAGATGCGGTCGCTGTTGGCAAGACCGACCGCCATGGCGTTGACGAGTATGTTGCCGTTATAGGAGGGGTCGAAATTGACCTCACCGCCGATGGTTGGAATGCCGATACAGTTTCCATACCCGCCAATGCCGGACACGACGCCCGACAGAAGATGGCGTGTTTTCTCATGGTCCGCGGCGCCGAAGCGAAGCGCGTTCAGAAGCGCGACCGGTCGTGCGCCCATGGTGAAGACGTCGCGCAGGATTCCGCCAACGCCCGTTGCCGCCCCCTGGTAGGGTTCGATGAATGAGGGATGATTATGGCTTTCGATCTTGAAGATGGCCGCAAGCCCGTCTCCGATATCGACGGCACCGGCGTTCTCACCCGGGCCCTGGACAACCTGCGGGCCCTCGGTCGGCAGTGTCTTCAGCCACAGTTTGGAAGATTTGTAGGAGCAGTGCTCCGACCACATGGCGGAAAAAATACCGAGTTCGCAGAGGTTGGGCGTGCGGCTGATCCGCGTCAGGATCAGATCCCACTCTTCCTTTGACAGACCCATTGAGGCTGCATGTTCAAAGGTCATTGCAGTGTCTTGACGTGGCGCACTCATACGGCAAGAGCCTCCAGGCAGGCTGTCAGAAGGTCGGCGCCGTCAGCGCTGCCAAGTTCGGCGGACACGGCACGTTCAGGATGCGGCATCATTCCCATGACGCGCCCGTTGGCGGACACGATGCCGGCGATATCCCGCGCCGCGCCGTTGGGATTTGCCGGCCCGTGGATGTCGCTTTCCACATAACGGAAGGCAATCTGACCGTTGTCTTCGAGCCGCTGCAGATCATCGTCACTGGCGAAGTAATTGCCCTCGTTATGCGCTACCGGAATGATCATGCGCTTGCCTGCCTCAAGGCCGGCGGTGAAGGGAGAATCGGTGCCGCCGACAACCTCGATGCAGGTGTTGCGGCAGACATATTTCAGCCCGGCATTTTCAACGAGGACGCCGGGGAGAAGACCTGCCTCAAGCAAGACCTGGAAGCCATTGCAAACACCCATGACGGCACCGCCGCGCGCAGCGTGGTCGAGCACAGGCTCCATGATTGGGGAGCGCGCAGCCAGTGCACCGCAGCGAAGATAGTCGCCATAGGAAAAACCGCCGGGAATGATGATGAGATCAACCGGGTCGAGGCTGCTTTCCTTATGCCAGACAAGCGCCGGTCGTCTGCCGGCCAATTTTTCGACGGCCACCATCATGTCACGATCACAGTTCGATCCCGGGAAGACGATGACGGCGACGCGGAGCGCACTCAGGCTCATTCGCCGTCTCCCCCGGCGATTTCGATTTCATAATCCTCAATCACCGTATTGGCGAGAAGCGTCTCGCACATGCGCGCCACCCGCTGACGCGCCCGCGCTGCATCCGTCTCGTCAATCTCGAGTGAAATCCGCTTGCCGACCCGCACCTCGCCAACTTCCTGAAAACCCAGATCGGTCAGTGACCGTCCGATGGCACGCCCCTGCGGATCGAGAACGCCATGTTTCAGCGAGATATTGACGATTACCTGCATCGATCTGTCCTTTGTATACGGTCGGTGTTCAGATGGTTCATTCGGTTTCGGGGATCGCGATGCCAAGACGCCGCGCGATTTCCCGATAGGCGTCGGTCAGGCCGCCGAGATCGCGGCGAAATCTGTCCTTGTCCATTTTCTCGTCCGTCCCGACCTGCCACAGGCGGCAATTGTCCGGACTGATTTCATCGGCAAGCATCACGCCACCGCTACCGTCGACCGGCCGGCCGAATTCGAGCTTGAAGTCGATCAGCCGTACATCGATGCCGGCGAAGATCTGACTCAAAAGGGCGTTGATGCGATGCGTCTCGGCGACAATGGCATCGAACTCCTCGGCGGTTGCCCATCCGAAGGTCAGGATATGCTCGCGCGCGATGATCGGATCGCCGAGCGAATCATCCTTCAGGCAGAACTCGACAAGGGTGGAAGGTAACGGGTCGCCCTCGGTGATCCCGAGGCGCGGACATACAGATCCGGCAGCCACGTTGCGGACAACCACCTCAACCGGGATGATCTCAAGGGCACGGATCAGCTGCTCGCGTTCGTTGAGACGACGAATGAAATGCGTCGTCACACCCGCGCCGGCAAGCCGCTCCATAATGTGTTCGCTGATGAAATTGTTGAGAACGCCCTTGCCGGAAATCACATCCTTCTTCTGTGCGTTGAAGGCTGTGGCATCGTCCTTGAAGAACTGCACAAGCGTGCCGTCATCCGGGCCTGTGTAGATGATCTTGGCCTTGCCTTCGTATAGCGCCTCGCGATCGGTCATGAGGCGACCTCGTCGAAAACACGGGCGAAGATCGTGTCGACATGCCGAAAATGCTGCTCAAGGTCGAAAAGGGCGTCGATGTCATCGGCACTCAGTGCCGCCGCCACATCGGTGTCAGCCTTTAGCCTGTCGCGGTAACTTCCACCATCTTTCCAGGTTGCCATCGCGTTGCGTTGCACCATGACATAGGCGTCCTCGCGGCTGACACCATTTTGTGTCAGCGCCAGCATCACCTGCTGCGAATGCACGAGCCCGCCAAGCTGATCCAGATTGGCCTGCATGGAATCGGAATAGATGACGAGATTCTCGACCACGCCGGCCAGCCGCTGCAGCGCAAAATCGAGCGCTATCGTGGCGTCGGGGCCGAAAACGCGCTCGACCGATGAATGCGAGATGTCGCGTTCATGCCACAGCGCCACATTTTCAAGCGCCGGCGTGACCGCGGCACGAACGATACGGGCGAGGCCCGTCAGATTTTCGGTCAGCACGGGGTTCCGTTTGTGCGGCATCGCCGACGAGCCTTTCTGCCCGGCGGAGAAGAACTCCTCGGCCTCACGGAGTTCGGTCCGTTGCAGATGGCGGATTTCAGTCGACAGTCTTTCGACGGAGCTGGCAATGACACCAAGCGTGGCGAAAAACATCGCATGACGGTCGCGCGGAATCACCTGGGTCGATACCGGTTCCGGCGTCAGGCCCATCCTTGCGGCGACATGCTCTTCGACGGAAGGGTCGATATGGGCGAAAGTTCCAACCGCGCCGGAAATCGCGCAGGTCGCAATTTCGTCCCGCGCCGCAACCAGCCGTTGGCGGCACCGGGAAAACTCTGCGTAAAACGTGGCAAGCTTCAGTCCGAAGGTTGTCGGCTCGGCATGGATGGCGTGGCTTCGTCCGATGGTCGGCGTGTATTTATGTTCCTCGGCGCGGGTCTTCAGGGCCGCCAGAAGCCGGTCGATCCCTTGCAGCAGCAGATCGCTGGCGCGCGACATCTGGACGGCAAGAGTTGTATCGAGAACATCGGATGACGTCATGCCCTGGTGGACGAAACGCGCCTCCTCGCCAACATGTTCGGCAAGGCTTGTCAGGAACGCAATCACGTCATGCTTCGTCTCGCGCTCAATCTCGTTGATCCGATCAATGTCGAAACCGCCGCGTTCCCATACCGCTTTTGCCGCCTCGGTTGGGATCATGCCAAGTTTGGCCATGGCGTCACAGGCGTGCGCCTCAATTTCGTACCAGATTTGAAACTTGCTTTGTTCGGACCAGATCGAGGTCATTTCCGGTCGCGAATATCGGGGAATCATAGAGGCTTTTTCCTTTGCCACGTTCAGCGCCGTTCTTGTAGCATCGGGGCTTGGAAATTGCCAGTCCGGAACCTGTCGCACCGCCCCGGAAAGCGCTTTCCCGATCAGACAACAAGGAGCCCTGGCACCATGTTCATCCGACGGCTTGTCATCAACGCGCTAATTGCTGCCGCGCGCAACCCAACGGTCCAGAAAAAGGCTGGTGAGGCGGCGGGCAAGGCATTCGACCAGGCGCGTCCCAATTTGATGAAGGCAAGCCGCAGAGCCGGTGAACTTACACGCAAGGCACGGGACAAGATCAACGACATGACGGACCCGAAATAGCGTTACAGGAGCCCGAGGCTCTTGAAGCTGACGCATTCCTTTCCCGCAACGATCAGGTGGTCGTGAAGGGTAACCGTTACCTTGGCCAGCGCCTCACGAAGCTCGGACGTCATATCGATGTCGGCGCGCGATGGCTCGGTCTCTCCGCTCGGGTGGTTATGTACAAGGATCACCGCTTTTGCGTGATGCTGCAGCGCGACCTTGATCACCTCCCTGACATAAACCGGTGTCTGGTCGATGGTGCCTCTGGACATCGTTTCCTCGGCAATCAGTCTGTTTCGGTTGTCGAGGCACAGCATCATGAAATGTTCGATCGGTTCATGGGCAAGGCGTGTCACGCAGTAATGCTGGACGGCCGCCCAACTTGCCAGCACGTGGCGGTTCTGAACATCTGAATGGCTGAGATGGAGTCCCGCGGCTTCGACGAGTTTCAGCGCGGAAATCGACGCGTCGCCGATGCCTGATTGCCGTCGCAGGTCGACGGCCGGCGCGCGAAGGACGGCCGAAAGCGAGCCAAATTCGCGCATGAGATCCTTCGCAAGTGGCTTGGTGTCGCCGCGCTGGTTGCCAGCGTAGAGCAGCATCTCAAGAAGCTCGAGTTCACTGAGTGCGCTGGCCCCTTTCTCAAGAAGCTTCGCCCGCATGCGTGACCGGTGCCCTGACATATGGTCGCGGGGAATCGGATCTTGACGTTTTTTGCGGGCTGACGTTGTCATGACCTTTTGGATAGCCAAAAAGGTCTAAGAAATCGTTAAAGCTGTCCGCTGTCTCACAGATAGGGCGGTCTCGTATGCCCTGCCGGTGACAGGGTAAAGATTTCCGCCTCTCCTTCAGTGATGCCAATGGAATGTTCGAACTGTGCCGACAGTGACCTGTCCCGTGTGACCGCTGTCCATCCATCACCGAGAATTTTCGTCTCGGCACGGCCGGCATTGATCATCGGTTCGATCGTAAAAATCATTCCTGGCTCCAGCGTCAGTCCTGTGCCCGGCATGCCGAAATGCAGGACGGTCGGAGCACAATGGAAGGTCTGGCCGAGCCCGTGGCCGGTAAAGTCACGCACGACGGAAAACCGTTTTGATTCGGCGTGGCTCTGAATGGCATGCCCGATATCGCCGAGCGTGTTGCCGGCCCGTGCCACCTCAATCCCGCGCATAAGGCAGTCATAAGTGACTTCAGTCAACAGCCGAGCCTTCACGGATGGTTCGCCAACGAAATACATTCGAGACGTATCGCCGTACCAGCCGTCAAGAATGACCGTCACGTCGATGTTCAGAATGTCTCCGTCGTGGAGCGTTTTTGCGCCAGGTATTCCATGGCAGACGACATGGTTCAGCGAAATGCATGTCGCTTTCGGAAACCCCTTGTAATTGAGCGGGGCCGGGACGGCGCCATGCGCCTCGATGAACTCATGGCAGATGCGGTCGAGTTCCTCAGTGGTGATGCCGGCTTGAACATGCTGGGCGATCATGTCGAGTACTGTCGCGGCAAGATGCCCGGCGGCACGCATGCCGGCAAATCCGTCTTGATCATGAAGAATCACAGCTTCGGTGCGCATGTCAGTCCTTCGGTGTTTTGCCCTGTCACGGCCCTACCACTAATCTCAAATCTGCGGCTTGCCAAGCGATTTAGCGGCAGAGCGACTTGCAGTGAGGCCGGCTCTTGACCATTCGCCGAAAGGCGTTATCTCGGGGGAACAGGTTTCGGTACAGATGTAGCAGGATGCAGCCATGACAAACCCTACAGCCGCCATTGTCGTAATCGGTGATGAAATTCTATCCGGACGCACAAAGGACAGGAACATCGGCTGGCTCGCGGAACAGCTGAACGCGCAAGGTATCCAGCTTCGTGAGGCGCGGGTAATCCCCGACATCCGCGAGGTGATCATCGACACCGTTAAAACCATGTCGGCGGCGCATGACCTCGTGTTCACAAGCGGCGGTATCGGACCAACGCATGATGACATAACCACCGAATGCATTGCCGCCGCCTTTGGCAAGCGGGTGATCCGGCATCCCGAGGCGGAGGCCCGCCTGATCGCGCACTACGAAGGCACGGACATAGAATTCAACGAGGCGCGCCAAAAAATGGCCGATATACCCGAGGATGCGGCCCTGATCGACAATCCGTTGAGCGCGGCCCCCGGTTTCATCCTGGAGAACGTCCATGTGTTCGCCGGCGTTCCTTCGATACTTCAGGCGATGTTCGAAGGGCTTCGCGACAGCCTCCCGGGCGGTGTTGCGATGACACGACTGACCGTTCAGTGCGGTATCGGCGAGGGAAGCATCGCCACAATCATGGAAAGCGTGCAGACCGCCCATGCTGGCGTGAGCATTGGAAGCTACCCTTGGTTCAAGCCTGGCCAGTTCGGCACTGCTGCGGTCGTAAGCGGGCTTGATCCGGACGTGGCGGCGGCGGCGGCGGATGCGCTTGCTGCCGGCGTTCGTGGTCTTGGCGCAAGTGCCGAGGTCATGCCGCTCGGAAGCGCAGGCTAATCACGAGGCTTCCTGAAGCGCGGTACGGAGCCACGCCGCTTTCTGAATGATGTGCGTTCACGAGACCCGCTTCTGTCGTCGTCCCTGACAATCACACGAGATTTCAAAGGATCATTCTTGCGTCGCCCGTAGCGATAGCCGGCCTCGCGGCGGATTTCCGAGAAGGGGATCGGCTGGCCGCTTCGGCGCTCCGGTGGCGCATCGTCAGCGCCGAAAAGTGGAATGTCGGCGCGCTTGAAGAACGGTATCAGGACCATCCCGGCCATGAAGCCGCCAATATGGGCGAAATAGGCAACGCCGCCGTCGGCTCCCTCCAAGGCGCCCGGAACGGCCAGAAACTGCCCG
>JAYYLR010000061.1:0-4084 GCA_036143955.1 Pseudomonadota bacterium | reverse complement strand
CGGCCTATCTTCTGGAAGCCGACCATCATGTCCGCCTTCCGCGCGGCGCCGAGATCGAGTTCTCCGGCATCGTCCAGAACGAGGCCGACCGCACCGGCAAGGAGATCACCAGCAAGCGCATCTGGGAACTGGCGGAGGAGCATTTCATCCGCCCGACCGGCAGGTTCGCGCTTCTGAGCTTCGATGTCAGCAAGGCCACCGCCGACGGCAGCAGCAAACGCGTCGTGGCCCGGGTCCGGCATGACGGCGAGGATGTAGATGTGAGCGCCACCGGCAACGGCCCGATCTCGGCCTTTGTCGAGGCGATGCGAAGCCGGTTCGGACTGGAATTCCGGCTTGCCGATTTCGGCCAGAACACGCGTTCGGCGACATCGAAGGCCGAGGCCGCGGCCTATGTTGAGCTTGTGAAGGAAGAGAATGGCGAGGCCGTATCGGTCTATGGTGTCGGCATCGACACCTCGATCACCATGGCGCCGATCCGCGCCGTCGTCTCGGCGCTGAACAAACTCTAGACCGATGCCGCAGAAACCAAACATCAGGGCCGCGCTTCACGCCGCGGCCCTTTTTGTCTGGTCCGTCCTTGCCTGCGCCATCTTTATCCATGCCCCTGTCCCGGCCTCGGCGCGGACGCTGAAGGTCGAGCGCGTCGGCCCGCCGCTGCCGCATCCCTGGGGCATGGAATTCCTGACCTCCGACAGCGTCCTGGTGACGACGCGTGGCGGCGGCCTGTGGAAGATCGGCCTGTCGGACGGCAGCGCAACCGAAATCACCGGCACGCCGGAGGTCTACCACCGCCGCCAGGGCGGGCTTCTGGATGTCGCCGCGATCGACGGCCATGTCTATCTGTGTTACAGCGCCGCCCTTGCCGGCGGGTCGGCGACCGCCATCGACCGCGCGGTGATCGAGGGCGACAGGCTGGTGCGGCGGCGCACCGTCTTCACCGGCAACCGGGCGACGCGGAGCGGGCATCATTTCGGCTGCCGGCTTCATGTCACCGGAACGGCGCTGTGGGCGACCCTCGGCGACCGCGGCGAGCGCGCCAACGGCCAGGACCCGTCGACCCATGCCGCCAGCGTCATCCGCCTGACGCCGGACGGCGCGCCGCATCCGGACAACCCGCATTTCACCGACAGCGGCAAGGTAGGCTGGGCGCCGGAAATCTTTTCCATCGGGCACCGCAATCCGCAGGGGATGGCGATGCATTCTGCCACCGGCGAGATCTGGACGCATGAGCACGGGCCGCGCGGCGGCGACGAGATCAACATCCTTCGGCCCGATAGGGATGCCGGGGCTAATTACGGCTGGCCGAAGGTCCGCCACGGTCGCGAATACGCCACCGGTCTGCGGGTCAGCCGCCATGACAGCCTTCCGGGCTATGTCGATCCTGTCTGGGTCTGGATCCCGTCCATCGCGCCGAGCGGCATGGCGTTCTACCCCGATGACGCGCCGGACAATGACGGGGATGGCGGCATGTTCCCCGATTTCCGGGGGCATCTTCTGGTGGGATCGCTGAAATTCCGGCGGCTCTATCTTGTCGAGCTGGGGCCGGACGGCCGCCCGGCGGGCGAGAGAGTCATCCTCGACGGCCGGATCGGCCGCATCCGCGACGTGGCGGTGGCGCCGGAGGGCCCGCATGCGGACCAGATCATGCTGCTGAGCGACGAGTCGCAGGGCGGCCTCTGGCGCCTCACGGCGGATTAGGCGCCCGGTCAGGCGCCCCCGATAAAGGATCGGACGGCCCGCAGGCCGAACCCCGTCTCCCCGTCACGTGAAACGCAAAACCCCCGCCGGGGCGGTGCTGCCGCCGGCGGGGGTTGTGTGGTTGGCGATCCCGGTCAGTACGGCGATCAGGTGATTTCCACTATGACGATGCCCGCGTCGAGGAAATCGTCCTGCTGCGGAACGTAACTGGCATCGTCGATGATGGCGATTACCTCCGTTTTCGCCTGGTCCTTGTAAAGAACAACCTCATTTTCGTCATCGTCGGTCAGGGCGTTGGACGCCTCGTAATAGACCGTTGTTCCATCCGGGAAGTCACTGTCCGGCAGGTCGATCTTGTCGCCGTCAGCGCGCCTGAAATTTGTGATGACGTCGGCTTTCGCCGGATCTCTGGCATAGTCATTGTCGACCTTGAAATGATCGACCGTGCCGCCCGCACCGTCCAGCACGTCGCGCGTGGTGTTGCCGGTGCCGTCACGCACAACTGCATTGGATGGCTGCTGGGCGGGGGTAATCGTGATGTCGACTGTCCTGCTGTCGGTTAGGGTATCGGGGGCCCCATCATCTGTCACCGTGATTTTCAACTGCACCTTACCGGCCACCGCCTCGGCCTTGGTAAAGTTCTGGCTTGCCTTCAACTGCAGCCTGCCGTCATCCGCAATATGGAAACGGTCGTCGTCCACGGTGATCGTCACAACGTCGCCGATATCCGAGTCCGTCGCGCCGAAGCTGTAACCCGTGTCCTGAACCTCGTTCGCCGACATGCCGTCATTGATCACCAGCGTCTGTGATCCGCTCTCCGACAGCACCGGCGGATTGTCGTTATACAGATCTACATTGATGACATGCGTCTGGTCATCCACCACGCCGACCACCCTGTAGGTGATGTCCACTGTTGTCCGTTCCGAATGATCGTGTTGGAAGATGAGTATATTTTGCAACAGGTTCCGGTCGGTGAACCGGTCACCATTCTTCAATTCCCTTTGAATGGCCTGCCCGGCCAGCGGCACCTCAACCAGAATCAGCTTCCCATGTCGTATCTCTACCACCTCAAAGGTGATCAGATCGCTGTCGATATCGGCCCAGGACAAATGATGGGACTCGATCCTGACAAATCCGCCTTCTACCACCCGCGGGCGATAGAATGGCGGCGACGGCTCCTGGATCGGGCGATCATCCGCGCCGGTCACCAGGATTTCAAGGTTCGATATCGGCGTGCCGTCACTGGCTGTCACGGCAAAGATTTCACGCCACTCCTGGTCACCGGACAGCGCGTTGATTACCGTCGGTTTGGGATCGATCCGGTAGTCGCCAGTCCGCTCGTTAAACCACAACTGTGAATAGGTTCCGTTGACACGATGCGTGAAACCGGACCGCACAGCGGTCGCCACAGCGCCGTCCACCGTGACGCGCAGCACCGCACCGATATCGGGAAAACCGAACTGTCCCTCCCGGTTCAGCAGGTCATCCGGCTACAGAACATCATTCTCTGGCGTGTCGCTGAAGGTAACACGCCTGATTTCCTGAACACCTGGCGCCGTGGCATCTTCCAAACCTGGTGCCGAGGATGAGTCTGCCGGCTCATTTTCCGAGAGGGGCTCATCATCCGCGGACAGATCATTTTCTGCAGGAAGCTCATCATTCAGCGTCCTGACAACGGATAATTCACCCGTTCTGCAACCGACTAGAAACAGCGTCATTGATGAAGGTGACAATATCAATTGTCTGCGATCGCGTTCCAGTAAAGCAACCTGTGCCATGTGGACCTAATTCATCAATTGGTTTCCGTAATTTACAATCCACGCGTCTACAAAGTGAACCTAACTGTCAAACCGTTACCCTAAAGCTCAAAAGGTGCAGCTAAGGCAACAAATGAAAAAAGGTGACGTTCTGCACAGCAGCGACATGATTGCACCGGTCCTGTGTCTTTGCTTAAGCGCCGCTCTAAAGGGCTAAAGGTAAACAGAATTAACAGATAAACCCGCGCGGGATCTTGAATCGCCAAAACTTTGGTGGATTTCTGAAACTCGAGATAAACGGGACAGGTCACTGCCGCAGTTCGGCGCCGCAGTTCTTGCCGGCAATCTTGACGATTTCGGCCGAGATGGACTCGATCTCCGCCTCGGTCAGGGTCGCCTTTGTCGGGGTCAGCGTGATCGTGACGGCGACGGATTTCCGACCCTCACCGATATTCGCCCCTTCATAGAGGTCGAAGACCCGCATGTCGGACAACAGCGGTCCGGCCCCCGACTTCACCGCCTTCATCAGGTCGCCGGCGCTGACGCCGCTATCGACGACGAAGGCGAAATCGCGGGTGACGGGCTGGTAGACCGACAGTGACAGAAGCTGGCGTGCCGGCCCCTTC
>JAYYLR010000060.1:0-5650 GCA_036143955.1 Pseudomonadota bacterium | reverse complement strand
TGCGCCGACCGCTGAACATAGGACACGCCCTCCTGAGTGTGGCCGTTATAGTCCTCGTTCAATGGAATGCCATGGTCAAGGCAGGCCTGGATGAAGGCGTCGCAGAGCGGGTGCCGCCATTCGAGATCGTGGACCTGCTGCTCGCCCGACCTGCCCCTGTAGGCATCGTCGCCGGCGCCGAACTTCGTCTCCATCCGCATGAAGTAGCCGAGAACATCGGCATAGGACCATCCCGGATTTCCGAGCTGCGCCCAGACGTCGAAATCGGTTGGCTGGCCGCGGTTGAAGACAAGCCCGTTGATGGCACTCGACCCGCCCAGAACTCGGCCCCGCGGCACGGCGATCGACCGCCCCTTTGTGCCCCAGCTTCCCTCGGCGTCATAGAGCCAGTTCGCCCGCGGATTTTTCAGCAGATACATGAAGCCTGCGGGAATCTGGATCATCGGGTCGCGGTCTGGTGGGCCTGCTTCCAGAAGGCAGACACGAACCGAAGGATCTTCGCTCAGCCTGTTGGCAAGAACGCACCCCGCCGATCCGGCGCCGACGACGATGTAATCATAGCTGTTCGTCATGCCCGAACGTTATTTTAGCCGCTTCGCGAAGACAACCGATGACAGGCCCGTACCGGTTGACCATTTTTCAAATGTAACGAATCATTAGATCCGCCTTATGGATGTGGGAGTGCGCATTAGGGGAGGGAAGGCATGACACCAATCGTAATCATCGGCCGCTTCAGATACAGCAACGCCAAGGTCATGGGTGTAGGCCATGACTGGGCGGAGGAAAATGCCGACCTGACCTGGGTGGAAGGTCTGACCAAGGTCGACACGTTCCACATCGCGCCCGACAGGGGGATGGCGGTCTATTACTTTGGGACCACGGACCAGGCGAAAACCGCTCTTCCCGACCTGCAGAAATTCTTCCAGGGCTATGCCGAGATGTTCGACTGCAGAATCACCTGGGAACTTGGATCCTTCAACGTCACGCTCAGCGAGAAGCTGACAGGCCAGTGCAAGTAACGGTGCCGGAAGGCTGGCTGAGCAGGCTTCAGAACAGGGAATGAATATTGTGAAGCGGCTTCTTTGGCTGATGTGGGCCTTCTTGATTGCTGGGCCGCTTGGCGTCAACGCGCTGACATTGAAGTCTGGTGAGGTCCTGAGCCCGGATGGCAATGTCTATACCGGCGCCTCGCCGGAGCAGCAGGAAAGACTGGTTGAAAAGGCGAAGCGCGGCGGGGATATGGCCGGTGTCGTGGGCAACAACGTCTATATCATCGCCGACGACAAGGTGATCTATGTTCCGACAAAGGATCTGGCAGGAAAGACAAAGGAAAGTGTCAAGAACATCATCACGGCGAATGTGGTGAAGGAAATCACCGAGCTCGATATCGAGACTGACGCCTTCGTCGAAAATCTTGAGTCGACATTAGGTGATGTCGAGCAGGCACTTGCGGCGACGATCGAGCAGACCGTGTCGCAGGTCCAGGGACAGGTCGAAAGCCTCGATGTATCAGGCAAGCTCGGAAAGCTGGCCAATGCGGCGAACGAATACTACCAGTCCGGCCTTTCAGAGGCGGAGCTGAGTAACGCTGTGGACGCGGCCAACAATGCCGTGAACGCGCTGCCCGAAGACATGCAGTCCGTCATCAACGAAGTCATTGACGCTGCCGTCAAGGCGGTGGAACAGGCGTCGTCGGACATCGACGCGGCGCTTCAGACATGGGACTCGCTTTCCGACTCCGCCAAACAGGCCATTGTAGACGAGGCGGACAGCTCCGGCGCGATGAGATGCGGTAGCGGCTATACCTGTACGATGGAAGATGCCGAAAATCTTGCCGACAGCCTGCGCTGACCCATCCTGATTGCCGTTTTGCCCGGCTGCCGCCGGTGCCACCCCCATACAGCGCAGAATGGCATGTGATCAGGCCACCTGCTGATGCACCTCGATGATGTTGCCCTCAGGGTCGTGGAAAAAGATCTGGTACCATTCGGCGGCGAAGGCGGTGCCGTAATCGGCAAAGGCAATGCCGTTATCACGGAGATGCTGCTTGAACCCCTCGATGTCGTCCGTGCGGAAGGCGATATGGCCGCGTTCAACCGGGTTGATATGTCGGCCGTTTCGCGCCGCCACGTCCAGATCCCGTTCGGCAAGATGCATCTGCATGCTGCCCTCCGTGGCGAATTTGATCTTACCGTCGTAGCCTGTGTCGCTTGTGGCGTCCGTGCGCGGGAAATTCTGCGGCGCGATCGGGTCCATCTTCAGGATATCGACATAGAAATCATGCAGGGCGTCGACATCCTTCGAGACGTAATTGATGTGATGGAATTCAAGTTTCAAAACACAGTCTCCGTTCTGCCGCTGAGGATGCAGTGAGAGGCAGTTTGCCCGAAGACAGCGGGCGTATCCACCCATTCGGGATTCGCGGCAAGCCGGTTGGCTGAACATCTGTCTGCCGGCGTTCGATCATCACCATCCCCAAAACCGCTACATTGGCGCCGGAGGCTTGGCACCTTGTCCCGTGTTAAATGAGGTCACCCCATGAAATATGTTCTGTCAGTGATCTGCGGATTTCTGGCCATTGCCGGATCGCCTGAACGCGGCCATGCGCATAATGAAATCGCGCAGCTGGTGCCGTCACCAGGCTGCATCCAGACCATTCTGAACCAGGATACGAGGGTTGATGCAGCCCAATGCCTTGTCGAGCTTGCGGCCCTCGACGCGCGCGAGGGCCGGACCCATGACGGTCTCGCCTATCCGGTGGCGGAGGTGCAAACCGACCAGTACCGCATGATGATCCATTATACAGGCGGCAGCTTTCCGGATGCCGCCCTGAACAACTGGCCTCTTTCCATCGATCTGAATTTTGGCGGCAGCGGCTGGTTTTCCTATCTGATGGTGCTGGTGGAAACCCGCGCCGCAAAGATTGGCTCCGGCTTTGTTCAGCAGGCTGGCGACCGATGCAATGACGGCCATGCCCGCTGGGACCGGTTTTCCGAAAACGGCAATGGCGTCTATATGCGCAGCGCGACACCTTTCCGCCTTGTCAATCCGCTGGACGAGTTGAACTGGCGGGCGGTGGACACTGCCATGATGTTTGACGGGAAGGACGATAATGAACGGCGAGAGGAAATGCTGACACTGGCAGACCCTCCGCTTTACCAATCCTGGTTGCCCTATCAGGATCTGGAAAACTGCGCCATATGCTGTGCCGGCGAAATCGTGGTGATGCAGAACATGATCGGGACCGAGATCGAACCAGGTCGCGACCATGGGGTGATTGGCGTGATCCTTGATCCGCAGGCCATTGCCGAGCTGGCGACTTCAGAGAAGATTGGCGACAGGTGTCTTGCTGCCGGGCTGGATGAAGCTGCCGCAAAGGCCGAACCGTCAGGCCCAGATGGCGAAAGCCTGTACCTGTCGCGTGACAGCTGGCTCGAAATCCGTGATGGGCTCGCAGCCTCCTGCGGGGAATGATGCGCAACCCTGCATCTGCGCCATGAGGTGCAGGGGCGACGCCGCGCTCTTCACGGCAGCCTAGGCAGCCTGTTCAGAACGCTGAAGTGTCCAGAGGTCAAGGTAGCGACCCTTCTGTCGGAGCAGATCATCATGCGTGCCGGCCTCAACCACATCGCCATTTTCCAATACGACAATCCTGTCGGCGTTCAGCACGGTGGACAGGCGATGCGCAATCGTGATGACGGTTCTTCCGCGGCCCGCCCGTTCAAGGGCTTCCTGGATTTCGTGTTCCGTTTCGCTGTCGAGCGCGCTGGTGGCTTCATCCAGAAGCAGAATCGGCGGGTTCTTCAGCAGCGTGCGCGCAATCCCGACCCGCTGCTTTTCGCCGCCGGAAAGCTTTAGCCCCCGCTCACCGACAAGGGTTTCATATTTGTCCGGCAGGGACATGATGAAGTCATGGATCTGGGCATCCTTTGCCGCGCTGATGATCTCGTCATGTGTGGCGTCTTCACGGCCGTAGGCGATGTTGTAATAGATCGTGTCGTTGAAGAGCACGGTATCCTGAGGAACGACACCAATGGCCTGATGAAGGCTGTTCTGGGTTACATCACGCACATCCTGACCGTCAATGCGAAGCGCACCGCCGGTTACATCGTAAAAACGAAACAGAAGCCGTCCGATTGTCGATTTTCCGGACCCCGAGGGCCCGACGATCGCGATGGTCTGTCCTGCGGGAATGTCGACATTCACCCCACGCAGAATTTGACGCTCCGGATCATAGGAGAAACGCACCTTTTCGAGGCTCACATGGCCGTCGGTGATCCTGAGCGCGGGAGCATGGGGGCGATCACTCACCTCGGGCGGTTCGTCAAGCAGATCAAACATCTGCCGCATATCTACCAGCGCCTGCCTGATTTCACGATAGACGGTGCCAAGGAAGTTCAGCGGCATGGTGATCTGGATCATATAGGCGTTGACGAGGACGAAATCGCCGACAGTCAGCTCGCCGGCCTGGACACCTGCGGCGGCGAGAAGCATCACGGCGACAAGGCCGACAGTGATCAGGACCGCCTGCCCGAAATTCAGGAAGGCCAGCGAATAGCTTGTCTTGAGAGCGGCAGCCTCATAGCCCGCCATCGCCTGGTCATAGCGTGCGGCTTCCCGTTTCTCGGCGCCGAAATATTTGACTGTTTCGAAATTCAGCAGGCTGTCGATGGCCTTCTGATTGGCGTCCGTATCCTGTTCGTTCATCTTCCGCCGCAGCTTCACGCGCCATTCGGTTACCGTGAAGGTGAACCAGACATAGATCCCGATCGTGGCAAGGATGATTCCGACATATCGCCAGTCCTGCAGCTTCCAGAAAATGGCCGCGCCGATAAAGATCAGCTCCAGCACCAGCGGGCCTGTTGAAAACACCAGATAGCGCAACAGGAACTCGACGCCCTTGACGCCGCGTTCGATGATCCGGCTAAGGCCGCCGGTCTTGCGGGTAATGTGATACCGCATGGAAAGCCGGTGGATATGTTCGAAGGTTTCCAGCGCAAGCCTGCGAAGGGCCCGCTGCGCGACTTTCGCGAAAAGCGCATCGCGAATCTGCTGAAACCCGTTTGTTGCAATGCGGGCAACGCCGTAGGCAACCGTCAGCCCGATGGCACCAAGCGCGAATTCCGGAACACCGCTTCCCGCCAGATCATCAACCGCCCATGCCTGAAGGATCGGGGCAAGGATGGCGATGAATTTGGTCGCCACAAGCGCCAGCAACGCAAGCACGACCCGCGCCCGAAGATCGAAATTGCCAACAGGCCAGAGGAACGGCGCGACCCGTTTCGTCGTTTGCCAGCCAGCCTCGATTTCGCTCCGTTCGGACACGGGCGCGGATTTGAGGGGAGCTGACATCGAGATAATTCCGTAGAAGCGAAAGCGTGGTTGGGGCCTGTGTGTCAGTTAGGTCTTGTTGGCCCCGATTTTAAGTGGTCGGTGCCGAACCCAGCAGGTTGGCGCATAGATCGCGACCATGAACAACAATATGTTTGCAGGACAGTTGCCGGGGAGACGTTTTGGCCATTGGCACAGGGAAGGGCCCGTGCAGGTGACGGATACCCGTCTGTTTGGAGACACGTGACTGTCTTCGCCTTGAGAACCTTATGCGAGCAGATCCACACCGCATGCAGGAACCGTTGGGCATCACAAGGAC
>JAYYLR010000059.1:0-3470 GCA_036143955.1 Pseudomonadota bacterium | reverse complement strand
GCGCGCATTTCGTCTGGCTTGTCGCGGTCCTGAAAGCCTTCGAATACGGAATCGGCGCCGGTGTGGCGGCGCTGATCGCGGCGATGCAGCCGGCGCTGACGGCGCTTCTGGCGCTGCTCGTCCTCGGCGAGCGGAACAGCGCCCTGCAATGGGCCGGTATCGGCGTCGGCTTTGCCGGGGTGGTGATTTTCATCGGCGCCGACAGCGGTGTCACCGGCGCGGCGCCGTGGGTCTATGCGCTGCCGATGCTGGCGACGGCAAGCCTGACCTTCATCACCCTGTGGGAACGCCGGCGCACCGCCGGGGCGGGCCCGTCTTCCAAGGCGCGACCGGAAATGCCGATCTTCATGGCGCTGTTCTGGCAGGGGGTGCTAACGGCGTGCCTGCTGCTGCCCTTCGCGCATGGAATCGAGGGGTTCGCCGCCGACTGGCGGGCCGAGCTTGTGCTGGCCGTGGTCTGGCTGGCGGTGGTGTCGGTCGGCGCCTACGGTCTGATGTTCCGGCTGATCCGCACGCGCGCGGCGACGCGGGTCTGGGCGCTTCAGTATTTCGTGCCGCCGGTGACGATGCTGATTGCCTGGCCTGTCTTTGGCGAGGCGCTGACGATCAACGGGCTTGCCGGGCTTCTCGTCACCTCGGCCGGGTTCTGGCTGATGGCGCGCGACGCCGCGAAGCGGGGGTGATCACCCCGCCTTTTTCAGCTTCACCGCTTTCGGTTTCGGGGCGGCGGCGCGCGGGCGCGGGCCGACATCGACCCAGCCCGCCAGGTTGGCGGCTGCCAGCTCCTCGATCACCTTCATGCCGGCATCGCTGTCGTTCAGGCAGGGGATGTAGGTCAGCGTCTCGCCGCCGGCCTCGTGGAACTCCTCTTCCAGCTCGTTGCCGATCTCGTCAAGCGTCTCCAGACAGTCGGCGACGAATCCCGGCGCCAGCACCATCACATGTTTGTGGCCGTTCTCGGCCATCTCAACGACGGATTCATCGGTGTAGGGCATGAGCCACGGCTCCGATCCGAAGCGCGACTGGAAGGTGCCGTGGAAGCTGTCCTTGTCCCATCCAAGCTCCTCGCGAAGAAGCCGTGCCGTCTTCATGCAGTGGCAGTGATAGGGATCGCCCGCCATGTGGTAACGCTTCGGAATGCCGTGGAAGGAGACGACAAGCGCGTCGGGCCGGCCATGTTCGGCGACGGCGGCGCGCACGCTGTCGGCCAGCGCGGTGACATAGGTCGGGTTGTCGTGCCATGGCGGCACCGTGCGCACGGCCGGCTGCCAGCGGCGCTCGAGAAGCCAGCCGAACAGCTCGTCATTCACCGTCGCCGTCGTCGAGGCGGCATATTGCGGATAGAGCGGCATCACCACGATCTGCGTGCAGCCGGCTTCGGTCAGCCTGTCGAGCTGGTTCGAGATCGACGGCTCGCCGTAGCGCATGGCGTAATCGACGACCAGATTGTCGTGTTTGAAGGTTTTCGCCAGATGTTCGGCCTGCAGGCGGGTGATCCTGCGCAGCGGCGATCCGTCAGGGTCGCCGTGAAGCCAGATCCGGTCATAGAGCGCGCCGGATTTCTTCGGCCGCACATTCAGGATGATGCCGTTCAGGATCAGCCACCACAAAGGGCGCGACACCTCGATCACCCGCGGGTCGGACAGGAATTGTTTGAGGTATTTGCGCATCGACTTCTTGTCGGTGCCCTCGGGCGTGCCGAGATTGACCAGAAGCAGGCCTGTACGGCCGTGCGGCGGGAAATTCGGATGGTCGGACGGCTTGGCGTTGAGCGGCATGGCGGGCCTCGTGCGGCTGGCGGATACGGAACTTTCGTAGATGTAGGAAGACTGACCGCGCCAGTCCAGCGTCGGCATGTCGCGGGGGAGGGGTCAGCCCGTCTTCGCGGTGCCTTCTTCCGCCACCCGGTCGAGCACGCTGCGCAGCGCGCCGACAAGCCGGTCGATCATCTCGTCGGTATGGTGCGGGCCCGGGGTCAGGCGAAGCCGTTCGGTGCCGCGCGGCACGGTCGGGTAGTTGATCGGCTGCACATAGATGTCGTGCTCGTCCAGCAGCAGCCGGCAGATCCGCGTCGTCGTCGCCGCGTCGCCGACCATCACCGGAACGATATGGGTGTCGCCCTCGAGGATCGGGATGCCGGCGGCGCGCGCCGCCTGTTTCAGCCGCGTCGCCTGGCGCTGCTGCGCCTGACGCTCGCTGCCGCTGGCCCGTAGATGAAGAACGGCGGCATGCGCGGCGGCGGCGGTGGCCGGCGGCATGGCGGTGGTGAAGATGAACCCGGAGCCGTGGCTTCGCACCGTGTCGCAGATCACGTCGCTGGCGGCGATGTAACCGCCGGCGGCGCCGAACGCCTTGCCGAGCGTTCCCTGGATGATGTCGATCTCGCCCTCGAGACCGCGCATCTGCGCGATGCCGCCGCCAATGCTGCCATACATGCCGACGGCATGAACCTCGTCGAGATAGGTCAGCGCGTTGTAATGGCGCGCCAGCGCCGCGATCTCGGCGATCGGGCCGGTGTCGCCATCCATCGAATAGACCGATTCGAAGACGATGATTTTCGCCCGCTCGCGCGGCTGTTCGGCAAGAAGCGATTCCAGATGCGCGACGTCATTGTGCCGGAAAATGGCCTTTTCGACCCGCGCCATGCGGATGCCGGAGATGATCGAGGCGTGGTTCATCGCGTCGGACAGGATCAGCACGTCGGGAAGCTGCGCCGCAAGCGCCGACAGGCTGGCCTCGTTGGCGACATAGCCGCTGGTAAAGGTCAGGGCGCGTTCCTTGCCGTGGAGCGACGCGAGCTCGGCCTCGAGCTCGACAAGCGCGTGGCTTGTGCCGGAAATGTTGCGGGTGCCGCCGGCGCCGGCGCCGTAGCGCGCCGAGGCGTCCTGCATGGCGGCGATGACGTCGGGGTGCTGGCCCATGCCGAGATAGTCGTTGGAACACCAGACGGTGACCTCATGCGCCGTGCCGTGATGATGGCGGCGCGCGACGGGGTGCCGGCCGGCGATGCGCTCCAGCGCGACGAAATGCCGATACCGATCCTCGCTTTTCAGGCGGTTGAGCTGCGCGGTGAACCGCGCGGTGTAGTTTCCGTCGAAGGTCATTTGGTCTGTATTGAACTGGCACCTTTATGGGCGGAGAATAGGCGATCGCCGGTACGAAGAAAACCGGCGCTCACACACATGTGACGATTTGCACCAAAGCCCGGGACAGGCCCGGGCCGCGCCGCCGGGCAGGCGCCTATTCCGCCGCCGGCACCTCGATCCGCGCTGCGGCGAACTTCAGTTCCGGGATCTTGCCGAAGGGATCCAGCGCCGGATTGGTCAGGTAGTTCGCCGGTGCCTCGTAGAAGCAGAAGGGAACGAAGATCAGCCCGCTCGGCAGCTTCGGGTCGATCCGCGCCGCCAGCTCGATCTCGCCGCGGCGGGTGACGACGCGGACAAGCGCGCCGGCCTCGACCTGCAGGCTCT
>JAYYLR010000058.1:0-4037 GCA_036143955.1 Pseudomonadota bacterium | reverse complement strand
TCGAGAATCACTTCCGACCCTTCGTCAGCGGCGATCCGCTCGACAAGAATCGTATCGTCCTTCGATACGCGATACTGCTTGCCGCCTGTTCTTACCAACGCATACATGGCTTCCATCCTCGTTCTTTCCGTCCCTCTCACCGGCTGGTGCCGTCCCTCTGGCCTCCGGCACCGCGGCGCATTCAACGCCTGGTTCGGGCTGCCGATACCCGGGTGGGCGGAAAGCAAAAACATACCGCTCTGGAACCCCAAAGCGGATTGCGCTGGAATATACGCCTCGATGCACGCGTGTCAAGACCGCAATCGCGCCATAGCGTTGGGATTTCAGGCGGATATGGCGGTGACCTGACGTCGGTATCAGCCGCCGGCGAAGGGGCCGTGTCGCCGCGGGTCGTGCGGCGCGTCACCCATCTCGAGATGCAGCCTGTCGCCCTGCCAGGGATGCGCCGCCACGACATCGTCATTCAGCTCCACGCCGAGACCCGGCGCGGTCGGCGGCAGGATGTATCCGTCCTCCCAGCGGAGCGGCGTTTTCAGCAACTCAGCGTGGAACCCGTCCATTCTGCCGATGGATTCGAGTATCAGGAAGTTCGGGATACAGGCGGCAAGCTGGACGTTCGCCGCGGCAACAATGGGCCCGCAATAGAGATGTGGCGCAATCTGCACGTAGCGCGTTTCGGCCATCGCCGCGATCTTCTTTCCTTCCAGAATGCCGCCGGCACGGCCAAGGTCGGGCTGCAGGATTGCTGCGGCGCCGTGATCCAGTACCCGCGCGAACTCGAATTTGCTGCACAGGCGTTCGCCGGTGGCGACCGGGATTGTCGTGCCTGCCGCGACCTTCGCCATTTCCTCGGGCATGTCGGGCGGACAGGGCTCCTCGAGCCAGAGCGGGTCGTAGGGCTCGAGGCGCTGTGCAAGACGCAGGGCGCCGGCGGCCGTAAACTGCCCGTGTGTCCCGAACAGCATATCGGCGGAATCCCCGACGGCGGCACGAATTTCGCGGCAGAAGCGTTCGCTCCGTTCCAGCGCCTCAAGGTCGGGCATGCGCCCGTCATAGACGGTGTACTGGCCCGACGGGTCGAATTTGACCGCGGTGAAGCCCTCGGCAACGCGTAAAGAGGCCGTCTCGGCGCTTGCGGTGGCGTCCTTGTAAAAATCTGCCGCGTCCTGGTCCGGCCCCGGATAGAGGTAGGTGTAGGTCCTCAGCCTCTCATTAACCAGCCCGCCGAGAAGCGCATGCACGGGGCGGTCGAGGGCCTTGCCGACGATGTCCCAGCAGGCCATTTCCAGCCCGCTCACGACACCCTGGACAGACGGGTCCGGGCGGTGACTGAAGCCTGATCCGTGAGCCTGCCGCCAGAAATGTTCGATCCGGTCCGGCGCCTGACCTTCGAGATAGCGCTGGAAGATGTCCTCTGCCATGTGGCAGACCACCTCCGGCGCGAAGCTTGCGGCATAGATTTCGCCGACGCCGGTGATGCCGCAGGAGGTTGTCAGCCGCACGAAGATGAAATAGCGGCCGCCGAAGCCTGGCGGCGGCGTGCCGACGATGAAGGTTTCCAGCGATTCGAGACGCATAATCATGTCCCCGGCATTGGGCGGCGGCGAGATTGCGCAAATGTGATGCGGATTCGTGACGAAGGGCTGCATCTTCGCAATCGCATCGGCTATGATGCGGCGCATGCTGGCACAAGAATCCGGCAAGAGCAATCGCACGCCACAGGGGAAAATCCAGGACCATGTTTCGACCGCTCATCGAATTCGCACGCCGTCACATCATCCTTTTCGGGACGGCCAAATTCCTGGCCGGACTCGTGATCGGTTTCGGACTCGGGGTCTATTTCCTGCCGATCCTGACGGCCGAGGACGGCCGTGACCGCACTGCGCTTGCGCAGCTTGAGGCAAGTGCCGAGCGAAGCGGCGTCTTCAGCCGCGACCTTGCCGGTTCCGACGCCTTCCACTGGGGCGAGGGGACGGTCCGGATCAACCGCGAGCGGGTGTGGCTTGAGGGAAGAATCGCCCCGGGCCCCGACTACCGCCTGTATCTGATGCCGGAATTCGTCGAGGATGAGGACTCCTTCCTTGCTATCAAATCGCAGGCTGTCGGTATCGGCCCGGTAAAGGCGTTTGAAAATTTCATCCTGCCGGTGCCGGAGGATGTGGATGCCGGCGCGTTTCCGGCGCTGATTATCTGGTGCGAGGCCTTTGGCGAATTCATCACCGCGGCGCGGCTTTCCTGAGCTTCCTGTTCCGAGGGTTCCATGAACAACCTGCCTTCCCGCCTGTCCATCCCGGCGCCTGACAGCATCACGCTCGACGATATCATCGCTATGTATGAAGCGCTGCGTCCCTTCGCGCCGTCCGCCGGCGCGGCAATCCCCACGCCACGCGAGGTGACACGGCTCGTCGACATCCTTCCCCATGTCGACGCGCTGGTGTTGGACGGGTTCGGGGTGATCAATGTCGGCGCCAGCAGAATCGACGGCATTGTCGAGTTTTTCGAGGCCGCGGCGGCGCAGGAGGTTGCCGTAACTGTATTGACGAACGGCGCCGGACAGGGCGCTGACGCCAGCTGGGCCAAATATCGTGATTGGGGACTGCCGATCGCGCGTCATCAGGTGGTGTCCAGCCGAGATGCGCTGGAGGCCGCACTTCCCGAGGTTGTGGGCAGCCGACATGTCGCTTCGCTTGGCCCGATGGCGCGCCAGCTTGGCATCGCTGGCGAACTGACCTTCGCTGCCGATCCGGATCTTTTCGAGCGTGCCGACTGCTTTGCCTTTCTCGGGTCCGCCGGCTGGGACGAGGCGCTGCAGGCCCGCCTCGAGTCGGCATTGTCGCGGGGCGATGTCGATCTTCTGGTCGGAAACCCCGATATCAGCGCGCCGCTTGGCGGCGCTTTCAGTGCCGAACCCGGTTACTGGGCGCTGCGGGCCATGCAGGCGACCGGTGTTCGGCCCCACTGGTACGGCAAACCCTATCAGGATGCATTCGATCTGGTGCTCGCGCGACTGGAATCAACGCAAGGAAGGTCCTTCGATCGCCGCCGCGTGGCGATGGTTGGTGATTCGCTCCATACCGATATCCTCGGCGCGCGCGCGGCCGGGCTCCAGGCGGTTCTGCTGACCGGCTACGGACTGTTCAGCGACGGCGGCGCGCATGATACCATCAGGGCATGTGGCATCGTTCCGGACTGGATCGTCGCCACCCTCTAGACGGGCAGGAGACAGACAAAAAGATGATACGCCGCCGCTTTCTGCTTGAAGGACTTGCCTGCGACTGCCGGATCGGCGCCTATGATCACGAACGTCTGGCGCCGCAAAGGGTTGTGATCGATGCCGAGATCGAGCTTTCCGGCGCCGGGGAACCGATCTCCGACAGGCTGGAAGACACGCTGAATTATGACCTGATCCGCGGCAGCATACTCGAGATCGCCGGGTCACAGCATTTCGACCTCCAGGAAACGCTGGCACGCCGCCTTTTCGACTCGCTGTCGGCGCTTCCCGGGGTGCTTGCGGTGCGGGTCAGGACGGCCAAGCCGGACGCCTATGAGGACTGCCGGCAGATTGCCTACGAACTGTCGAATCTGGCCTGAGCGATGTTCGAAAACGCGTCACAGCTGCAGGAATATTACCGGAGCCGTCAGGGACGGCATGTCGCGGCACGGCTGCGAAGGACGGTATCGGAATTCTGGAGCCGCGCGCCGAATGCCTGCAACGCGGCGATCGGCTACGCGCAACCGGTCGTTCGGGCAGAGGATTCGACAAGGCAGATCCTGATGATGCCGCTTCGGCTCGGCGTACAGTCATGGCCGGCAAAAGGTCCCGCGCGAACGGTTCTGGTGAACAGCCGGAAGCTGCCGCTGCAGAACGTACAGCTCGACAGGCTTCTTTTGATCCACGCGCTTGAATTCGATTCGAATCCAAGCCGCCTTCTCGACGAATGCTGGCGGGTCATGGACGGGTCAGGACGGCTTCTGGTGATGGTGCCGAACCGGCACGGGTTGTGGGCACGTGCCGAGAAGGCGCCGTTTGGCCATGG